>CAZZWG010000233.1:0-5047 GCA_964657685.1 Verrucomicrobia bacterium Tous-C9LFEB | reverse complement strand
CATGTTCATCGCCGCCGTCACCGTCTGGTGCGCCTCCGGGCTCAACGACCCCAGGCTCATCGCACTCGAACAAAACCGGTGACAAAGCTCCTCTGCCGCCTCCACTTCACTCAATGCCAACTCCGGACCCGCCGGCCGAATCTCCAGCAGATCCCGCAAACGCACCGCCTCATGCACATCCACACCCTGCGAATAAATCGCAAACTGCGCACTGGCATCCGCCACCGCGGCCACATTCCGAGCGCTCCCTACCGTGCTCTGCAACGCTTTGACGGTGTGCGGTTGCCAGAGATGCGGCTCCGCGCCATCCGACTTGCGGAAACGAACCCAGCCATAATCCGGAAGCTCGGCCATCGGCGCAGCCGCTTCCTCCGCCACCCAACTCACCCGCAGCCGCCGCTCAATCTCCGCAAACCCGATCCCCGACAACGGCGCCGGCGTCCCAAAGAAACACTTCGCCACCACCGCCTCATGCAGCCCCAGGATGTCGAACAGATGCGCCGAACGGTAGCTATCCACCACCGAGATCCCCATCTTCGACATCACCTTCGCTAACCCCGCCTCAAACGCCTTCAGCGTCATCTGCTCGCCGTCCACCCCCTCCGGCGCCAAGGCCTGCGCCGTCTCCAGCGCCAGCCACGGACAAACTGCGCCCGCTCCATACCCGATCAGCACCGCCGCATGATGGATGTCCCGGCAGTCTCCCGCCTCTACCATCAAGCCACATTTCGTCCGCAGCCCGGCCACCGTGAGTGCCTGGTTCACCGCCCCAACGGCCATAGCCATCGGAATCGGCATCTTCTCCGCCGACGCCCCACGGTCCGTCATCAACAGCAGGCACGCGCCCTCACGCACCCGGGCCTCTGCCGCCGCGCATAGCGCATCAACAGCCGCCTCCAGGGACTCCGAACCCCCAAAGAGGCACGGCAACTCCACCAGCTGCAGCGTCTCCGCATGCGGAAATACCCCGGCCCGCAACGCTGCCGCCTGCCCCAGCGACAGAAAGACCGAACTCAGCGAGATCCCCGGCAGAGGCGCATGTGTGTCCAGCAAATGCGGCCAAGGCCCCAGGCGCGTGTGCAATGAAAACACGACCGCCTCGCGCAAAGGATCGATCGCCGGATTCGTCACCTGCGCAAACCGTTGCCGAAAATAGTGGTACAGCGGCCGCGGCGATTTCGCCAGCATCGCCAGCGGCGTGTCATCCCCCATCGACCAAACCGCATCTTTACCCGTCGCCGCCATCGGCTTCAGGATCATGTTCAAATCTTCTTTCGTATACCCAAACCCCCGCTGCTGGTCGACGAGTTCTTCCCTGCTCAGGCGATCAGCCACATCCGGCGACGCCACCAGGGGCTGATCTTCCAGCAACGTCGCATACGTCGCCCCCGCGTCGAACAGATCCAGCAACTCCTCGTTGTGCAGCAGTCTTCCCTGCTCCAGATCCACCACCAGCATCTGCCCCGGCCCCAGCCGCCCGCTCTCGATCACCCGCTCCGGATCCAGATCCACCAACCCGGCTTCTGATCCCGCCACCACCAGCCCATCCTCGGTCCGCGCGTAGCGAGAAGGCCGCAAGCCATTGCGGTCCAGCGCCGCCCCTACCAGCCGCCCATCTGCAAACGCCAACGCTGCCGGCCCATCCCACGGCTGCGCCACGTCCGCGTGATACCGCAGAAACGGCGATACCCGATCCACAAAAGCCGGTGGCAGCAGCATCCGTACGCTCTCCGCCAACGTCCGCCCATACTGGCTCAACAACTCCACCGTCTCATCCAGGCTCGTCGAGTCCGTCCCGTCCTTCGTAATCAGCGGCTTCGCCTCTGCCGGCAGCGTGGCGTCGGCCGCATCCATCCGCGCCCGGTTCCCCCAAACCGTATTGATCTCGCCGTTATGCGCCAGCCGCCTTCCCGGCTGCGCCCGATGCCACGCGGGCAGCGTGTTCGTCGCGTAGCGCTGATGAAACACCGCAAACTTCGTCACAAACTCAGGCGAATGCAGATCCGGATAGAACGCCGGCAAAAGCTTGCCCAGGCACATCGACTTGTAAACCAGCGTCTGTGACGACAACGAGCACACGTACCCCGCCGTCAATCCCGCAAGCACCGCCCGTTCAAATGCCTTGCGCGCCAGGTAAAGCTGCTTCTCAAATGCTGCGACATCCGCCTCTCCACCCCGCACCAGCACCTGCCGGATCACCGGCATCGTCGAGAGCGCAATCTCCCCCAGGACACCCACCTCAACCGGCACCTCGCGCCACCCCAGCACCTCACACCCCGTCCCACGGAGGCTCTCCTCCAGCACCGCCCAACAACGCACCTCCCCCGCCGGGGCAAACACCATCCCCACCCCCAGCAACTCCTGCTCGGGTAGCGGCAAGCCCGCTGTTCGCAGCAGATACCCACGCGGCACTGCCGTCATCACACCCACACCATCGCTTGATGCCCCGTCCGCCGCCACCGCCCCACGATGCTCCAGTCGCGCCAGCGCCGTCAGTGCATATTCCAGAATGGGATGGTCCGCCCCTGTCCCGAGCGAGGCCACAAAACCCACACCGCACGAATCAAACTCGAATCGAGGATCGAGCAGCGACTCTCCGTGCCAACCCAAATCCCGCAATGAGGGCGACGAAGACACCGAAACCGGGGAGGCAGTAGCCTCCAGCGCTGTGGAAAAACAGTGGTCCATAGTTCACTATACGTCTTTCACTTGGCTAGGGCGACTTGGTTTCCCGCAGCGCCGAAGCCGATCCTTTGACATCGCCGCCCTGAATATTTATACACAACTAAGTGAATTTTTATGCATCCTCCGGCGCCATCCCTCGTCTAACTCTCCGTCCGTGAAAACTCAACGCCAATCCGCGATCCGCGATCTGCTGGTAAGCACCGCAATCACCAACCAGGACGAGCTCCGCCGCAAACTCGCCAAGCGGGGCATCCAGGCCACCCAGGCCACCCTCTCCCGCGACATCCGCGAAATGCGCCTGCTCAAGGGACCCGCTGGCTACGCCCTCCCTGAAAGCAACGGCGCATCCCCCGTCCCGGACGACCTCCCTGCCGTCGCCGACATGCTCGCCAGCTTCGGCATCGAGCTTCGTCAGACCGGAAACCTCTTGGTGCTCTTGACCGGGCGTGGTGCAGCCCATCCCGTCGCCGCCGGCATCGATGACGAAGAATGGCCCGAAGTCCTCGGCACCATCGCCGGCGACAACACCATCCTCATCATCTGCACAGACCTCCCCGCCGCCAACACCCTCCGCCAACGCCTGGAGGCCTTCCTTGCCTAACCCGACCTCCACCCCGTCCGTCGCACCACCAAATCGGGTGCCCCGTTCCTTGCCAAAGGCAAAGGGCGGGGTCGCTCCTGCCCGCTCCCCCGGCCAGACCCAAACCCTCCGCACCGCCATCGCCGGCGTCACAGGCTACGCTGGCGCCGAGCTCGCCCGCATCCTCCTCCACCACCCCCGCCTCTCCACCACCCCGCCCATCTTCCTCGGCCGCCTCGACACCAACCAACCCATCCAACGCCTCACCGACCTCCACCCCCAACTCACCGGCCTTCCTCACGCCGACGAAGCCGTCCTCGAGCCCTTCACCTGGGCCACCCTCGAGCGCGAAGCCATCGATCTCCTCTTTCTCGCCACCCCCCACGAGCAATCCCGTACCTGGGTGCCCGAAGCCCTGGCCCGGGGCATCCGCGTAGTCGACCTCAGCGGTGCCTGGCGTCTCCACGAAGCCCAAAACCGCGCAATCTATAAATTCGACACACCCGCCGACGAACTCGCCGCGAAAACCCAGGCAGAAGCCGTGTACGGCTCGCCCGAACTAAACGCCCCCGCCGTAGCGAGAGCCCGCCTCGTCGCCAACCCCGGCTGCTATGCCACCTCCGTCATCCTCGCCCTCGCCCCGCTCCTCCGCGCCAACCTGGCCGACCTCGATCGCGGCATCGTCGCCGACAGCAAATCCGGCGTCTCCGGCGCAGGCAAAGCCCCTTCCCCCACCACCCACTTCATGTACGCGGCCGATAACCTCTCCGCCTACGGCGTCTTCAACCACCGCCACACCGGCGAACTCCTCGAACAACTCCATCTCACCGCTGCCCAGATCCAGTTCACCCCCCACCTCCTCCCCATCCCCCGCGGCATTCTCTCCACGATCTACGTCCGCCTCAACGAGCCCTCCACGCCCGACAAAATCCAGTCCCTCTACGAAGACTTCTTCCACGACAGCCCCACCGTCCGCATCCGCCAATCCCCTACCCTCCCCCAAATCCAGCACACCGTCCGCAGCCCCTTCTGCGACATAGGCTTCCACCTCGCCCCCGACCACCAGCGCCTCATCCTCGTCAGCACCCTCGACAACCTCCTCAAAGGCGCAGCCTCCCAAGCCATAGAAAACATGAACCTCATGGCCGGCTGGCATCAAGCCGAAGGCCTCCTATGAGCCACAAATGCCATCGCGCCCTTCGCGAAACACCTCTCGCCCCCACCACTCCCCTTTCCCCTTCGCGCCCTTTGCGTGAGCGCTCTCACTTCCCCGCCGCAACCCCCTCCCCGGAGCCCCACCTATGAAGTTCGTAGTCAAACTCGGCGGCGCCACCCTCCAGGACCCCGCCCTCCTCCAACAATCCGCCCGCGCCGTCACCGACCTCACCCAGGACGGCCACCAGGTCGCCGTAGTCCACGGCGGCGGCGTCCAACTCACCCGCGTCCTCGAGCAAATGGGCAAACAAAGCGAATTCGTCGCCGGCCTCCGCATCACCGACGCCGAAACCCGCGACACCGCCCTCATGGTCCTTGGCGGCCGCGTCAACAAAAACCTCGTAGCCTCCCTCCAGCACCTCGGCCAGCAGGCCGTAGGCCTCACCGGCGGCGACGGCCACGTCTTCCGCGCCAGAAAAAAACGCACCGACCCCAGCGTTGGGGATTTGGGCTTCGTCGGTGAAATCGCCGCCACCGACCCCAAATGGCTGGACGCCATCTGGACCATGGGCGCCGTCCCCGTCATCAGCTCCATCGCCCTCGGCTTCGACGGCGAGTACTACAACA
>CAZZWG010000232.1:1239-5066 GCA_964657685.1 Verrucomicrobia bacterium Tous-C9LFEB | reverse complement strand
GGAACTCGCTTCGCCCGTCGGATCAACTCACTCAATGCCGTGCGCAGTGGAATACTTCGCACAAGCACGGATAAGGCGATCGAAAGTGCGTCTTCATCCAGCTGCAAACCGGCCATAGTACTCGTTCCCAGAAGTACGTACCACCGCGCTCCACGGTACAACAACCGTCAGGCGACCAGCCCACTATCGGCATCTACCCATCCACGCCGGCATGGGTTCTTTCCGCATCAGCACCCGTCTCTGCCACAGCCTGCACCTGCGCCGGCACCCCGTCCTCCGCCACCGCCGGCACCTCGACCTCTACCCCCGCCGCCACAGGCCGCGCCCGCCGCCCGTAAGGCCAGCGCAACCGCAATACCCGCGTCCGCGCACTCTCCCGCTGCGCCTGCCCCGCTCGCCCCTGCAGCAAATCCTCGATCGTCACAATCCCCAGCAGCTTCCCATCGCTGGACACCACCGGGTACGACGTCAGCTTCGACTCCGCCATCGCCACCGCCACTGTCCGCAGCGTATGGAACGGCGACACCGTCTTCGGCTGAATCTCCATCTTCGAAAGCAGCGCGCACTCCTGCTCCCCGTTTCCCGCCGCCGCGATCATCTGCGCCCGCGTTAACGCTCCCGCCAGCCTGCCCTCGCTATCCACCAACGGAAAAAGCCGCTGCCAGTGCGACCAACCCTCCGCCCCCCGCTCCTGCGTCTTCGCCAGCCAGTCCGCCGCATCCTTGCACGTCGCCTTGTCATTCAACGCATACACGCTCGTATGCATCGCCTGCGACACCAGCATCGTCTCCAGCGGATCCACCGAGAACTCCCGGCTCAAGTGCAATCCCTTGCGGCTCAGCGCCTCCGTCAGCAGCGACCGCGGCTGCACCAGCACACTCACCGCATACGACGCCCCACACGCCAGCAAAACCGGCAGCACAAGACCGCCGTTATGCGTCAGCTCAATCGACAACATCGCCGAAGTCAGTGGGCACCCGATCGCCGCCGTCAGCAACGACGTCATCCCCACCACTGTCCACGCCCCCGTCGACATTGCCGGCAGCGCGTGCCCCATCGCCGCCCCCAGCGCCCCACCCAGCATCAACAGCGGCGCCAGAATACCGCCAGCCGTCTCCGATCCCAGCGCAAACACCCAGATCAAACTCTTCACCACCAGCACGCCCACCAGCAGCTTCCACGCGGCATCCCCCGAGATCATCTGCTGGATCACGCTATACCCCACGCCCAGCGCCTGCGGAAACAACAACCCGCCCAGCCCCACCCCCAGCCCACCAATCGCCGGCCACCACATCCAGTGCATCGGCAGCTTCTTGAACATCGACTCACTAAAGTAAATCGCCCGGCTTAACCCCGCCGCCACAAACGCCGCCACACACCCCACCAGCAGCGCCCCCAGCATCGCCGAGTGGTACACCGGTGCTCCCGTCGGTGCCATCTGGAACAACGGCGCCGGCCCCAGCAACAGCCGACGCACCGCCCCCGCCGTCACACACGCCATCGTCACCGGCACCAGCGACCGCGGCTTCCACTCAAACAGCAAAATCTCCACCGCCAGCAGCACCGCCGACATCGGGCAGTTAAACGTCGCCGCCATCCCCGCCGAAGCCCCGGCCACCATCAGCACCGTCCGCTCCGAATCGGTCATATTCAGCAACTGCCCCAGCACCGACCCAATCGCGCCCCCGGTAATAATCACCGGCCCTTCCGCCCCAAACGGCCCGCCCGATCCAATCGAAATCGCCGTGGCTACCGGCTTCAGCACCGCCACCCGCGGCTGCACCCGCCCCCCGTTGAAGACAATCGTTTCCACCGCCTCCGGCATCCCATGCCCCCGCACCTTCGGCGACAGATACCGCGCAATCAGCCCCACGATCAACCCGCCCAGCACCGGCATCAGCACCAGCCACCAGTGCCGCCCCGCCTGCCACGGATCAACCTCCCGCACACTCCACCGGTGAAAGTAAAAGAGGTTGGTGCACAGCGCAATCATCTCCAGCAGCGCCCATGCCGCCAGCGCGCTCACGGCGCCCAACACAGCCGCCAATGCGCTGGAATACAAAATCCGTGAGTCTGCCGAGTAATCCCGGAGCGCCGCTGCCCCTTCTCCCTTCACACAAAACCCTTCAAGGAGGTATCCATCACCACATCCGGGGGAACAAGCCCAACCTGCCCACTGCGAAGCGCCACCAGGGATCGCAGCATCTGCTCCCCACCCTCCCCATCCAGCTCCGACAGATGCTCGGTAACAATTCGGTCAAGAATCGACTGCCCTTCCATCGTCAGCACCACGATCGAGCGGCGCAGATCACGCGCATCGCTGTGCCGCTTCACCAGGCCCGCACGTTCCGCCCGGTCCACCAGCTCAACCGTGCTGTTGTGCCGCAACACCATCCGCTTGGCAATAAAGCTGATCGACGCCGAATCCTTGTCGTTCATCGCCCCAATCACCTGCATCAGCTGATACTGCTGCGTCGCCACACCCAGCCGCTCCGACGCCGTCTCGCTAAAATTCAGAAAGCGGCGAAGCTGATACCGGAACTCCGCCAGCATCGGCAAGCGAGCCGATGTCGTGTTCTCCTGCACGTCGTTCATAAGGGCCACCTCTACTATATCGTCTAACGACTAATATCCTGGCCCGACACGGAGCGGCGTCCCTCTTCCCAGGCCGCAACCCCTATCATCCTAGGAGGACGCGCAACACGCAAGACAATCGTTGCCCGACCGTCTACCACTTCGGAGTCCCCCATGATCCCCCGCTACACCCGTCCCACCATGGCCGCCCTCTGGTCCGATCAGGCCAAATTCAACCGTTGGTTGCAGGTAGAACTCGCCGCCACTGACGCCCTCGCCGCCGCCGGCATCGTTCCCCCCGCCGCCGCCGCCGATCTACGCGCCCACGCTTCCTTCTCCGTCGATCGTATCGACACCCTCGAACGCGAACTCCGCCACGACGTTCTCGCCTTCACCACCGCCGTCGCCGAAAACGTCAAGGCCGCCGGCTCCGACGCCGCCCGCTGGCTCCACTTCGGCCTCACCTCCACCGACGTCGTCGACACCGCCCAGGCCCTCGCCCTTGTGGAAGCCTCGAAGATCATCCGCGAAGGCATCCTCCGCCTCCGCGAAGTCCTCAAGCGCCGCGCGCTGGAATTCCAGCACACCCCCGCCATCGGCCGCACCCACGGCATCCACGCCGAACCCACCACCTTCGGCATGAAACTCCTCCTCTGGTACAGCGAAATGGGCCGCAACCTGCGCCGCTTCGACGCCGCCACCGAAGACATCCGCGTCGGTAAAATCTCCGGCGCCGTCGGCAGCTTCGGCCACCTCAGCCCCGGGAACGAGGCCGCCATCGTCGAAGCCCTCGGTCTCCAGGCGGCTGCCGTCAGCACCCAGGTGCTTCAGCGCGACCGCCACGCCGCCTACATCACAACCCTCGCCGTCCTGTGCTCCACTCTCGACAAGATCGCCACCGAAATTCGCCACCTCCAGCGCACCGAAGTCCGCGAAGCCGAAGAATTCTTCTCCGCCGGCCAAAAAGGCTCCAGCGCCATGCCCCACAAGCGCAATCCCATCACCTCGGAGCAGATCTGCGGCCTCGCCCGCGTCGTCCGCGCCAACGCCCAGGTCGCTCTCGAAGACGTAGCCCTCTGGCACGAGCGCGACATCTCTCATTCGTCAGCAGAACGCGTCATCCTCCCCGACACGACCGAACTCGCCGACTATCTCCTCGACAAATCCGCCACCCTCATCGACCGCCTGCTCGTCTACCCAGACCGCATGCTCCGCAACCTCGAACTCACCGGTGGCCTCGTCTTCTCCGGCCA
>CAZZWG010000232.1:0-1139 GCA_964657685.1 Verrucomicrobia bacterium Tous-C9LFEB | reverse complement strand
GAATCCCCTACCCCACCACCGCCCGCTTCCCATTTCCCGCGCACCAGTCCAACCCATCCTCTGACCCGTACAGCAGGATCGCATTCCCCGCGATCTCCACATACAGACACTTCTCCTCCAGCGTGCAGGCAATCTCCCCCAGGAATTGCTTCAGCTCCGGCAACCCATGCTCGCCCTTCAACGCGACCGTAAATTCCCGATGTTCGCCGTAAGAGAACACACCATCCCCCTCGGTCCAATACCCAAACAGGTTCGCCGCCGTGGCGGTATACCCATCAAAGTGCTGCATCAGGAACGCATGAACCAGCTGTTCCACCGTGCTGCCCGCGGGACAAGGCTGTTTCAATTTCAGTGAGGGAAGAAGAAAACGCACATTCTTCCCCAACGCCTTTTCGGCATAACCCATGCCCGGATTGTAGCCGCTGCGCCTCCCGCCCGCTCCACCTTTGCATACCTGCCCTCAACCCACCCTGCATTGACTGCACACAAATATCGCCTCCGTTCCCACCCCGGCGCCCGCGCAAACCACCGTTCCATGCCTGAAAATCAGCAGTGATGCTTCTTCAACCCGCACCAACTGCAATCTCCGTCACCCTTGCGATCACCGGCGCCAGCGGCTCGCTGGTCGCCATAGAAGCCCTCCGCCAGCTTCAGGCCGACCCCCGCGTCGCCCGCGTCAATCTCATCGCCTCGCCCAGCGCCCTCCGCGTCCTCGCCGAAGAGTCCGGCATCAGCGGACGCAACGATCTCCCCGAAAAGCTCCTCGGCCACCCTGCTCCCAATGTCGCTCTGCTCGCCTATGAAGACATCGGCGCCTCCGTCGCCAGCGGCTCCTACCCCGTCCACGCCATGCTGGTGCTGCCCTGCTCCATGGGCACCCTCGCCGCCATCGCCCACGGCCTCGCCGAAAACCTCATCAACCGCGCCGCCGACGTCTGCCTCAAAGAACGCCGCCCGCTCGTCCTCTGCACCCGCGAAACCCCCCTCAACCTCATTCACATCCGCAACATGGCCGCCGTCACCGAAGCCGGCGCCACCGTCTTCCCCATCACCCCCACCTTCTACAACCATCCCGAGGGCATAGACGAAGTGATCCGCAACTACATCCACCGCGTCCTGCAACACATCGGCCTCCCCCA
>CAZZWG010000231.1:2313-5076 GCA_964657685.1 Verrucomicrobia bacterium Tous-C9LFEB | reverse complement strand
AAGCGAAACTGGACCGCGGTCGCGGTGCGGTGGCGTCGATCCTGGTGCAGAACGGGACGTTGAAGACAGGCGACAGCTTCATTGTCGGTAACACGTTCGGCAAGATTCGGGCGATGTTTGACGATCGTGGACGCGCTATTACGGAGGCTGGGCCTTCAACGCCGGTGGAGATCCTTGGGCTGGAAGGTATTCCCGATGCGGGCGATACGTTCCTGGTCATGAGCGATCGCGACCGTGCGAAGGAGATTGCCAAGTACCGGACGCTCAAGGAGCGTGAGGCGGCTTTGGCGAAGACCAGCCGTGTGTCCCTGGAAGGCCTTGCCGAGCAGATCAAGCAGGCGGGCGTCAAGGATCTCAACCTCATCCTCAAGGGCGACGTGCAGGGATCGGTCGAAGTGCTGGCCGATTCGCTGGTGCGGATGTCGACCGAGAAGGTGCGGGTCAAGGTGCTGCATTCCGGTGTGGGCGCGATTACCGAGTCGGACATCCTGTTGGCTTCGGCTTCCAATGCCGTGGTCATCGGGTTCAACGTCCGGCCGGATCGCAAGTCGCAGGATTTGGCGGATCGCGAGAACGTGGAGATTCGTCTGCACTCGATCATTTACGAGTTGCAGGACGAGATGACCAAGGCGATGCTGGGGCTTCTGGATGCGGTTTACCGGGAGAACTACGAAGGCCGGGCCGAAGTGCTCAACGTGTTCAAGATCACCAAGGTCGGTCAGATTGCGGGTTGCGTGGTGCGCGACGGTCTTATCAAGCGCGACATGCAGGTCCGGGTTCTGCGCGGCGGCGAAGAGGTCTGGAAGGGCAAGATCAGCTCGCTCAAGCGGTTCAAGGACGACGTGGCCGATGTCCGGCAGGGCATGGAGTGCGGTATCGACCTCCAGGGCTACAAGGACATCCGGGTTGCGGACGTGATTGAGGCGTTCACGACGGAGAAGCTGGCTGCGGATCTTGGCCAGAACTCGGCGGAGAAGAAGAAAGTGCAGATGGCTGAGCTGGCAGCGGCCAAGGAACGAGAGAAGGAGCAGGAACCGGTGGGCGCGAGCGTTTAGCTTGTGTTTCACCATGAGGAGAAGGCCGGGAGCGATCCCGGCCTTTTGCTTTTTTGAGTGTTCTGGGGCGGGGCGCATGGACTTTCAAAGGATGTTTGAAGGCGCGTCCGGGTGGGAATCTTCTTCTGCGGTCAACTCGGACCGATCTTGTCGTATATTGGGATTGCTGCTGAAAAGCAGACGGGTCCCTCCCCACCTTGGCCGGTAAACGAGGAACCCACCCGAAAACACGCAGCTGGCGCCACGTGCTAGAGCGATTCTAGGCGTACGGCCCCGTGCTGTCACGAGGACGTATGAACGATTTGACATGTGGGCGAGTCCGTTTGGCTTCTGCCCTGTTGCCGCTGCTCTTCCCTTCCTTCTTCCATGCACAAACGGGTAACTCCACGACGGTACGCGCCGTCGTCCTGGACCCAAGCGACGCACCGCTGGTGGGAGCGGAGGTGCGCCTGGCGCCGCTGGGAAAGAGCAAGACGGGTGAGATGCAGTCCAAAACGGCCGCGGACGGTGGGTTCGCGGTGCAGGTGGTCGTAGGCGAGAGCTATACGTTGACGGTGTCGTATCCCGGGTTCCGGGTGATGCGCGCGCCGGTGGTAGGGGGTGCGGCGTTGGGGCCGATCCATCTGGCCGTCGCGGATGCGTCCGAGAGCGTTGATGTTGCGGGCGAGACCGGGGGACGGATCGACGCGCAGGAGACTGAAGGAGGCGCGACCCTGGTGCGGGAGCAGGTCGCGAGTATTCCCTTGAATGGCCGGAGCTTTACGGATCTGCTGGCCATCACGCCGGGGGTGGTGCCGGTGAGTTCGGCGCAGCCGAATGCGGTGGTGATGAGCGGTGTAGCGAGTACGCCGCCTTCAGGGAACCTGGATTTCGGGGCTCTTTCTGTAAGTGGGCAGAGGGAGACGGCCAATGCCTTCCGGGTGAACGGAAGCAACGTGCAGGAAGACGTGAACATGGGCATTGCGATTGTGCCGACGCTGGATTCGGTGGCGGAGCTGAAGGTGCTGACGGACAGCTTTGACGCGCGGCTTGGGAACCAGAGTGGGGGACAGGTGCTGGTGACGACCCGGTCGGGGGGCGACCGGCTGCATGGGACGGTGTATGACTACCTCCGGAACACGGCGCTGGATGCGCGGAGCTACTTTTCGCTGGAGCGGGCGCCGTTCCACCAGAACCAGTTTGGGGGGACGCTGGGCGGTCCGGTGCCACGGTCGGGATGGAAGTTTTTCATGGACTACCAGGGCACGCGGCAGACGCAGGGTCTGGATTCGGGAGAGATCTCAGTGCCTTCGCTGGCGGACCGGAGCGGCAACCTGGGGGACAGCCTGGCGTCGCTGACGGGGACGGTGGGTGGGGATGCGTGGGCGGCGCGGCTTTCGGCGCGACTGGGTTACGGGGTGACGGCGGGGGAGGCGTATACGCAGGTATTTCCGGGCGGGGTGATCCCGCAGAGTGCGTGGTCTGCGCCGGCGAAAGCGTTGCTGGGGTACATTCCGGCGCCCAACATCGGGGCGAACACTTTTGGGACGTCGAGCTATGCGGAGAGCGTGCGGGATGACAAGGGTGGCTTGCGGCTGGACCGGAGCACGCGCGCCGGGCAGGTAATGCTGTATGGATTTCTGGACGACTACAACGTGCTTGACCCTTACCCGACGGAGCAGGGCGGGGCCAATGTGCCGGGATTCGGGGCGCGCAACCAGGGGCGAGC
>CAZZWG010000231.1:0-2213 GCA_964657685.1 Verrucomicrobia bacterium Tous-C9LFEB | reverse complement strand
TTCTCGGCGGGGGCGGGGTTCCATGCGGACCAGATCAACACGCACCCCGACGTGTATGACAATGGGAGTTTTTCGTTTACGGGGAGTGAGACGGGGCTGGATTTTGCGGATTTTCTGCTGGGGATCGACTCGAGCTATACGCAAGGGGACGGGCAGTCTTTTTATAACCGGAACCACTACCTCGGGGTGTATGGGCAGGATAGCTGGCGAGCGACGGACACGCTGACGTTGAACTACGGGCTGCGCTGGGATGTGTTGCCGCCGTGGTCTGAAAAGTTCAACCAGCTGCTTTCGCTTGATCCGGGGGAGCAATCGGTGGTGTTTCCGAATGCGCCGAAGGGAATTGTGTTTCCGGGGGATCCGGGGGTGCCGCGGACGATTTCACCGACGCGCTACAGGGATTTTGCGCCGAGAGTCGCAGGGTCCTGGGCGCCGGCAGCGCTGGGCGGGAAGACGGTGGTGCGAGCGGGATATGGGGTGTATTACAGCGCGTTTGAGGGATTGTCGGCGGGGATTATGAGCGGCAATCCGCCGTATGGTGTGACGGATACCCTCCCGGCGCCGACGCTGTTTGAGGAGCCGTTCGTGCAGGCGGCGAACGGGGTGAGCCTGGGGCAGAGATTTCCGTTGCAGACGGTGCCTTTCGGGGCTTCGCGGGCGCATCCGGTGAGTTCGGTGGACTGGGCAAACTTTGAGCCGCTGACAGGAATCCCGGCTTTTGCGAAGGACAATGTTGTGCCTTACAGCGAGAATTACACGCTGGCGCTTTCCCAGCAGCTTGGGGCAAAGACTACGGCTGCGGTGAGTTACGTGGGAACCCAGGCGCATCATCTGCTGGTGATTCAGCAGGTGAACCCGGGAGATCCGGGGCTTTGCCTGGCGCTGAGCGAGCCCTCGGAGGTGGCGCCGGGGTCAGCGACGTGCGGACCCTTCCGCGAGAGCAGCACATTCACGGCGGCTGATGGGCGCGTGGTCCAGGGGACGCGAACGGCGTTTTCGGGGGCGTTTGGCGGGGTGAATTTGCAGCGGACGATTGCCAACGCGCACGATCATGCGCTGGAGGCGAATGTGCAGCATGCCGGGCGGGATTTGTTTGTCCAGCTGGCTTACACGTGGAGCAAGTCGATCGATCAGTCTTCAAGCCTGGCGGAGGCGGTTTATCCGGACACGGCAGAGAGCGATGCGGGGTTGAGCCGGGCAATTTCGGCGTTCGATATGCGGCATAACTTCAGTGCGACGTACCGCTACGCTTTGCCGCTGGAGCGGTTGTGGCAGGGACATCCACGGTTTGCGGCGGGGTGGCAGGTTTCCGGGTTGACTCGCTTTGGGACGGGTTTGCCGGTGACGCTGGAGAACAACAACGACACTTCCCTGCTGGGCACGGCGCCGAACGGGATTAACAACAATGGCCTGGATGAGCCGATGTTTGCTGGCGGGGAGTTACGGATTCGGCACCGGCCGGGTGGGGCGGCGTTCGATACGGGATTGTTTTCGCTGCCGGCGCTGGGGACGCTGGGAAATGCGCGGCGGCGGTTCTTCTATGGGCCGGGGGTGGACAACACGGACCTGGCGGTGAGCAAGGCTACGCGGCTATGGGAGGGGGCGAGCCTGGAGCTGCGGGTGGAGGCTTTCAATGTGTTCAACCACGGGCAGTTTTTCGGGCCTGCGGCGGTGCAGGGGAACATCTCCGCGACGAACTTCGGGCAGATTCAGACGGCTTCGGCGCCTCGTCTGATGCAGGTGGCGGGGAGGTTCAGCTTTTAGGGATGGAGGGGCGGGGTTTGGGCGCGGAGCCAGGTGAGGCAGGCGGCTGGGTCGTCGGTGATGAGGGCGTCTACGTCGGCGGCGGCGAGGGTTTGCCAGGCGGCGGGGGTGTTGGGGGTCCAGGGGATGACCTGGCGGTTTTGTTGATGGGCTTCGTGGACGTTGGCTTGCGTAATGAGGGATTGGTCGGGGCTTAGGATCTCTGCTGCGGTGATGTGGGCTATGTGGGCGAAGGACTTGTCCGGGTCTGTGGAGCCGAGGAGGGGGTCGTTGGTGGCGGGTTCGAAGAGGGCGCTGAGGCGGACCTGGGGGTTCATGTTGCGCATGACGTGGAGAGTGCGGAAGTCGAAGGACTGGAGGATGATGCGGGAGGTCAGGTTGTGGCGGCGGATGGCCTGGTCGATCAGGGCGACGAAGGTTTCGGGGCTGGGGGTGAGGTCGGGGAAGGG
>CAZZWG010000230.1:0-5124 GCA_964657685.1 Verrucomicrobia bacterium Tous-C9LFEB | reverse complement strand
GTTGTTGGTGCCGTAGGTGATGTCGGCGGCGTAGGCGGCGCGGCGCTGCTCGTCGGAGAGGTCATGAACGATGACGCCGACGGAGAGTCCGAGGAAGCCGTAGATTTTGCCCATCCATTCGGCGTCGCGCTTGGCGAGATAATCGTTAACCGTGACGACGTGGACGCCGTGGCCGGCGAGCGCGTTGAGGTAGCAGGGCAGCGTGGCGACGAGGGTTTTGCCTTCGCCGGTCTTCATTTCGGCGATTTTGCCCTGATGGAGAACCATGCCGCCGATCATCTGGACGTCAAAGTGGCGCATGCCGACGACGCGGCGGCCGGCCTCACGGACGACGGCGTACGCCTCGGGCATGATGTCGTCCAGGGCTGCTTTTTCCGTGGCGGCGATCTGGTCGGGGTCGGTGAGGCCGGTGAGAGCCTGGGCGATGCGGGCGCGGAACTCGGTGGTCTTGGCCTGGAGTTGGGCGTCGGTGAGGGATTTGAGAGAGTCTTCGTGACTGCTGATCTGGGCGAGAGTGGGGAGGAGGCGTTTGACGGCACGTTCGTTGGAGGTGCCAAAGACTTTGGCTAGAGCGGCATTGAACACGGAAGATCCTTTATGGGTCGAGGGCGGGGAATGGCAAGGGTGACGGGAGGCGGCGGGAGGCGGCCTTGCAAGCAATGTCGGGAGGTTAAGCGAGAGGAGGTGCTGTGGCGAGATAGACGCGGCTGCGGACGCCGAAACGGGAGCGATAGCGCGGCGAGAGAGCGTCTTTTGAGGCAAGACGGATGTGGCTGGCGAGAAGGCGGTCGGCTTCTGGGCTCTGCGCGGGGAACGCCGGGGCGTGCTGGTTATAGGGTGCCCTGGCCACGATGGAGGCAGGGCGGCTCTGCTGGTCGGCGGCGCGTCCTGGTCCGGGAGTGAAGAGCCTGCGAAGAAGTGTCGCGGGCGATCCCCGACCGTCTGCGAGGTGCGCGGGGGTGCCCGTGCCGGAGAGCAGGAGAAGGATTGCTGCGATAGGAAAGAGGGCGAGTTCCACGACGGGTGTGCCGATTCGGCTGAAGTTAGTTTAGCTGACTTTGCGACAAAGAGGCAGTATTTCCGCGCCGATTCGGCGGGAAAAGCGGTCCTGGTCACGTGACGGTACGATTGTTCGCACCGTCGTACTCTACAAAGAAAAGGCGAAGAGCCGATAAGATAAGGAGGTTGAATGCGAGCGCGGAGATGTGACGTGAGTCGATGGCGGGTCGAGGTTCTATTGTTGCTGTTCAGCGCCCTTGTTCCGGGGGTGTGGGCGCAGGGTGGCGGGAGTTGGACGGTGCGGCCGGAGTGGGTAAAGGCGCATGAGGAGTTTCTGGCCAGCGATGTGTTAGCAGGGCGAGGAAGTGCGAGCAGGGATGAGCATCTAGCGGCGATGTATGTTGCGAGTGCGTTTGAGGGGTACGGGCTTGGGTTCGCGCCGGGGATGAGCTCGTATCTGCAGGCAGCGCAGGTGGAAGCACCAACGTTGGACGGTCATGCGAGTCTAGTGGCGAACGGTGAGAAGCTGAGTGAGGGGGCGGATTTCGACCTGTTGATGTCGAGCGCAGCGGACGGGAATGGGCCGCTGGTGAAGCTGCCCTTCGCGGATGTGCGCAAGGCGAAGTTTGCGCGCGGAGCCGCTATTCTGCTGCAGGGTGCTGCGGGGACGGATGCGGCATTTGGGGCTGTGTCGGCGTTGCGGCGTGGGGGTGCGGGGCTTATCTTGCTTTCCGGGACAGGGGAGCTTGCGAACGCGTACTCGATGCTGGGAAGTCATACGCACACGCCGATCCGGCTGGCCGGACAGGTGGTGCAGCGGCAATCGGCTTCGGTTGCCCTTTTGCGACCAGCGGCTTTTGCGAAGATTGCGGCTGTTCCGGACGGGACGACCGTGTCCATCGAGGTGCATAGGGTGCCCCAAGAGGGATCACGGATGACCTATAACGCGGTTGGCTACCTTCCAGGGACCGATGCGTCCGCGGGTACGATTCTGTTGTCAGCCCACCTGGATCATCTGGGTTCAGGCATGCCGGTGAATGGCGATTCGATCTACAACGGCGCCAACGATGACGCGGCTGGAACTACGGCGGTTCTGGAGATGGCACACGCATTGGCTGCCGGGCCGCGGCCTCGGAGGAGTGTCTTGTTTGTCTGTTACGGGAGTGAAGAGATCGGGGAGTTGGGGTCGACGTACTTTGGGGAGCATCCACCGGTGGCATTGAAGAGTCTGGTGGCGAATCTTGAGTTTGAGATGATCGGCAACCAGGATCCGAAGATGCCCAAAGGGGTGCTGCTGCTCACGGGGTGGGAGCGGTCAAATCTGGGGCCGGAGTTGAAGGCGCATGGGGCCTTGCTGGGGCCGGATCCGTACCCGGAGCAGCACTTTTTCGAGCGATCTGATAACTACTCGCTTGCGCTCAGGGGCGTGGTCGCGCACACGGCCGCGGGTTGGGGAACGGTGCCGACCTATCACCAGCCGAATGATGATGTGGCGCATCTGGACCTGCCTTTCATGACGGCGGCGATCCAGTCCCTGATAGAGCCTGTGCGATGGTTGGCGTCGAGTGATTTTCTGCCGAAGTGGAATGAAGGAGGACGGCCGGCGGAGAGGGGGAGGTAGCCAGGTCTCTGGCTGATGGCGTCTTCTGGAGTTGAGCAGGGGCGTTAGAGGAGATGGCGTTAGGGGCCGGAGTGATCAGCGTCAGGAGCTTAGGGAGGGCTCGACGGGACACATTCAGCGCGTGATGGGATGTTCCTCGCGTGGGAGCGGCGATAGCTCCATCCAGTGTGCTTCCCCGTGCCGCATGGCCCATTGCACTGGGGTAGCGCTGTAGCGGGGACTGACGGAATTGGCCGGTGTCTGCGGGCTAGGGAGCCTCTCTGCTGCGCTGAACTGTCGATCTGTACGGAACGAAAAGTTTGAGAGGGTAGCGGCGGCAAAAGCGAAGGCGCGAAGCCGTCTGGGACTTCGCGCCTTTTGCTTCTGCGGAGCTTGGTTAGTGAAGCTAGCGTGGAGTGGTGGTGAGCGGTTGGTCGAGGGCGAAGATGAGGTCTGTGCCGGTTGGCAGGTTTTCCTGGACTTCCCGTTTGAGATAGATGGCGGTCGCGATGGATGCGCCGGCTACGGCGCCGACGGCTGCTCCTACGCCGCCGCCGAGGACGGCTCCGGTGACGGCGGCGGTCGCAGTGACGCCGCCGATGATGGCTGCGGCGGCTTTGGGATGGGAGCGGAGGACGATGGTGCCTTCGTCATTGACGCGGAGATCCTGGGTGCTGGTGAGGTCAGTGACCTGAGCGTCGAGGCGGTAGAGGGTGCCGTCGGGGAGGGAGACGGTTTCGGGGCGGAGGTGGAGGGCGGCGCCGCCGGTGATGCGCTTGCCGCCGTGGACGGAGGTGACATGGCCGCGGATGAGGGAGCCGGTGGGGAGGATGACCTCGCCGCCGTGGCCTGCGTCGGCGAGGAGCTCGGCGGTGAAGACGCTGCCCTTGGGGGTGGTTTTAGTGTTGAGAGGCTCGCGGAGGCGGGCGCGGAGGAGGGTGCCGCGGTTGAGTTCGTGGGGGCGGGTAGGGACGGTGAGGACGATCTGGCCGTCCGCTGGGTCGGCGCCTGGGACTACGCGGGCTGTTTGGACTGGGGATTCGGCGGTGTAGGGCTTGTACTCGGGCGGTGGCGGGAGGGTGGCGGCGTTGGATGGAGAGGGTGGGGCCGTGCGTTCGATGAGGGCGGGCTGGGGTGCGGGTGCGGGTGCTGTGGCGGGGTAAGCGTCCTGGTAGGCGGGCGGGGCGGTTTGTGCGGTGTGGGTGGGCTTGACGTAGTGTGCCGTCCCGTCGCTTGGGACGCCGTTGACGGTGGATTGGTCGGGGTTGGCGACGCCGGTCATGTCTTGTTGAGCGGGAGATGGGGCCTGTGCGTGGGCGGTTAGGGCGAGGAAGGGAAGGAGGATGGCCGGGAGCACCGGCTTGAGGGATGTAGGGTTCATACTGAGGGGTCTCCCGGGGTGCGCGCGCAGGGCGGCACGTGTACGTAAGGATAGGCGGGTGCGGGGGCGTTGGATAGGGGAGAGTTGGGTGGGTATCTGGGGTGGTAATGGGTGGCGTGAGGCGGTGGGTTTGTCGGTCCATGCTTTGCCGTCCAGACTTACAGATTGGCGTGAGTACGTTTAAGCGAACGTGTTCATGGTGGAGACGGATATGCGTTCCTCGACGAAGAAGCAGGCAGGGTCTACAAAGCGGGTGTCAACGGAGTACCGGGGCAAGCAGACGAAGACCGGGAACTCGTCAGGCTTTCGCTTCGAGGGTGCCCTTTTCAGGAGCCATCCCGAGTTCAAAGGCGATGTTGTGGCACATGTGATTGCTCCTGGACGTCTTCTTGTGACTGCCGACGCCCGAGAGCAGGAAGCGGATCCGGTGATGGAGGCTTTTCTGGCCTTCCTCGCGGAGGATATTCGTACGTCGCCCGCACAAGTGCGCCCCCTGGATCCAGGGGTGATCAACCGGGTTACTCGTTTGACAGAGGGGGTTGCGGTGGATGCGCGTGCGCCGCTGGAGGATGAGGTCGACCTGAGTTGAAGGTGAATGGCTGGACGCTTTATGCCCATCCCCTGTTTGCGAGACAGCTTGAACGATTGCCTCGTCAGGTAGAGGAGTTGGCGCGGAGAGATCCTGCGCACTATCGCGAAGAGGCTGCGACAAAGCTTTTGGCGACGATCAATCGCTACGTTCAGGAGGCGATCCCGCGTGATCCCGCCGCTGCCGAGTTTCGGCAAGGCAACACCCTCGGCACGGATAACCGCCATTGGTTCCGGGCCAAGTTTCACGAGGGATACAGGCTGTTCTACCGCTTTTCCAGCAGGGAGAAGGTGATTGTGTACGCGTGGGTGAATGACGAGAAGACCCTGCGTAAGGCGGGTGCGAAGACGGATCCTTACAACGTCTTCCGCTCGATGCTCGAATCCGGGGATCCGCCTGCGTCGATGGACGAACTTCTGGCTAGAGCGAGCGCGCTGGGAAAGTAGACCTCCGCTGTCAGCTTTTGGCGGGGATGTCTTAGAGCGGCTGAAAGGGCCTGGGCTGTGTTGGAGCGTCGAGCAGCCTCGGGGTCCTTCGACTGCGCTTGCGCTCCGC
>CAZZWG010000229.1:0-5127 GCA_964657685.1 Verrucomicrobia bacterium Tous-C9LFEB | reverse complement strand
CCAGCCGGATCCGCCAGGCCCAGCGGCGCAGCCTGCACCTTCTCGTCCGCAGTCTCGGTCGCCGTGGCCTTCTCCGGCCGCTTCGTCGACTTCACCTCGGCCTTCGCCAGCTTGACCGTATCCTTCTTCTCCTCGGTCTCATTCTGCCGCGCCGAAAACCGTACCTTGTGGTCCGGCTGATCGCCCTGCGCCGCCAGGGGATTCTCAGCCTCCGTCCCCACCCCCGTGGAGATACTTGTCACCGACTCCGTCGATCCGGCAATCGCCGCTCCCGGCGCCGGCGTCTTCGAAGCATCCGCCGTTCCCTCCGCCGACGACCCCAGCGAAGGCACTGAGGCTACCGACTCAGCCGTTCCATTCGGCAAGGCATTCCGCGGCGCCTGCCCCAGGCGTACCTTCTCCCGCTTCACCTTCTTCGGCTTCGAGTAGCTCACCGCCCGCGCTCCACCCGACGGTGCTCCCCCCTGCGCCGCGGCCTTCGCCTGCTGCTTCGCCGCAAGCTTCGCACGCGCAGCCGCCAGGTCCTTCTCCGCCTTGTCGGCCTTTTCCTGCTCCGCCACCTGCTTCTTCACAATCTTCTTCTTAATCGGCGGCGGCGCATACGTCGTAAACCTCGTCGTGGTAGCCGCCCCACTGGAGCCAAGATCCTCAAACCCGGGCTTGATCTCCACATACGCATCCTGCCGAGCCTGCGTCAGGTACGTCCGCAGCGCCGGCTGCAGCAGGGTCATATACAACCCCTCCTGCACCTGCCCTTCCACACTCTGCAGCGGTGGCGTGCCCGCCTTCTGGTGGCTGTCCACCTTCAGAATCACAAATCCCTGCCGCGTCCGGATCGGCGCCGTATACGCTCCCACCGGCAGGTCAAACGTCGCCTTCTCCAGCACATCCCCAAGCGTGCCGCGCTTGAAGTCGCCCAGATCCCCGCCCGCCGAAGCCGTCGGTCCACCCGAAGAACTCTTCGCCAGATCCGCGAAGTTTCCACCCGCCTTCAGCTTCGCCTCCACGGCATCCGCCTTGGTCTGCGCCTCCGCAATCTGCGCGTCCGTCGCATTCTCCGGCGTCGTCACCAGGATCTCGCTCAAATGCAACTGCTCCGGTTGCTCAAAATCCTTCAGGTGCTCCTGGTAGAACGCCTGCTCCTGGCTCGGCGTGATGTTCAAATGCCGCCCTACCTCGTCGCGTACCACCTGCTGCGTGATCACCTGGTTGCGAATATTCTGCTTGAAGTCCTCATAGCTGACGCCCTGCTCCGTCGCCGCCTTCTCCAGCGCTTCCATATCCGGCAGGTTCGCCCGCTTGCGAATATCATCCAGCTGCCGCGTCACCTCGGCATCGCCGTTCACGCCAAGGTCCTTGCCCTTCGAGAGCAGCAACTGCTGGTCAATCATGTCGCGCAGCAGCGTGTGCTGCTTGTCCGCCAGTTCCGCCGGCGACCAGTTCGCCTGCTTGGCCTCCTGCACCAGCCCCTCCTGCGCCCGCTCAAACTCCGTGCGCGTGATTACCTGGTCGTTCACCCGCGCAATCACATCCTCCACCACCACGCCATTCGTCGTAATCGGCTTGGCCGCCGGCAACTCCGGTGCTCTCGTCGTATTGAAGCTGCCGCCCGGAAGCGTGAAGTTCGGCTGCTGCCCGCCAACGCCCTGCGTAGCCGGGCTTGACTGCCCACCGGCCATCTGCGCCACGGCAACCGGCACCAACGCCATTGCCGCCATCATCGCCACCACGGGCGCTCCCGCGCGCCGCCGCCTCAAGCTCATTCGCTGCATCCCTATCCTTCGACCGGCAGATTTCACCCGGCAGTAACGCTGTCCTGTACGCTTTAGACCGCGCAAAAACCAGGCCGTCATCCGCATCCTCATTCTACGCATCCAATACCCGCTGCGTCGCCCCAAAACCCGGGGATACCCCGCAAACGGGCCATATCCCCGGCTATCCCCCGGTGCTATACTCCGTCCAACTCACGAGGGCCGTTCTGCCTCCAAAAACCGCCCGCCGAGGTTCCACTTCCGATGGTCTCACCCACCCGCCGCGCTCTCTTCTCGGCCACCGTGTTCCTCGCAGTCTGCGGCGTCGCAGGCTCCCTCATCGGCAGCAAGGTCGCTGCCCAATCCGCCACGGACGAATCCAACCTCCGCGACTCCCTCCATAACTTCACCGACGTCTACTCCCTCGTCGAAGCCAACTACGCCGACAAACTCAACACCGATAAGACCGACAAGGCCATCTACGACGGTGCCATCCCCGGCATGCTCCACGTCCTGGACCCCCACTCCAACTTCTACGACCCCAAAGCCTACGCCCAGATGCGCGAGGACCAGTCCGGCCACTACTACGGCGTCGGTATGTCCATCCAGACGCGCAACAGCAAAATCATCGTGCTCGCTCCGATGGAAGGCACACCCGCTTTCAAGGCCGGCATCCGCCCCAGCGACGTCATCCTCGCCGTCGACGGCAAATCCACCGAAAACCTCGACTCCGCCGCCGTCGCTGTCCTTCTGAAGGGTCCCCGCGGCACCCACGTCACCGTCACCATGGGCCGCGAAGGCTCCGCCAAACCCCTCACCTTTGATCTCGTACGCGACGACATCCCCCGCTACTCCGTCGACCTCGCCTTCCAGATCAAGCCCAACGTCGGCTACGTCCACATCAACGGCTTCATGGAGACCACCTCCCGCGAACTCCAGGACGCCCTCGACAGGTTCGGTCCCAACCTGCAGGGCCTCGTCATCGACCTCCGCGGCAACCCCGGCGGTCTCCTCAACGAAGCCGTCGAGGTCTCCGACAAGTTCCTCCAGAAGGGCCAGATCGTCGTCTCCCAACACGGTCGCGCCTTCCAGGATCAGGTCTACCGCGCCCCCAAGGGCTCTGACCACAAGTACCCCATCGTCATCCTCGTCAACCGCAACACCGCTTCAGCCGCCGAAATCGTCTCCGGCGCCCTGCAGGACCACGACAGAGCCCTCGTAGTCGGCGAAACCACCTTCGGCAAAGGCCTCGTCCAGACCGTCTTCCCGATCTCCGAAAACACCGGCCTCGCCCTCACCACCTACCACTACTACACCCCCTCCGGCCGCCTCATCCAGCGCAACTACAACGGCGTCTCCCTCTACGACTACTACTACGTCCGCAACGACGCCGCCCCCGCCGACAACAGCAACAAAGAAGTCAAACTCACCGACTCCGGTCGTACCGTCTACGGTGGCGGAGGCATCACCCCCGACGAGAAGATCCCCGAGATCAAAGACAATCACACCGAAGACAACCTCCTCCAGCACTACGCCTTCTCCGACTTCACCAAGCACTACCTCGCCACCCACACCGTCTCCAAAGACTTCGTCGTCGACGACACCGTCCTCACAGAATTCAAAGCCTTCCTCCACACGCAAAAGATCGACATCGCCGACAAGGACTTCAACGACAACCTAGACTGGATCAAGACCTCCGTCCGCGCCGACCTGCTCACCTCACAATTCGGCCAGACCGAAGGCATGAAGGCCCGCGCCCAATGGGACCCCCAAATCCAGAAAGCCCTCACCTACATGCCCGAAGCCCTCGCCCTCGAAGAGCACAAACTCCCCGCCCAACAAAAAACCCAAACCGCAGCCATCCAGTCCGCCACGCCGAAGTAGTTCAGGCAATGATTTACACAAGGCCGCGTCCACTGGCGCGGCCTTTGTATCGCCACAAAGAACTTCTCAGACCATCCCGCACAGTTTCAAGCGCCAAAGGCGCGTCCCATACCAGCCTAGGGCAACGCCCTAGGTATCGTCATATTGCGGCATGCAAGGGCTGAAAGCCCGACCTATACGCCTTCAGGAAAAGAGCGCTGAACCGTCATTCCAGCCCCTAACCGCTCCCGCACAAACCCCACCAACTCCTCCGTCACGTAGTCAGGCGCACAAAACGCAATCTTCCGCTTCCGCCCCACCAACCCCGCCGACACCCCCGCCCATCCCCCAACCAAAACCGCCCCCGCCGGCACCACCAACGCATCCACCCGGTCCAGATACCGCAACGCCGAAGCCTTGAAATCCGCCACCGCCGGGTCCAGCACACTCAACGCCACATCCGGCTTCAAAAACCGCAATAAACTATTCGACTCCACAATCACATTCCCCGCCTCCGCCAGGATCGTTCGCACCCGCGGCATCGCCTCCCCCAACTCCCCCTGCTGCGTCCGCACCCACCACGACCGCACCGCCCCCGCCGCCAGGTACCGCGAACTATCCGTCCCGCTATCCCGCTTTCGCTCCTCACTCACCGCAATCGTGTGATCCGCCGTCGCACAGTCACAAGCCTCTCCATTTGCCGAGCAAATCCCATGCCCATACTGCGTAATCTTCACCGCCGTCCACCCAAACTCCGGCAGCGCCGCAATCAATCCAGCCACCACACTCGTCTTCCCAATATTCCGCGAATTTCCACCCACCACCACAACCGCCATAGTTAGCCTCAACCCCAGCTATCATTCTGCGCCAGAAAACTGCCTGCACCAGAAACAGTGCATCGAGAATCACCCTCAAGTCCATCCCCAAAGTCCCTGTTTCCAATACTTTGCAACCAAACAGGGGGGGAGGTACACCCCACCCCTACCGCAACCGCCGCAACCGCGCCAAAGCCCTCATCTGCTCCCGCAAAGGCTCCGCCGGCGTCCCCGCAAACACCTCGCCCGGCCCCACCACCGTCTTCCCCCGATACACTCCAGCCTGCCCGCCCAGAATCACCCCCGGCCCAATATGACAATGATCCGAGAGCCCCACCTGCCCCGCCAGCACCGCCCCATCCTCCACCACGCACGACCCCGAAATCCCCACCTGCGCCGCAATCACCACGTTTCGCCCGATCCGGCAGTTATGCCCAATATGCACCAGGTTATCGATCTTCGTCCCCCGCCCAATCCGCGTCTCCTCCAGCGCCCCCCGGTCAATCGTCGTATTCGCCCCAATCTCCACGTCATCCTCAATCACCAGCCCACCCTGCTGCGGAAACAGCAGGTACTCCCCCGTTCGCCCATCCCGCACATACCCAAACCCCCGCGACCCCAGAACCGCCCCCGCCTGCACCACCACCCGGTCCCCCACCACCACCCCCTCACAAACCACAGCCTTACTCCCAATCACG
>CAZZWG010000228.1:0-5222 GCA_964657685.1 Verrucomicrobia bacterium Tous-C9LFEB | reverse complement strand
ACCCCCAACTACGGCTGGCCCACCTGCTACTTCGCCCACGGCAAACCCACCCTCGACACCACTCCCCTCCCCAACATGCCACCCCCCAACGACCCAAACACCCACTCCGAACGCCCCGCCGACTCCAGCTACGGCGCCCAACCCGGCATGCTCAAACAAGGCACCCTCACCACCGCAGCGGGCGGCCGCACAGACGTCACCGACCCCAACGCCAACCTCGGCCCCGTCCCCGCCCCCCTCACCGACTGCGCCCACGTCCCCGCCGCCTACACCACCTTCCCCGCCCACAGCTCCCCGCTAGGCCTGGCCTTCTTCGGTCCCGACAACCCCACCCTCGCCAACACCTTCCTCGTCGCCCTCCACGGCGCCAGCCGCCCCCGCATAGGCACCGGCTATCAGCTGGCAAGCTTCACCCCCAAAAACCGCCGCCCCCAACCCTTCCTCACTGGCTTCCTCACCAACGAAAACGGCAAACCCACCGTCCACGGCCGCCCCTGTGGCCTTCTCCGCCTCGCCCCCGACACCTTCCTCCTCACCGACGACAAACTCGGCCTCATCTACTACATCCACCCCCGATAACCTTGGTCCTCATCGAGCAGGGCCTTCACGGCAGGAGCCGGGATCCTCGCTGCGGCACCTACTCAGGCGCAGCCCTCACTCCCCCTTACACCGGCTTAGGCCGACGGGTACACGCCCTGCTTTTCAAGCATCCCAGAGGCTCTCCCAAGGCCATCACCCCAGCGTGACGACGCTAGCCGACAACCGCCAGCAAATCACCAAAGGCAACCACGCCGCGGGGGTACACTCCTCCGCAGTCCCCTTGTACCAGCCTGCGCTGGACTCAGGAGGCTCCAACGTGAAACGAATGCTACACGTCAGGAAACTCGCCGCATCGCTCCTCGCAACCCTGGTCATGCTCGGCTGCGGTGGCGTCCCAAACGCGTCCGTCCCCTTTACGGCACCGGTAACAACACCGCCCGCCCCAACCGTGAACCCCAGTGTCGTGGCCAGGAACATCTATGTTATCGACCTGGGACACTCGACCGTGGACGTCTTCGCCGCGAACCTGAACGGGACGGCAGCGCCAACGGCCAGCTATGCCGTCGATGCCAGCGCTGTCACAGGGGATACCGCAGGGAATCTCTACGCAGCAGGCTTCGGTACCGGATCGGCTACTGTCCAGGTCTTCGCCGCTGACTCAATGAGTCCCTCACGCTCCATCACGGTGCCGAACACCCTTGATCCTGCAGACAATCAAATCCTGACGATGACTGCCGACAAGGCAGGAAACCTTTATGTCGCCTTTCGCAACGTCATCTACGTTTTCAGCCCTACGGCGACCGGAGCCGCCACCCCGTCCCGCACCCTGGCAGGCCCGCTGACCACGCTCTCGATCAACATCACGCAAATGGCAGTCGACAGCCAGGGCAACCTGTATGTGGCCGAGGCCGCCACCTATCCCGCAACTCAGGTGGTGGAATTCGCGCCGGGTGCCACAGGCAACGTTGCGCCCCAGGTTGTAACCGCGCCCACTTACTTCCCCACCGGGGTGGCCGTCGACAGCAAGGATAACTTCTACATCTCGCAAGGCTTGGGATCGTGTGGGGGCTGTGGCACCTATTCACCGGCGATCGTAGAATTTCCAAAAGGATCTATCGCCGGCGCCACACCTTTACGAACCATTGCCGGCGATAAAGTAGGAATCCTTATCTATGCGAACAACCTCGCCATCGATGCTGCGGGGAACATCTTTCTCGATGTGGTCCTCAACGGAAACAGCGACTTCCTTGTCTTTGCGCCCGGTGCAAATGGCAATGTGGCGCCGTCTTCCGTACTCGTACCCAGCCAGGGCTCCACAACGGACTCACAGTTCTTTCTGAGGTGATGACCCGCGAAGAGCAGAGCCGCATCCTCGAGCGCCTGCATTGGCCGGGACAAGGATAGAACATCCGCCCACCACACCCATATACACTCAAACCCATGATCGACGAAGCCACCTTTCGCCGCGAATCCGACCGCGCCCTCGAGTCCCTCAAGCAATCCCTCATCCGCGCTGAAGACGCCGGCGCCGAGTTCGAGTCCGAAGAGAAAAACGGCGTTCTCAACATCACCTTCGACGACGGCGCCCGCTTCGTTTTCTCCCCCAACACCCCCGTCCGCCAGCTCTGGATCTCCGCCCAATCCACCTCCTTCAAGCTCGAGTGGAACGAAGCCGCCCACGCCTTCACCCTCCCCCGCACCGGCGAAGACATGCGCACCCTCACCGAACGCCTCATCCGCGAACAATCCGGCGACACCACCATCGCCCTCAAGTAGCCCAGCCCATGCGCTGGCCCCTCTCCCTCCGCAAAACCTCCCCGTCCGACCCCAGTAAGTTCGGCTTCGCCATCGTAGGCCTCGGCCACGGCGCCACCAAGTTCCTAGAAGCCCTCCAAAACTCCCCCACCACCCGCGTCACCGCCCTCGTCAGCGGCAACCTCGCCAAAGCCCAACACCTCGCCCATAAACACAACATACCCACAGCCCTCACTTACACCGACTTCGACCGCCTCGCCAACAACCCACAAGTCCAGGCCGTCTACCTCTGCCTCCCCAACCACCTCCACCGCGAGTTCACCGAGCGCGCCGCCCATCTCGGCTTTCACATCCTCTGCGAAAAACCCCTCGCCCCCAACACCGCAGACGCCCAAGCCATGATCCAAGCCTGCCAGCAGGCCAACCGCCTCCTCGCCATCGGCTACCGCCTCCCCTTCACCTCCATCCACCAACGCGCCCGCGCCTTACTCAACGACAACACCCTCGGCGAGATCCTCTTCATCCGCTCAGGCTTCGGTTTCCGCGCCAAACCAGGCTGGCGCCTCGACCCCACCCTCCCCGGCGCAGGCTCCCTCTACGACGTCGGCATCTACCCAATCCAAACCCTGCACACCCTCGTCCCCACGGGCTTCACCGTCGACCGCGCCACAATCCACCACGCCCCCAACACCGACCTCGAACTAGCCACCAACTGGGGAGGCCGCCTCAACCAAAACAACGCTCCTATCCACGGCACCTCCTCCTTTCTCACAAAAATCCCAGACGGCTTCGAAGTCCAGACCACCCTCGCCCGCCTCACCCTGCAACCCGCCTTCGCCTACAAAAACCTCCGCCTCCAGGTCCGCGCCCACACCCCCACCCACCGCCACCTCAACCAAGACCTCCGCACCCCCCACAACGAGCCCTCCGCCTTCCGCCTCGAAGCAGAACACCTGGCCCACTGCGCCCAAAACGGCACCCCCCTCCAAAACCCCGCACAACACGGCCTCCGCGATCTCCAAACCCTCGAAGCCATCCTCACCAAATGCCGCCACTAACGCCTTCGCGCCCTTAGCGAAACCCTGGCGCCCTTTGCGTGAGCGCTCTTGCCTTGCCCCGCCGCTAACGCCCGGCAAACCGATCCAACCAACTCCGCGGCCGCTCCCCCACCACCCCCTCCCGCCCCGTCACAAACTCCCAGGCCTTCACATACTTCCAGTGCACATACACCGCATGGTTCAAATGAAAGATCAGCCCCTCCACCCCGTCCAAAAACCCCGCCTTCAACCCATACCCCTTCAGAAACGCCACCACCGGATTCAACAGCGAATGAAACATCAACCCCGCCGGCCCGCCACCCTTCTTCAACAAAGCCTCCACCCCATCCGTCGAGTACTCATTCATATGGTCCATATACAGCGTGAAATCCGGATACCCATAATGCATCAACGCACCCCTTAGCACCCCCTTGCTCGCGGAATACCGCGGCGTCCCATGCGGCCCCGCACCCTCCTCCACCATCGCCACTCCGCGCCTGAACAACCGCAGCTTCTCATCCGGATACAGCCCCCCATGCCGCATCCATCGCCGCAAAAACAAATTCAGCCGAGGAATCCAATACGCCTCATGCTCCGGCTCCAACAAAACCCTCTGTAACTCTTCCGCCAGTTCCGGCGACACAACCTCATCCGCATCCAGCAACAGAATCCAATCCCCCGTACATTGCCGGATCGCCACATTCTTCTGCTCCGCATGCCCCTTGAATTCCCGATGGAAACTATGCTTCGCCCCAAACTCCCGTGCAATCGCCGGCGTCCGGTCCGTCGACCCCGAATCCACAATCACCACCTCATCCACCCACCGCAACGACGCCAACGTCCGCGGCAAATTCGCCTCCTCATTCCGCGCAATCATCGCCACCGAAACCGTCGTCCCATTCGCCAGCATCTACGCCACCCCATGCCCCAGCACCCGCGCAAACAGCGCCGCATACGTCTCCGGCATCGCACGCCGCTTCATATCCCGCCCCACCACCATGTGCACCGTCTCGCCCTCACACAACACGGCCTCATCCCCCGCCCGCAGCACCTGGTACGTAAACCGCACAATCCCGCCACGCACCTCTCCCAGCCGCGTCCGTACCAACAGCTCATCGTCATACCGCGCCGGCGCTTTATACCGAGCCTTGGCTTCGATCACTGCAATCAGCGCCCCCTCCTCACTCTCCATCCGCTTGTAATCCAGCCCGATCTGCCGAATCAACTCCACCCGCCCCACCTCAAACCACACCAGGTAGTTCGCGTGGTACACCACCCCCATCTGGTCCGTCTCCGCATACCGCACCCGCACCCGCGTCTCCGCGTATCCCTGCGCCAGCACCCGCTCCAGCCCCTGCGTCGTCCCCAAGTCGTCAATCGTCATACAAGCAGTCTAGGATAGCCACGCGATGCTCACCCTCCGCCCCACCGACGCCCTCCTCGTCATCGACATGCAAACCGACTTCCTCCCCGGCGGCTCGCTGGCCGTCAGCGGTGGCGACGAAATCATCCCCGGCATCAACGCCCTCGCCGCCAAATTCGACCACGTCATCCTCACCGCCGACTGGCACCCCCACGGCCACATCAGCTTCGCCACCACCCACCCCGGCAAACGCCCCTTCACCGACGCTGTAGAAACCTCCTACGGCCACCAAAGCCTCTGGCCCGACCACTGCCTGCAAGGCACCCCCGGCGCAGAAATCACCCCACAACTCAACGTCCCCCACGCTGAACTCCTCCTCCGCAAAGGCTTTCGCCACAACATCGACAGCTACTCCGCCTTCGTCGAAAACGACAAACACACCCGCACCGGCCTCGCCGGCTACCTCCGCGAGCGCGAACTCCACCGCCTCTTCATCGCCGGCCTCGCCTTTGACTTCTGCGTAGCCT
>CAZZWG010000227.1:0-5273 GCA_964657685.1 Verrucomicrobia bacterium Tous-C9LFEB | reverse complement strand
GTTGGCGTTCGCCGCCGGAGAGTTGGTGCGGGTACTTGGGGAGGAGGGGTTCCAGATGGAGGAGAGGGGTAAGTTCGGGGAGGCGGGAGGTTGGGGTGTGGTGAAGGGTTTCGGGGAAGCGGATGTTTTCGGCGGCTGTGAGGTGGGGGAGGAGGAGGGCTCCCTGAGGGTCGTAGGCGAGGGCGCGGTGTTGGGGTGGGAGATGTTGGAGGGATTGCCAGGTTGAGGTGGTGGTGGGTTGGCGGTCGAAGGTGAGGGTGAGGTGGGGTGTGAGGCCGGCGAGGGCGCGGAGGATGGTGCTTTTGCCGGAGCCGGATGGACCGAAGAGGATGGTCCAGGGGGCTGTGAGGGTGGTGGTGATGGAGAGGTTTAACGGGCCGTGGTGGCCTTGGAGGGCGAAGCGGTGGTGGGGTAGATGGGGCAAGGTGATTGGAGTCCAAGGATATCGGGTTGCGTGGTTTTGGCCGCTGGAGATGAACGCAAGGGACGCGAAGGGCGCAGCGGTTCGCCACGGGTGTTGTGGCTGGGGGAGGGACTGCGAACGCGGGGTACGCGATGGGCGATGTGTTGACGCGGCGATAGGGGGTGCTAGTTGAGGAGGGTTGGATGTGGGCGGCGGCGGAGTTGGAGGGCGAGGAGGGTGAGGAAGCTTAGCGCGATGAGGAGGAGGGAGGTGTGGGTGGCGGCGGGGTAGTTGGCTTCCTGGACCTGGTCGAAGAGGGAGATGGAGAGGGTGCGAGTGGAGCCGGGGATGTCGCCGCCGAGCATGAGGACTACGCCGAATTCGCCGACGGTGTGGCAGAAGGTGAGGAGGGCGGCGGTGAGGAAGGCGCGGCGGGCGAGCGGGAGGGTAATGCGGAGGGCGACCTGGCGTGGGGAGGCGCCGAGGACGCGGGCGAGGTCGCGGAGGTTGGGGTCGATGGCGGCGAAGGCGGCGGTGAGGGGTTGGACGGCGAAGGGGAGGCTGTAAATGACGGAGCCGAGGAGGAGGCCGGTGAAGGTGAAAGCGAGGGTGCCGCCGGCGAGGTGGGCGAGTGTGCGGCCAAGGAGAGTGCCGGGGCCGAGGCCTTCGAGGAGGTAGAAGCCGAGGACGGTGGGGGGGAGGACGAGGGGGAGGAGGGTGAGGGCGTAGACGGTGCGGCGGGGCCAGGTGTCGCAGGCGGAGAGCCAGAGGGCGAGGGGGGTGCTGAGGGCGAGGAGGAGGACCGTGGTGAGGGCGGCTAGGCGGGCGGTGAGCGCCAGGGCTTGGAGGTCCATGAGGAGAGTGTAGTGGGCATGTGGGAACAGCAGGTTCCCTTCGGGAATGACTGAAAAGAAGGCGAGGCCAGGTACAGCAATCGCCAGTTCTCTCCAGGGATTCAGAACCCATGGTCGAGTCAGTGGGCCGGATCGAGGCCGAACTGGGAAAGACGTTTCTGGATCGCAGGGCTGGTGAGCCAGTGAAGAAAGCCGTGGGCGGCGGAGAGGTTGGGGGCGTTGCGGAGGGTAACGCCGCATTGATGAATCGGGGGGTAGTTGTTGGGAAGTTGGATGAACGTACCGGTTTGCCGGAAGTGAGGGCTGGAGGCGATGGTGAGGGAGATGAAGGCGGCCTGGGCATTGCCGGTGTCGGCGAACTGGGCGGTCTGCATGATGTTTTCGCCAATGACGAGTTTGGGGGCGAGTGTTTGCTGGAGGTTGAGGGCGCGGAGTTCGGCAGTGGCGGCCTGACCGTAGGGAGCGTGCTGGCCGTTCGCGATCGCGATATGGGTGACCTTGGCGGTGGAAAGGACGGCCAGGGACAAGGGTTGCGCGGGGGAGTCCTGGCGAGCCCAGAGGACGAGGACTCCGGTGGCGTACGGCACGGGTTGGAGGTCGTCGGCGAGGTGAGCGTCGATGAGTTGCTGGGGGTGGGCGCAGTCAGCGGAAAGGAAGAGGTCTTCCGGTGCGCCGTTTTGCAGTTGTTGAGTAAGGGTCGCGGAGGAGCCGAAGGTGGGCAGAACGTGGATGCCGGTCTGGCGCTCGTATTGGGCAGCAAAGGCGGGGAGGACGGGTTGCAGATCAGCGGCCGCGGCGATGTGGAGTTCGTGCTTTGCCTGTGCGCGGAGGTAATTGCACGAAAGTGGAAGTGCAAGGGCGAAGAAAAGGCGGCATAGTATATGCAGGTTGGAATGACATGCGACGCGCTTACGGTAGGCTGACAGAAGATATGACGACAAGCGCGGCAGTATCGATTTCACACGTTTTAAGATGCATAGGTTGTGACTCTCGCATCGGGGCAGGCGAGGCGGCCAGCAATTTTCGTTGTAGTTGTGGTGAGTTGTTCGAGGTGGAGTACCCGTGGAGTGAAGGGGCGCCGGCAGGTTCAGGACCTGGGTGGAAGCCCAATGCGGGTGCATTGAAGCACCTCTGGGAGGAGCGGCGCACTTCGACATTGGGGGTCGATCAGAGCGGGGTTTGGCGCTTCCGGGATCTTTTGCCGATCGTCGCGGAGGACCGTGTTGTGACGCTGCGGGAGGGGAACACGCCGTTATACGAGATGCCGCGGTCGGCTGAGTCTTTGGGGCTGAACTGGCTTTTGGGGAAGCACCAGGGGATGAATCCTACGGGTTCCTTCAAGGATTGCGGAATGACGGCGGCGCTCAGTGTGGCGGCGGCAAGTGGATTTGAGTGGGTGGCCTGTGCGTCGACGGGGAACACGTCGGCGGCGATGGCAGCGTACGCCGCGCGGGCCGGATTGAAGAGCCTGGTGTTGATTCCGGAGGGGAAGATTGCCTGGGGGAAGTTGTCGCAAGCGATGGATTATGGGGCGCTGACGATACAGTTGCGAACGGATTTTGACGGTTGCGTGCGGGTGCTGAACGAGTTGATTCGGCTTCTTCCCGTGTACCTGTTGAACTCGGTCAATCCGTATCGTTTGGAAGGTCAGAAGACACCGGCATTCGAGATGCTGGAGCAACTGGACTGGCGAGTGCCGGATCATGTCATTGTGCCAGGAGGAAATCTGGCGAACTCTTCAGCCCTGGGCAAGGGTTTCGCGGAGTTAAAGCAACTGGGCTTTATCCGGCGGGTGCCGAAGATCAGTGTGGTGCAGGCGGAGGGAGCCAATCCGCTGTATCGGGCGATGCAGGAGAACGGGGGCACGAGTCTGGAGGCGGTGATCGCTGAGACACGGGCATCGGCGATTCGGATTGGGAATCCGGCGTCGTGGCGGAAGGCGGTGAAGGTGCTGCTGGGAACGGGAGGATGGTGTGAGCAGGTAAGTGAGCGCGAGATTGCGCTGGCGAAGGCGGAGATCGGGGCTGAGGGTATTGGATGTGAGCCTGCTTCCGCGGTGACGCTGGCTGGGTTGAAGAAATTGGTTGCGGATGGCCGGGTGGGAAGGGAAGAGACGGCGGTGTTGTTGCTTACCGGACATACGTTGAAGGATCCGGAGTACACCATCCAGTTTCATCGCGGGGAGTTGTTTCAGGGTCAGGCCGGCGTGGAGTCTGCCGTGGAGGCCGCGAGCGCGCGTTTGCGCAGGGTGCCGGTTGTACTGGAACCGGAGGTCGACAAGGTATTGCGGGTGCTTGAGACGGCTGGTCGGATGGAAGCGGGGCAGGCGGTTTGAGCGGAGATGGACGCGAGCGGCGGGCAAGTGTGCGGGTATCGCTGCCGGCGACCTCGGCGAACCTGGGGCCGGGATTCGATGCGGTTGGGGTGGCTTTGTCTTTGCGTTTGACGGTGGAGGCTGAGGAGGCTGCAGCAGACAGCGTGGAGGCTAGCGGACGGGATGCGCAGGTTTGTGGAGAGGTGAAGGGTAACTTGATCCTGGCGAGCTATCGTGGGGCTCTGGAGGCTTGTGGCAGGCAAAGTACGCCTTTGGCCTTGCGGGTGGAGAATCGCATTCCCCTGGGCATGGGATGTGGTTCGAGCGCGGCTGCGCGGCTGGCGGGGGTTGCGCTGGCGAACCATTTCGGCGCGCTTGGATTGGGAGACGAAGGGATTGTTGCTGTGGCGAGCCGGATGGAAGGCCATCCAGACAATGTGGCCGCCTGCTGGTATGGGGGATTTACGGTGAGTGTGCCGCACGCGGGTGGCGTGGCGGCGGCGACGTTTGCCTGCGATGGCGCGTGGCAGTTGTTGCTGGCTCTGCCATCTGAGGGTTTGGCGACGGAAAAGGCGAGGAGTGTGCTGCCGGAGGGGTATTCGCGGGTGGATACGGTGTTTAATGTGCAGCGCGCAGCGTTGCTTACGGCGGCATTCGCGCAGGAGCGACTGGATCTGTTGCACGTGGCGATGGAGGATCGGGTGCACCAGCCATTTCGCAGAGGGGTGTGTGGTCTTCTGAAGCATCTGGAAGCATTAACGTCTGGTGAGGAGTTTGCAGGAGTGGCTTTAAGTGGGGCCGGACCTGCGTTGCTGGTGATTCTGAATGCCAGAACGACCCTGCATACTGCAGAAAGCCGGTTGAGAGCGGAGTTAGGGAACGATGTAGAGATCCTGCCGATCCGTATCGCAGGCGGGGCGACAGTCGAAATTTTTCATCCCGCTTAGGGTTCTTTGCATGATTGCGTGTTGATTGGGCTTTGATGGTGGAAGAGCAAAGGGAGGGAGTGATGATCCGATGGGGAGCCATCCGTAATGGCGCAAGGAAGGGGCGAGGCTCCCCCGATCGCAGAGGGATGGGCGCGCAGAGCGACTTTATCTCGGAGACATTCGTTCCAGGTGATGGGCATGAAGCAGAGCAGCGGGTGAGAGCCAAGGTGCTGCTGGCGAGCGGCATTCCCAGGGTGGAGGTAGCGGCTATGCTGTCTATTGCGTTGGAAGGGTTTGAGCGAGAGCTAATCGAGGACGGTAACGCAGCGACTACCCGGCGTGCATTGGGTCTTGACGGAGCACTTCCCGAGCCAGAATCGGGCAGTCTACGATGAAAGCAACTTAGGTTGCACCGTGAGGGTGGACGGTGCATCTAGTGTAGTGCCGAGGTTTTGTGGGCTTAGGAGTGGAGGGACGATGGCGAGTCAGTTTGTAAGTGAAGTGAGTGATGCTGAATTTGAGGCGCAGGTATTGCAGTCGGAGACGCCGGTGCTGGTGGACTTCTGGGCTGCGTGGTGTGGACCTTGCCGTGCGCTGGCGCCGGTTGTTGATCAGGTTGCCGAGGAATACCAGGGCAAGCTTAAGGTGATGAAGATGGATGTGGATCGGAACAACATCACGCCCAGCAAGTACGGCATTCGCGGGATTCCTGCATTGCTGGTCTTCAAAGGTGGTCAGGTAGCCGAGCAGATTGTTGGATTCGTGCCGAAGGC
>CAZZWG010000226.1:0-5275 GCA_964657685.1 Verrucomicrobia bacterium Tous-C9LFEB | reverse complement strand
GAGCATTCGGCTGTTAACCGAAGGGTTGTAGGTTCGAGTCCTACCTCAGGAGCCAATTCCTCTACAGTTTCGACATCGAGCAGACCGGGTCTTGCAGACCGAACGCTCCCCTGTATGGCAGAGCTGATTGAGCTCCGGGGAGTGTAGCTGGAAGAATTAGCTAGCGGCCAGCACGGCGGCATTCTGGTTGCGGGGTAAATCTGCAAAGAAATCGGCGACAGCGTTGACGACGGTCTCGACTTCGTCCGGGCGGAGTTCCGGATAGATGGGAAGGGCAAGAACTTCCGCGGCGGCACGTTCAGCATGGGGGAAATCGCCGGGGTGGTGGTTGAGGAAGGCGAGGCTCTCCTGAAGGTGGAGGGGAAGAGGGTAGTAGATCTCGGAGCCTATGTTCTGGGCGGTGAGGTGGGCACGGAGGGCGTCGCGGTGAGGGGTGCGGATGACGTACTGGTGGAGGATGGGAGTGGCGCGGCTGTCGGTGTGCGGGACGGTGATGGAGTTGAGGCCGGAGAGGGTGAAGAGAGTGTCGTAAAGGGCCGCGATGTCGCGGCGGCGGGCGTTGGCAGCCGGAAGACGGCGTAGTTTGATTTCGAGGATGGCGGCCTGGATGCCGTCGAGGCGGGAGTTCCAGCCGAGGTGTCCGTCAAATTCCTCGTGAAAGTAGCGGCGGCGCATGCCGTGGTTGCGGAGGGCGCGGGCGCGTTCGGCTGTGGCGGGGTCGGGGGTGGAGAGCATGCCGGCGTCGCCGAAGGCTGCGAGGTTTTTGGTGGGGTAGAAGCTGAAGGCGGCGGCGTGGCCGAGGGAGCCTGCGGGGCGGCCGTTCCACTCGGCGCCGAAGGCCTGAGCGGCGTCCTCGATGATTTGGAGGCTGCCCGTCTTTGAGATCGAGGTGAGCGCGTCCATGTCGGCGCATTGGCCGTAGAGGTGGACGGGGAGGATTGCGGCGTATCTGAGGCCGGGGGGAAGGGATTTGGTGAGGGTTTCCTCGACGGCTTGGGGATCGAGGTTGAAGGTCTGAGGGTCGATGTCGGCGAAGACGGGGTGGGCACCGGCGCGGAGGATGGCGGAGGCAGTGGAGAAGAAGCTGAAAGGCGTGGTGATGACGGCATGGCCGGGGCCGATGCCGGTGGAGGCGAGGGCGAGCCAAAGGGCGTCCGTTCCGTTGGCACAGCCGATCGCGGCGGGAACGTGGCAAAACGCGGCGGCGGCTTCCTCGAAGCGCGCGGCGGCGGGGCCGAGGATGAATTGCTGGTTGGCGCAGACGTCCTCGATGGCGGCCATGACTTCGTCGCGGATGAGGGCGAACTCGCGGCTGAGATCGAGAAGGGGGATGGGCGGGTGGGATGGTGCGGAGGACATCTCAGGTAATGGTAGCTGTGGATAGCGGCTCCGCGGTAGCTGAACCCCGGAGGCGGCTGCTGATCGGAGGCGTTTTTCTGCGCCCTTGCCCTGAAGCTATGAAAGACTGTAGCGTGTAGTCGGCAGGGCAACGCTCCAGAATGCGACACTTTGGTCGTGCTGGGAACGCGATTCCGGTTGCCTGCCGTTCAGATCTCAGGAGATCGGCCCTATGGATATTAAGCCGGCGCAGAATATTCAGGATACGTTTCTGAATACAGTTCGCAAGGACAAGAGCCCTATCACCATTTATCTGGTGAGCGGCGTGAAGTTGACCGGGAAGATTCGTTCCTTCGACAAGTATTCGGTGTTGCTGGAGAACAACGCGCAGGAGCAGTTGATCTTCAAGCACGCGATTTCGACAGTGGTGAGTGGACGGCCGGCGCACACCGAGGGTGTTCGTCCGGAGGTGCGTCCGGCTGGTGCGTCTGCCGGCAATGGGCAAGACGGTGCGGTAACGCCGCTTACCCCGGTGGCGGCGAGTCCGGCGGGCGTTCGTTAAGCAGCTTTTGGCGGAGACCATGCAGACAGAAGGTCCGGGGACGGACCGTGACCGTCGTTCGACTGAGGAGCAAAGCCTACTGCAGACGCGGCGGCGTGCCTCGGGCGAGCGGGCGGTGCTGGTTGCGCTCGAATTTACGGGGATGCGGCCACCCGCGACGCCGGCGGCGCGGCAGGCGCGGGTAGCGGCAGATCTGTTGCGAGAGGTTGAGGCTGACGGGGACGCGACGGATTCGGCTGCTGAGCGGGTGGCGGGTGTGCGGGGTGGCGAGGTCGATTTTGACGCGTCCCTGGCCGAGTTCCAGGAGCTGGCCCGGTCGGCAGGCGCGGATATCGCGGCGTTGCTGATACAACGGCGGCACAAGCCCGACGCAGCGACGCTGGTTGGGGCGGGTAAGGTGGAAGAGATTGAGGCCACGGTGCGGTCAGCGGGGGCGGACCTAGTGTTGTTCGATCATGATCTTTCGCCGTCACAGCTCAGGAATCTGGAAGGGAAGCTACCTTGCCGGGTAATTGACCGGACGCAGTTGATTCTGGACATTTTCGCCCGGCATGCGCGTACGCGTGAGGGGCAGTTGCAGGTGGAGCTGGCGCAGTTGGAGTACCAATTGCCGCGGCTGGGCGGGCGCGGGAAGGCGATGTCGCAGCTGGGGGGCGGCATTGGGACGAGGGGACCGGGAGAGACGCAGCTGGAGACAGACCGGCGGAGATTACGGTCGCGGATTGGCAGGATTGAACAGCAGCTGGAGGCGGTGCGGCGGATCCGGCGGCAGCAGAGGGGGAGGCGCGAGGCGGTGCCGGTGCCCACGGTGGCGCTGGTGGGGTATACGAATGCGGGGAAGTCGACGCTGTTCAATGCGCTGACGGGCGCGGATGCCCTGGAGTCCAAGCGGATGTTCGCGACGCTGGATCCGAAGCTGCGACAGCTGACGTTGCCGTCGCGGCGGCGCGTGTTGCTGGCGGATACGGTAGGGTTTGTGCGGAATCTGCCGCATGCGCTGGTAACGAGCTTTCGCGCGACGCTGGAGGAGGTGGAGCGTGCGGAGTTGCTGATCCACGTGCGCGATGCGGCCAGCCCTACGCTGACGGAGCAGAAGGCGCAGGTGGAAGCGGTTCTGGAGGAACTGGAGGTGCGGGATACGGCGACGATCCAGGTGTTGAACAAGGCAGACTTACTCCCGGAGAGTTTTCCCGTAGCGCCGGGGGAGTTGCTGGTGTCGGCGCGCACGGGGATAGGGCTGAAGGCTTTGCTAGCGGCGATGGACGCGGCGTTGACGGCAGATCCGCTGGAGGAGATGGAGTTCCGGATACCGCAGGCGGAGGGCAGGGTGCTGGCGGCGTTGGAGCGGGGCGCAACGCTGAGCGATCAGAGATTTGAGGGTAATCTGTTGTACTTGCGTGCGGTAGGTCCGGCCTCGCTGCTGGGGCGGTACCGGCGCTATCAGCGGCGTGACGGGGCAGAAGGGCCGGGCGGGGAGCGCCAAACATAGTACAGGCCGCCTGAATCTGGGAGCGGAGGTGGTGTCCCAGTTCACGCGGCCTGCACGACCCGGACGGGTCTTGGGTGGTGACTTAAGTGTACCCCTGTCGGTGAACGTGTGCAAGGCTGCTGCGGCGCTGTTTGGGTGGACGCGCGCAAATGTTCGTTGAGCGCACCGTTCTTTGACTTGCCGGGACTGCTTTGCTACAAAGTACAAAGACATTTGTGCGTATTTGCTGCTTTGTAGACGCTGGGTAGGCTCCTCTCTGTCCGCGGTTCCGGCGGCGGCTCGCAACGGAATTAGTGAGTTCATGGAAATTCTTCATCAGTTAGGGTCGTTGATCGTTGGTGCTGTGCCTACGATGATCCTGTTCATTTTGTTGGTGATTGCGTATGGCATCCTGGTGCGCCGTCCTTTGGAGCGCACCCTGGCAGAGCGTCGTGCACGGACAACCGGAGCCGTGGAGCAGGCGCGCGGCGCGATCGCGGCGGCCGAGGCGGAAACGGCAGTGTATGAGGACAAGCTGCGGGCAGCGCGGGCGGAGATATTCGCCGAGCGGGAGCGGCGTTCCAAGCAGCGCCAGGCAGAGCGGGACCGGGCTGTCACCGCGGCACGGGAGCAGGCACAGACGCGGGTTGAGGGAGCGAAACGGGAGATTGCCGCGTCGGTGGACTCGGCGCGGGTGCAGATTGAAGTGGCAGTGGACGAGCTTGGTGACCGGATTGTGCGTGCCATTTTGCCGGGCGGCAGCGCAAAACAGCAGGTTGAGGTGAGCCAGTGAGCGGGGGGACATTGCGAGAGATCTGGAGTTTTGGAGGCCGGAGTCTGGGCCTTACCGTGCTGGTTGCGGTGATGGGCTTCGGCATCCCGTGCAGCGCGTGGGCGCAGGCGGGACCGCAGCAGCCAGGGCCGGGCGCGAGTGAGCAGTCGACACCGATCAACGCAGTGCCGGAGAAGCGCGAGCAGGAGAAGGACGAGACGGCGGCGTTCCGGCACTCGGCGATGGTGCAGAAGATGGGCCGGATGGTGGGGATGAATCCGGAGCAGGCGGCCACGGCGTTTGAGGTGTTGAACTTTCTGGCGCTGGTGGTGGGTGTTGGGTATCTCGGCGCGAAGACACTGCCGAAGGCGTTCCGCGACCGGAGTTCCGGAATTCAACGGCATCTGGTAGATGCGCGTACGGCGACGGAAGAGGCCGGAGCGCGGTTGAAGTTGGTGGAGTCGCGGCTCTCGAAGCTGGATGACGAGATTGCCGCGATGCGCAGGCAGGTGGAAGCCGACGCGGCGCGGGATGAAGAGCGGGCGAAGCTTGCTCTCGAGGAAGAGACGGCCAAGATTCTGGCGACGGCGGATGCGGAGATCCAGACTGCCACCGCGATGGCGCGCAGGGATCTGCAGCGGCATGCGGCGGAGCTGGCGATTGACCAGGCGGCGCGGCGGTTGACGATCTCCGCGGAGACGGACAAGCAGCTGGTGGCGGGCTTTGCGGCACGGTTGATGGGCGACAAGGGAGCGCAGAACTAATGGCGGTTGTGGATCTGCGGTATGCCCGCGCCCTGGATGAAGTGGTGGTGGAACAGAAGCTGGCGCGTGAGGATGTGAAGCGCCAGTTGCGGGATTTTCAGAAGACTTTTGCGGACAGTGCACCGTTGCGCGAGGTGATGGAGAATCCATCCATACCTGCGGAGCAGAAGCTTCGGCTTCTGGACTCGATGGTTGGCCCGCTTGGGCTGAATCGCACGCTTCGGAACTTTGTGGCCGTGGTGATCAGCCACGAGCGTTTGCATGAGATCGACGGGATTGTGGAGGCGTACCTGGAGCTAGCGGACCGGGACAGCGATATCGCCGAAGCGGAGGTTACAAGCGCGCGGCCGCTGGACGATGAAGGGCGCCGG
>CAZZWG010000225.1:0-5277 GCA_964657685.1 Verrucomicrobia bacterium Tous-C9LFEB | reverse complement strand
CAATCCAAGCCGCAACCTCATCCCTCCACCACCATTTACCATCCACCCTAGCCACCATGGACATCCTGTTCGCGCCGCTCTACTTCCTCCTCGCCCACACCTTCCTCGGCACAGGCATCGTCCTCCTCCTCGGCCACCTCCTCATCCAATTCCTCACCAAACGCCAGGGCACCATTCCGGCGGTAGCCCGCAACTACGGCTACATCCTCCTCATCCTCATGGCATGCCTCAAGCTCTTCCTCGGCCACAGCGCCGCCGTCCGCCTCGTGCATGCCCTCGGCCAGAACGCGCAGGGCATCGTCCTCGACACCTACACCACCTCAACCATGTACAACAACCAGCAGGTCCACGGTCACCACGTCCTCCTCACGCTGGCCGACGGCCGGACCGTGCAGGAAGGCTTCCGCACCGACAGCTTCAACGTCTACCCACCCCATAACAGCACCGCCTACCCACCCGAAGGCGAACACTTCGACGCTCGCTATCTTCCCCACTTCCCCTCGGCGTTCATCATCCTCGCCGAGGGCACCGGCAGCTTCGCCCACGACCTGCGCTGCAAGAGGCTCGGCCAGGCAGTCGACGCCGCCGAACGCAAACGCGGGTTCGCCCCGGATAACCCCCACTTCCGCGCCGAGGCCATCACTACCCTCCAGACCTACCTCGACGCACACTGCGAAGCCAACCCCGACGTCCGTCAATACGACCTCGACCAGCTCCAACGATTAAAGCAATAAGTTCCAATACGCGAGGCGGGCGAACCACCCACAACCCAACCTCCCGAACCACCAACACACTGGGTGCCCCATCCATACACAGCTTCATCGTGGATGGGTGGGATCCGCAGAACCCCGAAGTGGGATAGACCCCACAAACCCTCTAACCTACCCTCAACCTCGTGCCCAACGGTCTAAAGCGTTACCAAACCGAAGGCCACCTCCACTTCATCCCCTTCAACTGTTACCACCGTCTCCGCTACCTCCATAACCACCAAGCCCGCATCGCCTTCGAACCCGCCCTAGAAACCCTCCGTCAGCGCCACCATTTCCAGGTCTTCGGCTACGTACTCATGCCCGAACACGTCCACCTCCTCCTAAGCGAACCGAGAAACCGCACCCTCGCGAGCACGCTCAACGTTCTCAAAGCCGAAACCTCAAAACTCCTCAAGCGCCACCGGGAACAGTTCTGGCGAACCCGCTATCAAGACTTCAACGTCTTTACACACGCAAAGTTCGTCGAGAAGCTCCGCTACATGCACCGAAATCCCGTAAAGCGGGACTCGTGGAACAACCACAAGACTGGCCCTGGAGCAGCTATCGTCACTGGCTCACAGGGGAACCGGGCAAAGTGGAGCTCGAATCCCACTGGACGTGGTCAAAGCGCACACCGGTACAGGAAACTACGATGTCAAAGACCGACGACGAAGCAAAGGCATTGCGTACCACGTAACAGGGTCTTTCGAGACTTGCTCTCACGCTTTGCAGCTATCCCCCCACGAAAAGAAGAACCCAGCCGAAGCCGGGTTCCTCATTGACATCAATGCAGCTTAAGTAAAACGCCGCTTCATCGTACCCACAGCGCCCACCATGCCGGTACCCAGCAAAATCAGACTCGAAGGCTCAGGCGTAACTGAACTCGCCACAGGTGCCTCCACAGCAGACACATTCTCTAACTCAAGTGCCCCAGGATCATCACGCCCGATGAACGAAATTACATCGCTCCCTGTCGCTAAGAAGTGAACCGTCTCCAGCGTGAAAGCCTGGTAAGGAATATTCGTCTGCGAAAAAAGGGAATGTCCATCCACCGAGACGATGAAATCATTCGTACAACCACCATCGCTCTCAAGATAGAAGCTCAACGTCACAACGCCACCGGCAACATCGCTGACCGTCGTCGTAAGACTTCCGTTTTGACCAACGGCTGCAAAGTAGGCCATGTTCCCGGAAAGCCCCGTCTCCCCATCAGGATCATGCAGCGTGTAACTGCTCAGGTTACTCAAACCGGAAAGCGTGTTGGCATGGGCGGACGTCGCAAAGGTGAGGGTACCCACAGTAAAAAGAGCAGCAGTAACAATGAACTTAGAAAACATCGGTAATCTCCTGTGTATGTTTGTCTGGCAGTACTTAAATCTATCTACGTTCCCGTGTAAGGAATCTCGTCTAACCTGCTGAACACACACTACGACGTTTGAGGGAGATAACTACTACGCATTGGTAACCCTGAATGACCTTAGGATCAAACCATCGAGTAAATGACCTAATCTGAAACAAGTAGAAGCTGTTCCTCTATAACTTGTAGCTTTCCCGGACAATCCGGGTCATGGAGTCTTCAGGTAGGTCCCCCCTCCCGAACCCTTCCACTCCTTACGGCGAAAGAAACAGAATCAACGTAGCCAAACCAAAGCTCGAACATCCCGTGCGTACAACTACGCCTTACTCTTCAACCTTGGGGTAGCTCCAAGCGCAGACCTGCCGCCAGCGCACGCATGGCAGAAAAAGCAAAAGTGCCTCCGCAGCTACTGCGGCTGCGTCGATGGGCCCGTTGATTCCTGCCCTCCACTTACCCGCTGCGGCTGGCTGTAGTGAACGTAAACCGAGAGCACCCCCGTAGCCAGCAGCAGGAACACCGTAATGACGGCAAAGAAAGAGAAGGCAACCCCATCCACCTCCAGCGCCGAAGGCGTAGGTCCCTCATGGAACCCCTCCCGGCCAAACTCCTCCGCTCCCACAGCCTGTGCCTCGGCCACCCCACTCAAAACCATCTTCTGCGCCGAACGGTCTTTCTCTGCCTCATCCATTGTGTTTCCTCTCACGATCCTCCCGCCTTCGTAAGCATCACCTGCAGCCTCCAGAAGAGCACCACAAACGCCACATGGTCTGAGCAATGCGGACCACACCCCGGGAACCCTCACCACACGCACCCATCGCATGAGAAAATTTGAGAATGAGCTCTAACCCGGACCAACCCGCTCAACCCCCCAAGCCAACGACGCCCACCCGCAAAACCGGCCTGGGCCCCGCCCAGCAGAAGCTGCAGGCCGCCCTCGAAAAGGCCGCGCATGCCAAAGCCGGCACAAAGGCCTCGCACGACACCACCGGGGGCTCCTTCAAGGCCAAAAACAGCTTCACCAAGAAGGCCGCCTTCCAGCGCAAGGCCACCTAGCCTCGCGCACTACGCCCCCACCAAAGCCCCCTGCTCGCGTTCCACCATAGCCAGGTACTGGTGCACAAACGCGATAGCCATGCTGCCCTCGCCCACACTCGACGACACCCGCTTGATCGAGTCATGCCGTACATCCCCCACACAGAAAAACCCCGGCAGATTCGTCTCCAGCAGGTACGGCTGCCGGTTTCCGCAAGAGTGATCCGGCAGATCCCGCCCCGTGCAGATGTACCCACGCTCATCGCGCAGCAGGTTCGTGGGCAGCCAGTCCGTATTTGCGTCCGCCCCGATCATCACGAACAACGCATGCGCCGGACGCTCCCGCGGCTCTTCGCCACGCGTCACCGTGCACACCGTCTCCAGCCCGTTCTCCCCGCCAACCGACACCACCTCCGTGTAAGGCTCTACCGTGATGTTCGTCCTGTGCCCGATCTGGTCGATCAGGTACGTCGACATCGTCAGCTTCAACCCCGCGCCCCGCACCAGCACCGTCACACTCCGCGCGTAGCTCGAGAAAAACATCGCAGCCTGTCCCGCGGAGTTGCCGCCACCCACGATAAACACGTCCTTCCCCACCACACTGCCCGCTTCCATGCGCGACGCCCCATACAGCACCCCGCGCCCACGCAGCCGGTCGATGCCTTCGGCCTCCAATCGCCGCCAGTCCACCCCGGTCGCCAGCACAACACACCGCGTATTCACACGGTCGCCGCCATCCAGCTCGATGCAGTAGCCGCTTTCCGTCAAAGGATGGATGTTGGTCACCTCACGAGTCACCACAATCTCCGCGCCGAACCGGGAAGCCTGCTTCTGCGCGCGATCACTCAACTCATCGCCGGATATGCCATTCGGAAACCCAAGATAGTTCTCAATCCGTGACGACGTCCCTGCCTGGCCGCCCACCGTCGCCCGCTCCACCACCAGCGACCGCAGCCCCTCCGACGCGCCATACACACCCGCTGCCAGGCCCGCCGGCCCCGCCCCCACAATCACCACGTCATAGCTCTCGGTCTTCGGATCTGTCTGGTACCCCAGCGCCCGCGCCACATCCCGCACCGTCGGCGCATCACCCAGGCAAATCTCCTGGTCAACCACCACCGCCGGGCCTTCGCCCAGACGGTCCCGTAAACAGGAGGGGATGCGTTCCGGTTCGCGGTCGCGGTCAATCCATGCGTACGGGATGCGATTGCTCGTCAGAAATGCCCGGATTTCCCGGCAGTCCACGTCATACCGCGACCCCACCACCATCGCCCGGATCCCCGGCATATCCCGCGAAAACTCCTGGATCGCCGTTAGCCGGTCGCTCAGCGTCTTCAGGATCAACGCGCCCGCCTCGGGAACCTTATCCACCAGGTACTTCAACTGCAAGGTGCTCAAGCGCAGAATGCGACTAGGCTCCTGCGCCTGCACAGAGGCCAGCGAGGGCGCCCCCAGAAAAATGGGCACCTCCCCAAAGAACTCCGGAGCCTTGAACCGCTTGAGCTCTTCCTCACGTCCGTTGATCTCTTTGACCACCACGACAGAGCCTTCGAAGAGAACGTAAAAATACGGCATCTCCCCCTCGCGGATCAGCCACTCGTTCGCGCACAGCCGAACATCGGCCGACTTCTCCGCAAGCTTCTGCAGCATCTCCGGCGGCACTGTTTCGAACAGAGGAAGTTGCTTGAGCTCTTGCGCTGTAAACAAGGAGACACCTCCACCTCCATGCTCTCACGTGCCCGTAAAGGTCATGCAAATCCTGCCGTTCATTTCACAAAGGGCAGAGGCCGCTCATCCCACCCAAGGCAGGAAAGGACATAATAAATCCATGGCAAATCTCCTCAGCCTCCCCATCACGACACTCCAGGGACAACCCCAGACACTCAACACCTACGCCGGCAAAGTGCTCCTCATCGTCAACGTAGCCTCAAAATGCGGCTTCACGCCCCAATACACCGGCCTCGAAAAGCTCTACAGCCAATTCAAAGACCGTGGCTTCGAAATCCTCGGCTTTCCCGCCAATGATTTCGGCAACCAGGAACCCGGCACCGACCAGGAAATCGCCACCTTCTGCTCCACCGAGTACCCCGTCAGCTTCCCGCTCTTCTCCAAGATCACCGTCACCGGCCCCGAAAAGAA
>CAZZWG010000224.1:0-5301 GCA_964657685.1 Verrucomicrobia bacterium Tous-C9LFEB | reverse complement strand
CCCTTGCTTCCCTGGCTCGCCGTCTCCTTGTAGCTCTCCACCTCAGCGCGGCTGGCTTCTTCACCAATCGCCTTCAGGCTCAAGCCCACCTTCTTCTCTTCCGGACTCATCTTGACGATCTTGAACTCGTGCTCGTCGCCCACGTTCAGGGTGATAGCGCGTCCACTCTCGTCAGCTGCCTCGGAGACGTGGCACAGACCCTCAACTCCTTCAGCGATCTCGATAAAGGCCCCAAACTGTGCAGTCCGGAGCACCTTGCCATGGACGACGTCGCCCGCGCGGTGCTGGTCAAAGAACGTATCCCACACATCCGGCTGCATCTGCTTGATGCCCAGCGAAAGCCGGCGGTTCTCAGGCTCAACCCCCAGAACAATGGCCTTCACCTTCTCGCCCTTCTTCAAAACCTCAGAAGGATGCTTGATGCGCTTGGTCCAGCTCAGGTTCGATACATGTACCAATCCATCAATTCCGTCTTCAATCTCAATGAACGCGCCGAAGTCCGTAAGGTTCCGCACACGCCCTTCAACAATCGCACCGGTCGGGTACTTGTCCTCAAGCGCCTCCCACGGATTGTCCTGCAGCTGCTTCATGCCCAGCGAGATACGCCGGTCATTCGGGTTCACCTGCAGAATGATGACCTCAACTTCGTCGCCGGGCTTCACCATCTTGCTCGGGTGCTTCATCCGCTTCGACCAGGTCATCTCGCTGACGTGAACCAGGCCCTCGATGCCCTGCTCCAGTTCAACAAACGCACCGTAGTCCGTCACAGAAAGCACCCGGCCACGAACATGCGCGCCAATCGGATAACGCTCAACGGCGTCCAGCCACGGATCAGGCGTCAGTTGCTTGAAGCCCAAAGAGACACGCTGCTTCTCCTTGTCAAACTTCAGCACCTTCACCTGGATCTCGTCGCCAACATTGACCAGGTCGCGCGGATGCGTCAACCGGCCCCAGCTCATGTCGGTGATGTGCAGCAGACCGTCAAGCCCACCCATGTCGACAAACGCGCCATAGTCGGTCAGGTTCTTCACCACACCGGTAAACACCGCGCCTTCCTCGAGGTTCGCCAGCGTCACATCCTTCTTGGCGTTCTGCTCTTCCTCGAGAATCTCCTTGCGGGAGACAACGACATTGCCGCGCTTCTTGTTCAGCTTGATGACGCGCACGTCAATCTCAGTGCCGATGTAGGCATCAAGATTGCGAACCGGACGAACTTCCACCTGTGATCCGGGCAGAAACGCCTTAATCCCGATATCAACCGTGATGCCGCCCTTGACCCGTGAAACCACGATGCCCTTGACCGGGGTCTTCGTGTTAGCAGCCTCTTCCAGGCGGTCCCACACCTTGTGGCGCAGCGCCTTCTCGTGGGAAACAAGGTAGCCGCCGCCTTCCTGCTCCTCGCGCTCCACCACGACCTCTACCTGGTCGCCCACCTGAAACTTCGGCGCGCCCGTATGGTCGAGAACCTGGTCCAGCGGCAGAAGCCCTTCCGACTTCAGCCCGATGTCCACAACAACGTGCTTGTCCGTGATCTTCACGACCGTGCCGGTCACAACAGTCTCTTCCGAGGTCAGCGACTGTGCCGCATCTTTCTCGGCAGCCTGCTCACGATCGAAGCTCTCGAGCGCCTTCGCGAAATCGTCAGCGTCGTACTCCGGCTCCGCATCGGTGCCGCGCTTCGGGGAGCGCGGGGAAGGCGTAGGCGTCGCAACACTCTGCGAGAGAACCTGGCTCTCCGGCGCTTCCGCTCCATGTACGGCTTCCGGCACATCGTGCAGCGCGCCGTCATTCTGTGCGCCGTCGCTCACTTCGATCGGATCGGTGGCGGTGACGTCCTGGTTGGGGAGCTGCTGGCCGAGCTCAGGGGTGGATGTTTCAACGGTTTCGGGCGTAGTAGGTTCCAGTGTGGTGTTCAGGGCTGTGCTCTCGGTGATGAAAGGATTGTGGTCGAAGTCGGCCATTAAGTATTGCTCCGGGATTCAGTAAGGCTCCGGTCTCCAGCCCGCGTCCGTCCGTTGTGGACGGCAAAGGGTCCGCCCAGATTACAGCGTCTGGCGAACTATCCGCGATTGTCGAAAGGAGTCTGGTGAAGCATTCAAGAGCGGCTGCGACTGATTCCCACGCACAGCGGCTATTCCTTACTCTAACAGTCATTTCCACACCCGGTCAACGCGATAGGGATATGCTCCGCCAGATTATGCGCTGGGAAACCCTCAACAGGCTCTAGCACTTTAGACGATCCATCTCACCCAATCGACGCAACGGCATCAATTCACCCAAGCATCCAGCCTGCCGGGCGACCCACCGCTATACTCACCGCATGGAAAGGCTCTGGACACCGTGGCGCTACGCCTACATCACCGGCGCGAATCAACCCGGCGCGCGAAAGGGTGTCCCCGATTCACTCGGAGCCTGGCCGGATGACCATAACTGCCTCTTTTGCAACATGATCGCCGCCCTCGACCACGCCCTCAGCCTGGGCATGCCCAGGGAGGACGCTGAACACGCTATCTATCTGCTCGAGCGCGGTCAACACTGTTTCACCGTCCTCAATGGCTTCCCCTACAACAACGGCCACCTCATGGTCGTGCCCTACAGACACGAAAGCAGCCTCGCCGCACTTCCGCTGGACGCTGCCGAAGATCTGATCCGTTTCACCCGTCGCGCGGAACACGCGCTGCGCCAGGTCTATAAGCCCGACGGTCTCAATCTAGGTATGAACCTCGGCGAGTCAGCCGGCGCCGGCGTCGCCGACCACCTGCATCTCCACGCCGTCCCCCGCTGGACCGGCGATACCAACTTTATGACCGTTGTCGCGGAGACCCGGATCCTCCCGGAGATGCTGGAACAGGGTTGGGCGAAACTGCGCCAGGCGCTCGAGAGTCTGCCTGCGGAGGTCCCCCGCCCCGCCGCCCCACATGCGTCGCCTCAAAATTCGTGATCTTCCATCCATCCCCCGGCTGCCGCTGGTAGATCCGCGTATACCGGTACGCCCCATGCAAAGGCGACCCGTCCGCCGTTCCCTCGATCTGCGCCAGGGACGTCACCACCGCCAGATTGCCGCTGATCTTGATCTTCGTGTCCGATATCTCTAGCTGATGAATATCCAGACTGCGCCGCTTCATCCTGTCTAGTTGCTGCAGCTTCGTCACCACCTGACCCGAAGCCGTCACCCCAAGAAACTCATCCGAAAGCAGCTTGTCCATCGTCCCCGTGTCGTCCGCCAGCTGGGCCTGCCGCCACTTCTCTTCCAGGCTCAGGATCTCCACCCGCTCCACCCGCTTGCGCTCATGGCGCTGCGCAAATGCGCTCGTAGCCAACGCAAAGAGCATCAGCACCGCACCGTAATGAAACGCTCGCGAACACCGCCGCATGCGCGGATAGTAGCCCCAACGCAAGCCGCCAGTCAAAGAAAACCGTCTGCCACATTTGTGTGACTGCGCCTGCCCTTACAGGAGTGTCATCAGCCGTTCATTACGCCAGCGCCGTCAGATTCTCCACCGACCGGTCCAGCATCCGCTGGTAAAGTCCCCCCACTGCCCACTGCTTAAAATGCGCCGACCCCCGGTGCGCTTCCACCGCCGCCTCATCCCGGTACTGCTCGTAAATCAACACCGTATCCGGCTCCGACTCCACCACATGCGGCACATACGTCACACACCCCGCTTCCGCCCGAGAGGCCGTCGTCAACGCCCGTAACACCCGCGCAATCTCCTCCCGGTCCTCGGAACGAAACCGCATCCGCACCGCAAACGAAATCAACGCAACACCTCGCCAAACCCCGGCTGCACCATCGTATGCGCGCGATCCGGCCCGGTCGAAATCATGCCTACCCGCGCCCCAGACTCCCTCTCAATAAACTGCATGTACTCCTGCGCTGCCTTCGGCAAATCCTCAAACTTGGTAATCCCCAACGTATCCGTCTTCCATCCAGGCAAGGTCGTGTACACCGGCTCAATGGCCTTGAACCCCCGCACATCCGCCGGAATCACGTCCGTCATCTTGCCATCGACCTTATACCCCGTGCACACCGGGATCTCCGCGCACTCATCCAGCACATCCAGCTTCGTCACCACCAGCCACTCGGTCGCGTTAATCATGTTCGAGTAGCGCAGCAACGGCAAATCAAGCCATCCACACCGCCGCGGCCGCCCCGTCACCGCCCCAAACTCCTGCCCGCGCGCCCGCAGCAAATCCCCCGAATACCCATCCACCTGCGTCGGAAACGGCCCTTCCCCCACCCGCGTCACATAGGCCTTCGTCACCGCGATCACCGTCCCAATCCGCGTCGGCCCCACACCCGTCCCCGTCACCGCCCCGCCCGCAGTAGCCGACGAGCTCGTCACAAACGGGTACGTCCCATGGTCGATATCCAGCAGTGCCCCCTGCGCCCCCTCGAACATCACGTTTTGCCCCTGGTCCATCGCCGTATTCAGCAGCACCGCCGTATCCGTCACAAACGGCGCAATCTGCTCCGCCAGCCGCGCATACTCCTCGTACATCTGCTTCGGATCCAACGGCTCCGTCCCAAACAGCGCATGCGCAATCGTGTTCTTCTCATGACACGCATTGTTGATGTGCGTCCGCAACAGAGAATTGTTCAGCAAATCCACCACCCGCAACCCATTCCGGTGAATCTTGTCCTCATACGCCGGCCCAATCCCCCGCCGCGTCGTCCCAATCGTCTGCCGCCCCGGCGCCGTCTCCGCCGCCAGCTCAATCATCCGGTGGTACGGCAAAATCACCTGCGCCCGGTTCGACACAAACAACTGCCCATCAATCGGCAGCCCCGCCTCTTTCAACTTCTTCACTTCCCCCAGGAACGCCGCCGGATCCAGCACCACGCCATTCCCAATCACACCCTTGCACCCAGGCCGCAACACCCCACACGGAATCAGCTGCAACACAAACTTCCGGCCCTCAATAATGACCGTGTGACCCGCATTATGCCCACCGGCATACCGCGCCACAATGTCAAACTTCTCGCTAAGCACATCAACAATCTTGCCCTTACCCTCATCGCCCCACTGGGCGCCCAGAATCACGGCAGAAGTTTTCACGGAGGGCTTACTGCTTGCTTGTGTCACAAAGGTCCTAGACGCTTGGTTTCTATAATTCTTGCGCCATCAACCATCTTATAATGACGCCAGCAGAGGAACCCATGCAGGTCAAGGAAGCCGTCCAGAAAGCGAAGCAGTACCTCCCGGAGATCTTCGAGAACGCCGCTGGGCAGGAATTGCGCCTGGAAGGGGTTGAGAAGAATCTCGACGGGAGCGTGTGGAAGGTCACATTCTCCTATGG
>CAZZWG010000223.1:0-5306 GCA_964657685.1 Verrucomicrobia bacterium Tous-C9LFEB | reverse complement strand
ATGAGGCTCATGATGGCGGCGAGGGAGGTTTGGACGTCTTCTTCGAAGAACTCTGCTACGGAGTTGAGCATCTGCGGGAGGGCGCCGGTGGATTCGCCGACTTCTACCATTTCTACGGAGAGTTCCGGGAAGACTTTGGTGGATTCGAGGGAGCGGGAGAGGCCTTTGCCTTCGCGGACGCCTTCTACGGAGGTGGCGACGGCGCGGCCGATCTGGCGGGAGTCGATGGAGCGGGCGGCGGTTTCGAGGCTGGGGACGAGGGGGAGGCCCCCGGTTAAGAGGGTGGAGAGGGTTCTGGAGAAGAGGCCTACCTGGTATTTGAGCCAGACGGGGCCGATGACGGGGGTGGCGATGCGGACTTTGTCGATGAGGGTGGCGCCGGCTTCAGTTTTGGCCCAGCGGACGATGAGGTAGATGACGCCACCGAAGAGGATGGCGATCCACCAGCCGTCGTGCTGGGCGGTTTTGCCGAGGGTAAGGAGGAAGAGGGTGAGGGCGGGGAGTTTGGTGCCTAGCTGGTCGTAGAGTTCGGCAAAGCGCGGGACGACGAAGGTGATGAGAAAGAGGAAGAGGAAGAAGATCATGACCAGCAGGAATGCTGGGTAGATGAGGGAGGAACGGATCTTTTTGCGAAAGGTGAGGGCGACGCGCTGGAAGGCTAGATAGCGGGCGAGGACCTCTTCGAGGTTGCCGGAGCGCTCTCCGGCGAGGAGGGTGGTGGTATAGACGAGGGGGATGTTGCCCTGGGCTTCGAAGGCCTCGGAGAGGGATTGGCCGGTGCGGACGCGGGTGCCCACGTCTTCGAGCTGAGCGCGAAAGGCGACGTCCTTCTGACGTTTGGAGAGGAGGTCGAGGGAGCCGAGGATCGGGAGGCCGGCCTTGATCAGCGTGAGGAACTGCTGATTGAAGACGAGGAACATGTCGAGCTTGATCTTTTTCTTGGTGCTGCCGCCGCGGAAGGTGGAGCGGGGCTTGACGGAGTAGACGAGGTAGCCGGCCTGGGTGAAGCGGGCGCGGAGTTCGTCGGCCGTGGCGGCGGCGTGGGTTTGTTCGAGGACGCGGCCACGCTCGTCGGCGAGGCGGATGAGGAATTCTGTCATGCGGCGGTGTGACTCTCTTCAGCTTAGACGAGGGTAGCGGAGGATTGCGTCACACGTTTGGGGGATGGCAAAGAAAGACCCCGCCCTGGGGACGGGGTCATGGTGGTGCGGGAGTTGGCAGGTGCTAGACGCTGAAGCTGGAACCGCAGCCGCAGGTGGATTTGACCTGAGGGTTGTCGAACTTGAAGCCGGCGGCTTCGAGGGTTTCGACGTAATCGACGGTGCAGCCGTTGAGGTACATGGCGCTGGTAGCATCCACGAAAACCTTGAGGTCTTCGAAGCGGACGACTTTGTCCATCATGCCGGCCTGATTTTCAAAGCTCATGGAGTATTGAAAGCCGGAGCAGCCACCGCCGACGACACCGATACGGAGGCCAGCGGGGAGAGGATCCTGAGTCGCCATGATTTCCTTCACCTTGACGATGGCGGAGGGGGTCAGGTTCACGGGGTTGGACTTTGCCGTTGTTGGGGTTGCGACGGGACCGGTGACGACCTCGGGGGTAGGGACTGCGGCAGTGGCCATCATTTCTCCTTGTTCCGCGGGCGGTGAGCCGTTGGAGAACCTACGTTTAGTGTAGATGGCACGAGGAGGGTGTTCAAGCCCGTCGTGCGACCCCTTTTGGATGCGCGTCGAAGGCCTGAGGCTTCGGGAACTTAGACTAGAGGGATGATGCGCATGCTGGAAGCCTTTGCGGACGCCTTTATCAACACATTCGGGATCACGCAGCCTTCGGACACGCAACGCCGTCGCGCTGCGTGGTTCATCCTGGGCATGATGCTGCTGACGATCGGTTTGGTCACGGGGGTTGGATACATCTTCTACGCGGCTATGCGCCGATAATCCCGGTCGTGACCTATTCAGGTTACGGAAGGCACTTTCGCGCTATTGACAGATGGATGTAGGATTTTCTCGATCCAGCATAGCTGCCTTTTCCGCTCGTGGTCCCGGGCGTGATGCTGGACGGATGGTCCACTTGAGGAGCTGTGACGATGCATATTGAACCTTGGATGATCGAGACGTGGGCTGTTGTATCGGCGGCTTTGGTGATCGTGATGATCTACCGCGCGACGCTGACGCAGCATGAGACGGACCAGCTGTTTCTGGCCGATGAGGAAAGTCGATCGGCGAGCCATGAGGAGCACGACCGCATTTTGACGCGTGTGCAGAGATTGCGTCCGGTGTGCCAGGGACTTACGGGAGCGACGGTGGTGATGTCGGCTTTGATCGCGAGCCTGTACCTGGTGGAAGTCTGGCCGCAGTTGAGCTTTCATCTGCACTAGAGCGCGGGATGAGGTTGGTGGCCTCGTGATCTGTTGAAGGATGCTGCTGTCTACGCGTGAAGAGCTATGGGTATGCCACGGAAGTCGCAGATAGCTCTCCACGCGCAGGGGCTATGTTGACTAAGCAGACGCCCTGTACGGGTTGATCTGCAGGTGTGTCAACGCCCGCCGAAGCAGTTTGATTTCTTTTAACAGATAGAGGATCTACCATGCAGATCAGTTCGAGCCTAGTCCTGACCTGGGCTATTCTTCTCCTCGCAACGACGGTGGTGATGGTTTGCCGTGGAACGGTGACCCAGCACGAGCAGGACCAGCTATTTCTTGCAGACGATGAGAGGGTGAGCCTGAACCAGCGCGAGCACCACAGGCTTTTGAAGGTTGTGAACATACTGAAGCCCGCCTACCTGGTGCTTCTGGTGTCGACCATTGCGGTTTCCGCGTTTATTGCGGGGATTTACGTGGTGCAGGTGTGGCCTTACGTTCACATTTTGCCCCAGCACTAAGGTGGAGGGCTCCACAGAGTGGCCGATGTAAGGGTCTTCGGCCCTTCTGTGCAGCATTTCAGCTGGGATTACGTCGAAGTCGAGTACACTGACCGGAAGATACCCAAAATTTGCGCACCTCTGGCAAGGAGTTTTCCATGGCATCGGTGTTCCCTCGCAGTTCTTCCAGGCGTCGTTTTCTGCAGATGAGCGGCGTGGCCGCTGCCCTGCCTTTGCTGAGTGAAGGTCATCTGGCGTGGGCGGCTTTGTCGCCTCGCTTTACGGTTTTCGAAGGCGGGAGTCCGGGCGCTCCGGTGATGATCAACGCCAACGAAAATCCCCTGGGTCCCTGCCCGGAGGCGTTGACCGCGATCAGCGTAAGTGCGCGAACCGGTGGGCGTTATGACGCGGACGGGGATGGCGACAAGTTGACGGCGCTGGCTGCACAGCAGATAGGCGTCCCCGCGGATCATCTGGCGGTGTATGCGGGTTCGAGTGAACCGCTGCACTATGCCGTTCTGGCGTTTACGTCCCCTGCGGCGCCGTATGTGACGGCGGACCCAAGCTATGAGGCGGGTGCGTGGGCGGCGAAGGCGGCCGGGGCAAGCATCCATAACGTTCCCCTGACGACGACGCACGCGCACGATGTGAGGGCGATGGTGGCGGCGGCACCGAATGCGGGGCTGATCTACATCTGCAATCCAAACAACCCGACCGGGACAATCACGTCGCGGGAGGACATCCTCTGGGCGGAGAAGCATAAGCCGAAGGGCAGCGTGTTGCTGGTGGATGAGGCGTATATCCATTTCGCCGACACGGCGAGCGTGGTGGATCTGGTGGCGCAGGGCAAGGATGTGATTGTTCTGCGAACTTTCAGCAAGATCTATGGCATGGCGGGCATTCGTCTGGGATTTGCGCTGGGACGGCCGGATTTGCTGGCTAAACTCCAGCGGTATGGCATGAATTCGCTGCCGATCACGGCGGTTTCGGCGGCGTATGCAAGTTTGCAGCAGCCCACGTTAATCGAGAGCCGGCGGAAGATCAATGCGGGTGTGCGGGGAGAGACGTTCGCCTGGCTGGATACGAATGGATGGAAGCATACGGCGGGGGTGTCGAACTGTTTCATGATCGATACGGGGGTGCCGGCGAAGAAGGTGATTGACGCGATGCAAGCGCGGAACGTGTTCATTGGGCGAGTCTGGCCGGCGTGGCCAACGCATGTGCGTATCACCGTGGGAACGGCAGAGGAGATGACGCAATTCCAGACGGCGTATGCGGCGACGATGAAGGATCTGAAGGGATAAAGGCGAAATTTTCGCCTGGTGTTGTCGTGCTCAGGGTAGGGGGAGTAGACCGCGCAAGGCTCCAAGAACAGCGTCGGCGATGTCTTCGGGCTGTCCGGGGCTGGCGCTTACGGTGCGGGTGCGGATGCTTTCGTAGCAGGGTTGCCGCCTTATGAAGCGGCTTCTGGCCTCCTCGGGAGAGCCCAGGAGGGGCCGTGCGATGGATGCGGGGTCAAGCGCCTGCCGGGTGCAGCGACCGTAGAGTGCGTCGAAGGGTGCGTCGAGGTGGACGACTTCAGTTTCTGGCGCGCCCGCGAGGAGATCGCGGAGGCCGGGTGTCTCGGGTGCGCCGCCGCCGAGGGCGATCACTACGCGTGAGCCGGCCAGGAGCTCCCGCAAGGCGTCCAGTTCCGCCGCGCGAAAGGCGGCTTCGCCCTGCTCGGCAAAGATCTGTGGAACCGGTCGGCCAAACAACTCTTCGATGGAGTTGTCGAGATCGGCGAAGCGCCACCCAAGCCTGGAGGCGAGCAGGCGCCCGACGGTTGTTTTGCCTGAACCCATGAAGCCGGTGAGAACGATGCGGCGAACGCCGTCCACCGGTTCGGGAGGTGCGTTGACCTGCATGACCCGGCCTTCTTTCTGGGCGGCTGCGTAGACGGTGGAAGCGGCAGGCTGGTTAAGAACCTGCCGTTCTGTTGTATGGCGGCTAGCCCGCGATGTCGGTTACGCCGCCGTCATCGCCGGCCTCTTCGCGAAGTTTGCTGGCGATATTGGACCAGACAGCGTCACTCGGGTCGTGGGTTGGCTCGAAGAGGCTGCGGGCAGTCTCGGCGATGGTTTCCAGATCGCGAACGAGCGCCGCGCAGTCGGGGTTGGCCTCGAGAAACTTGGCGAGGCGCGGATCTTCGCTGAGTTTGCCGCCGGCGAGAAACAAGTCCGGGAGGTGCTGCTCAAACTCTGCCGGGGTGAGGGTGTCGAAATTAATGGCCGTAATTTCGTTCATTGGACCATCTCCCGCATAGCTGAGGCCGCAATCGCGGGCACTGGCGGCAATTGCTCCGGGTGTCGGAGGAGTTCACGCAGGCGGAGGCGCGCCTTGTGGAGTTGGCTCTTGCTGTTGCCGGTGGAGCACTCCAGCATGGTGGCGATCTCGTTGTGCT
>CAZZWG010000222.1:0-5310 GCA_964657685.1 Verrucomicrobia bacterium Tous-C9LFEB | reverse complement strand
AACTCTCACCCGCTTCTCCGAATCCGCGCGGCTTGCGGCCCGTGTGCTTCTCGTCGTCCGCAGCCTTCCCTACCATGCCCTCAGGCGCCATCTTGCCCGCAGTCTCAAGCTTCGGATCCACCTTCGTGTCATGCCCTGGATCCTCACCCGTTTTCGCCTCGCGGTACATGTACTCCCACGCCGTCACGTCGGGGACATACCGCGGACTCCCCTGAGCTCCACGCGCCCCCACCACCTGCAGCCGCCAGCTCTCCGGAGCAAGCTCCTTCTTAAGCCCATACACGCCGTTAACGCGCAGTACCTCCGCCCGGTTTAACGGATATGTCGGTGCCAGCGCATGTTCGCGAAACACCTCGCGCGAGAGGGCCGCATTCGCCTGCATCGCACGCCGCAACGGCGCAGGCTGCATATCGTCTTCCGGCGCATGATTCAGCCAGGAATAGAAACCAAAGCCCGCCGCTGCCGCCACACCCGCACCCACAAACGCCCGCCGCGTATGCCTTTGCGAAGCCGCCAGCACCTCTGCATCCGCCGCCTCATGCCCCGGGGCACGCCGCTTCAAAACATCATCCGCATTCTCCGGATCCACCGGACGCGCCTCACCCACTCTCACAGCTTCCGGCTCACCCGCAGGCGACGCACTCGCCGCCACAGGCTTCTTCTCCATCTCTACCTCCTCCTCAGCGTCGTCCATGCCACTTCCTCCTCTCCGCCTCCAGCGACGGAGCCTCCACCCGCTGCACCTCGAACCCACTCACCATTGCCCTGAAGTTGTTCCAGCCCGCCATGGCCACCTGAAAAACATGAATCCCAAAAAATCCCAGAAACCCCATCGTCAGCCAGAAGTGCAGCCACCGCGCAATCTCGTATCCACCGCACAGCGTGGTCAACCAATGCGCCTGCGTAGGCTTGTAGATCGCAAAACCCGTCAGCAGCATCCCCACGCCCATAGCAATCACTGACGTATACGCAATCCGCTGCGCACCGTTGTACTTCGTCTGCGGCGGCAGCCCCTTGCGCAGGTGCAGGTCCACCATCGTCACCTGGATGGCATCCCGCAAGCTGCGCCGTTGTGGCAGCAGAAATCGCCATTCCCCGGAGATCGCCGTATATAAGACGAACGCAATCCCATTCAGCGCAAAGATCCACATGAAGAAAAAGTGATACCCCAACCCCTGCGTGACGTGGTACGGCACATGCAGCTTTGCATAGAACCAGTCTGGAAAGAAACGGAACAGCGTGAACTTTCCCAGACCGACGCGATACACCCGGTGCGCATACCGATACGCGTTGTCGGAATCGTTCCAGTAAATCAGCAGGCCGCTCCAGACCATCGTGAACAGAACCGGAAAATTGATCCAGTGCATCCACCGCAACGCAAGCGGATGCTTCCGTTCCAGCCGGATTGTTGCAGCCGGCACCGTTACAACTTCGGGCGAACTCCCTGGCCCATTCATCTCGTGCTTCAGCATGCCACCCTCAGTCAACTCGTCTGACCTGCGCAGCCCGCTTCGCCCACCATGCATTCAGCAGCACAATCCATCTGCCGCGCACCGCGAGCGCCACCCACGCCAACCATACGCCTCACGTAACGCATCCGCCCGTGAATTTGTCACTGCTCATGCTCTCTGCGACCTCAGCAGCTTCTTCAACTGCTTCCAGTCCTCTTCCGTCTGGTCCGCATACTCCTTCGCAAACGCCGCAATCGCCTTTTCAAACCGCCCACCCCCACCCAAGTATCCCGCCAATGCATCCGGATCGCCCGACCGCGCATGCCCCCTCGCCAGCAGTTCACCACATAGATCCGCATAGTGCGCCAGCGCCTCGCGGTCCAGCGCGCCCAGGTCCACTGACCCCTTGTGATCATTCAACTGCCGCACCAGGTAGTCCCGCCCTTCCACCTGCGTATGCCCCAGAAACGGATCGGACTGCACCTGCATCGCGCGCTGCCCATTGACCACGCGCTGCCCCTCTGACTTCGCGCCGTCCGTCGCTGCTTTGGCCTCCTTCACATACGGAGCCCATGCGGATGCTACCTCCTGCTTGATCTGCAAGAACAGCGGATCATCTGGCCCATTGCCCTCCATGTAGACGCAGTAAGCCCGCAAGCCCACCGACCCCGTACCCACTACCTTGAACGCTACATCCACCGGCCGGTAGCGCGATAGCAGATGCCGCCGCTCCGGTTGCAGCGACTTCAGGTACGGCACCAGCGAATCCAGTACCGGCGCCGCCTCCGCCTCCGCCAACCTCGTCAGCACCGGCGGTTCCTTGCGGAAGACCCGCGCGCCCGCCTCCTCTCCATTCCGGTCGCCCTTTTTACCCTGCACCGCCTTCTTCGGCCCCCTGGCGTTCACAAGCTCCGTCAAGCTGTCCCGCAGATGCAAAGGCGTGGACCGTTCCGCCTTCGCAAACACTGTTTGCATCGCCTCCAACTCCGCCTGCCGGTGAATCTGGTAGCGCGCAATGTCTACAATCGGCATTGCCGCAAACATTTCCATGCACTTCGCATAGCGGTGCAGAAACACCCGAACCGCCTCGCGGCAGTCACCCTCGCCTTCGTTCGATTCCCGGGCCGCCAGGTGGATGCTTGTCGCCATTCGCTTGACGTCCCATTCAAAAGGACCCGCAATCGACTCATCAAAATCGTTGATGTCGAATACCATGCGGCCATCCGGTGCCGCGAACGCCCCGAGGTTCAGCACATGCGCATCGCCGCAGAGCTGGCACACAATGCCGGTATGCGGCTCGCCGCCCAGGTCATACGCCATCACCGGCACAGCCCCGCGCAAATACCCAAACGGCGAGGCAGCCATCCGCTCATACTTCAGCTTTAACAGGTGCGGTACCCGGTCCCTGGAAGCCTCACGCAAGACTTCAAACGCACTTCGCGCACCCTTCTTGCGCTTCCACTCCCCATGCGCTGACCGCCCCATCCGCTTGCGCCGGCTCTGCCCCTCTGCCCGCCGCTGGGCTTTTGAAGAAACGAGAACTTCCATAGTGAGAGCTACCTTATCAGCCAGTCGCAACGCGCCCAAGGAGCGGCCGCCACATCGGGTCGACACACGGCATCCAAGGGGGTATGGCCAACACCGGCACCATTCCCCTGAAACCTTTCGGCAAAACCGGCGTACAGATCTCCGCACTCGGTATGGGCGGCCATCATCTAGGCTCCGCCAAGGACGAACAAACTGCCGTTGAAATCATCCACCGCGCCGTCGATGGCGGCATCACTTTCTATGACTGCTGCTGGGAGTACAACGAAGGCAAAAGCGAAAACTGGCTGGGCAAAGGCTTGAAAGGCCGCCGCGACAAGGTTTTCCTTATGACCAAAGTCTGCACGCATGGCCGTGATGCCGCTCTCGCCACCCAGATGCTGGAGCAGTCCCTGCGCCGTCTGCAGACCGACCACCTGGATCTATGGCAAATCCACGGCGTCAGCTTCGCGAACGACGCCGAGCAGTTCATCCGTCCCAATGGCGCCGCCGAAGCTCTTCTCAAAGCGAAGAAGGAAGGCAAGGTCCGCTTTCTCGGTTTTACCGGCCATAAAGATCCTGACCTCCACAACAGCATGCTCGACACGAAGTTTCCCTTCGATGCTGTGCAGATGCCCCTTAACCCCTTCGACGCGAACTTCTTCAGCTTCGAACAAAAGGTCCTCCCCCGTCTTCTCGCCAGCGGCATCGCACCACTCGGCATGAAGCCCATTGGCGGCCACGGTGAGCCCGTAGAGAAGGGCATCTTCACCGCCGAAGAACTCCTCCGTTACGCCATGTCCCTCCCAGTGGCGACCACCATCTCCGGCGTCGAAAAGATTGAGATTCTGGAGCAGAATCTCAAGATCGCCCAAAACTTCACCCCATACACGCCCGGGGAGATGCAAGCTCTTCGCGACCGTGCCAAAGCGCACGCCGCCGACGGACGCTTCGAGCTCTACAAGACGTCGATCAAATTCGACAACCCCGAAGCCCGCATCGCCCATAGCTTCCCCCTCGATCTGCAGCAGATCGAAGTCCGCCAACTGGTGAAGGCCACCAACAACACCGGCAAGCCCTTTCCTGAAGTGAAAAGCCCCGACAAGTCACCCTGGCCACAAACCATGGATTTCTAAACCATGCGTACACCGCGTCAACACAGCGCGCCCCGCGAACACAGCGTTTGCATCAAGCTGCATCACCCACGCCAAGGACCCGAACACATGCCCTCCGACGAAAAGCACCCATCCCGCCGCCGCTTTCTCCAGGCCTCAGCCCTTACCGGAGCTGCGGCCTTCACGCCGCTTACGCTTGGTGCGAATGCGCAGGCCACCTACCCAAAAAGCACCGGCCACAACGCCCAACTCAACCTGCCTAACCCCATCATCCCGAACGCCCCGGGCGACTACAATCCCACCTCCACGCCGGAGTTCCAGTGCCCCAAGCGGCCCATGGGCTCCACCGGCCTCCAGGTCTCGATTCTGGGCATGGGCGGCTACCATCTCGGTACCGCCGAAAGCCAGGACGAGGTCGACTACATAGTCCACAAAGCCCTTGACCACGGCATCAATTTCTTTGATAACGCCTGGGAATACCACAAAGGCAAGTCAGAAGCCGTTGTCGGCCATGCCCTCAAAGGCCGCCGCGATCAGGCCATCGTCATGACCAAGGTCTGCACCCATGGCCGCGACAAAAAAGTCGCCATGACCATGCTGGAGGAATCCCTCACCCGCCTCCAGACCGATCACCTCGACGTCTGGCAGGTCCACGAAGTTATCTACTACAACGACCCCGAACTCGCCTACGCCACCGACGGTGTCCTCGAAGCCCTTACCCAGGCCAAGCAACAGGGCAAGGTCCGGTTCATCGGCTTCACAGGCCATAAGAATCCTTCTATCCATCTGGATATGCTCAACCGCGGCTTCAAGTTCGACACCGTCCAGATGCCCATCAACCCCTTCGATCCCAGCTATCGCTCTTTCGAGAAAAACGTCCTCCCTGTCGCCGTTCAGAAGGGTATGGCCGTCTTCGGCATGAAGAGCATGGGCGGTTCCGGCGAGCCGGTCGCCCACGGCGCGCTAACCCCCACCGAGGCCCTCAGCTATGCCATGAGCGTCCCTGGCGTCAGCACCACCATTTCCGGGATGGAGTCCATCGCGGTCCTCGACCAGAACCTCGAGATCCTGCGCAACTTCAAACCCTTACCCGAAAAACAAATGGCCGACCTCCGCGAACACGGCCGCCAGTTCAACGACGGCCGCTACGAGCTTTTTAAGAGCTCCGTCAAGTACGACGGCGACCTCGGCCGTACCCAACATCATTACCCCAGCACAGA
>CAZZWG010000221.1:3565-5328 GCA_964657685.1 Verrucomicrobia bacterium Tous-C9LFEB | reverse complement strand
TTGGCGAGGCAGTAGTGGTTGTTGCGGATGACGAAGTCTGCGCCGAGGAGGCCTCCGGGGACGCGGGGGGCGGCGGGGATGGCGCCGCCGGAGCCGCGGAGGTGGCCTACGGAGAAGGCTGAGAGCATTTCCTGGAAGATGTAGTTGAGGTCAGCGCGGGAGGCGATGGAGGCTATGTAGGGCTGGTATTTTTGCTCCAGCTGCTCCGTGTTGGCGCCGTGGAAGTGGGCGTCGTAGAAGTAGGCGCGTTCGACGTTCCAGACTTCGTGGTACATCTGGGCCCATTCGGCCTTGGGGTCGGTGCGGACTTCTACGTCGGCGAAGGAGACGGCGCCTTCGCCGGACTTGTGGGCGGCACTGGCGGGGACGATGGCCATGGTGGGTGCGGGGCGGTGGCCTGGGGTGCCTTCGCCGCCGCCTCCGGAGGCGAAGACGAGGAGCATTTTGTCGCCGTCGGCGTTGATTTCGAAGCTGCTGAGGTTGTAGGCGAACTTTTCGGCTTTGCGGTCTTCGAGTTGCCAGCGGGTGAGGGTGCCGCCGCCTTCGCCGCCGCCACCGCGGCCGGTGAACTCGTCTTCAGTGAAGTAGAGGGTGCCGGGTTTGCCGGTCTGGAGGTCGGTGTAGAAGCGGTCGGGGAGGGGGAGGGCGGTGATGCGGCGGGCTACCGCATCGAGGGGCATGCCGGAGAGGTCGATTTCTGTGGGTTTGGGCTTCTTGTCTTTGTCTTTGTCGGTGTCTTTATCGGCGTCGGATTTGCCGGGGTGTTTTTCGGCTTCTTCCTTGTCTTCTTCTTTTTTGCCTGCGGGGGTTTTGTCGGCTTTGTCGGCGGCCTTGGCCTTGGCTTCGGCGGGGGTCTTTTCGTCGTAGAGTTCTGGGGCTACGGGGGAGGGGGTTTTGGCGGTGAGGGTGAGGGCGTAGATGGAGGTGGTGGGCTGGTAGACGTCCGAGGACATGTCGAGGCCGGCTTCGGTGGCGCCCTGGTTATTGCTGGCGAGGAAGTAGAGGTATTTGCCGTTGTGGTCGAAGGCGGGGGTGTGGGCGTCGGCCATTTCGTCGGTGAGCTGGGTGGATTTGCCGGTGTCTACCGAGTAGAGGTAAAGGGCGTGCAGGTGGTTGGGGAGGGAGTGCGGGTAGACGAGCCATTTGGAGTCGGGAGAGAAGGCTACGTCGCTGGTGACGTTGGAGAAGCCGCCGTGGACGTTGGGTTCGCCCACTTCAGAGAGCTTGCCGGAGGTGGCGTCGAGGATCCAGAGGTGAAGGCGGTTGTCGTGGAAGACGATGTGTTTGGAGTCAGGGGACCATTTGGGGGTGAAGTAGTAGGCGGGCTCGGGGGCGAGGGGGAACTTTTTGACGGGGCCGGTGCCCGTTTGGGAGGCGATGTGGAGCGAGTAGAGGCCGGGGTGAGCGTTGGGGGAGGAGGGTTCGTCGGAGAAGAAGGCGATGGACTGGCCGTCGGGGGACCAGGCTGGCTCGCGCTCCATGACGCCGGGGGAATTGGTGAGGTTGCGGACGGGGCCGTGCTTGGCGGGGACGGTGAGGATTTCGCCGTGGGCTTCGACGGCGATGCGGACGGCTTCGGGGGAGAGGGAGAAGTTTTCGATTTCGCCGGCTACGTTCTGGAGGTGGGGACGGACTTCGGGGAGGTCGGCGGTGACGTCTACGGGGACCTGGTGGGGCTGGGCGTTGGGGGTGGGATCGAGGGTGTAGAGCTCGCCGAGCTGGTCGTAGATGAGGGTGTGGCCGTCGGTGGCGAGGGAGTGGAT
>CAZZWG010000221.1:0-3555 GCA_964657685.1 Verrucomicrobia bacterium Tous-C9LFEB | reverse complement strand
GTCGGTGCCGGTGTTGGTGAAGATTTCTGTGACTTCTTTGGAGGCGGGGGAGTAGCGGAAGACGCCGATGTGGCCGTTGCGGCCGGAGAGGAAGAAGACGTCTGCGCCGATGTAGACGGGGGAGAAGTCGGAGGATTCCTTGTGGGGGATGAGGGTGGATTCGAGGCCGGGGAGGGTGGTGATGCGGATGAAGCCGGCCTGGCCGCCGTGGTAGTTGCCCCAGGCGGTGTAGTTGGTGAAGTCGAAGCCGAAGGCGGGCGGGAGGGGGGCGTAGGCGATGCGGGAGCCGTCGGGGGAGAAGTCGCCGGCGTAGGCCATGGGGAGGGGCAGGGGGGTGGCCTGGCCGCCGTTGGCGGGGACGGTGAAGAGCTGGCTGTAGCGGCTGGAGGCGGCGCGGGTGGAGCGGAAGAGGATGTTTTTGCCGTCGCGGGTCCAGGCTACGGCGTAGTCGGGGGCGGGATGGAAGGTGATGCGTTTGGGAATGCCGCCGGTGGCGGGGATGGTGAAAACGTCGGTGTTGCCGTCGTACTGGCCGGTGAAGGCGATAGTTTGGCCGTCGGGAGAGAAGACCGGGGCGGATTCGATGCCAACGCCGGCGGTGAGGCGGGTGGCGCGGCCGCCTTCGCGGGGGACGGTCCAGAGGTCGCCGGCGTAGCCGAAGGCGATGAGTTTGGCGCTGAGGGCGGGGCGTTGGAGGATGTTGGGGTGATTTGGGGGGCCTGCGGAGGCTTGCGTGGGGAGCGTTGCTGCTAGCGCGAGGGAGAGGGCGGGTAGAACGAGGGCGGATAGCAGCTTGCGGATTGGCAAGTGGGGGAACTCCTGTGGGCGTCTTGGAGGGTATGGTACACGGCCGGCAGCGATCGTTATCGCAGGCTGCGCTATCTTACGTTGTGCGTCACGGCAGCGCGAAAGCGATCAGTGAGTCGCCCTGCTGTGTCCCAAAGCCACCGTGACCTCCTGCGGCGACTACAACGTATTGTCTGCCATCCAGTTCGTAGGTCATGGGTGTCGACTGGGCGGGCACCGGAAGCTGACCTGTCCACACGAGCTCTCCCGATCTTTTATCGAAGGCGCGGAGGACAGGCTCGCGCACCGCTGCTGCAAAGACCAGTCCTCCACGGGTAACCATGGGGCCTCCAAGACTGAGCGACCCTGTTTCCTTGCCCTTGACCATTGTGCCCAAAGGTCTTTCCCATTCCCGCATGCCCGCATTTAGATTCAGCGCGGTCATCCTGCCCCATGGCATAGGAGTGCAAGGCAGTCCGTTGTCATCGGTGAGCGGCGCCCGTTCGACGGCGAAGGGCGCCTTTCTCTGGGGAGCGATCTCTGTTCCGAAGTGCTGGCGCTCCTGCGGCCGAAGAGCGACGACCATGCCCCACCCGGCCAGTACGAGCACAGCGGCGCCACTGATCCAGCCTGGGTACAGTTTGCGTCGCGCCACAAGGGAGATGGCGAGCAGCGAGATCGCAGCATAGACCCAGTTCTCCCACGAGCCGAGAACCTGGCCGGCTTCAAACTTCCAGCGCGGCACCAGCCTGGTCCGAAAGGCATGACGGTTGGAGTTCACGTAGAGAATGCCGGTTTCCGGGTCAAACGCGAGTGAGCCCCAGTTCACACCGCCCAGACTACCTGGGTAGAGCAGGCTTCCTTTGAGGCTTGGCGGCGTGTAGATACCTTCATTCCTGAGGCTGTCGATCTTGTCGGCGCAAACAGCGGCATTGGCGAGAGTATGTCCGGCAAGGTCCTGTGCGTGGAGCGACAAGGGGGCAAGCGGAGGAAGACTGGAGAAGGGCTGTGTTGGGCTTGTTGTCTCACCCGGCACGTCGCTCTGCGGCACGGGTCTTTCTTCCACGGGAAAGATCGGTTGTCCCGTCAGCCGGTTAAGGACGAAGATCATTCCCATTTTGGTACCTATCGCGATGGCCGGCACTCGGTTTTGGTACTCGAAGAGCAGTGGCTGCGCGGCCACGTCGTAGTCCCAAAGGTCGTGATGAACGATTTGAAACGCCCAAACTTTGCGCCCGGTCTCTGCGTTCAGAGCCACCACGGAGTCGGCGTCGCGATCGTCACTCAAGCGCATACCTCCGTAGAAATCCGGGGATGGACTTCCGGTCGGTAAGAAGACAAGCCCATGCTCAGGATCAGCGGAGATGATGCTCCAGGTATTGCCGCCCCCGGTCCGGATTGCCTGATGCGTGGCCCAGGGCATGGGATCCCATGTCCACAACAGCCGCCCGGTGCGGACATCAAAACCACGGACCACCCCAGGTTCGACGTCGACCTCCTGCCCATCGGCAACGGCCGAGCCGACGACGACGACATCACCCACCACGGTCGGCGGTGAGGTGACACCGTATTCCTCGTAGGGCTCACTGGTCTGCGTCGGAAGATCCTTCTTCAGGTCAACGACACCTCCTGCTCCAAACCCCGGGCACGGTGTTCCTTTAAGCGCATCCAGGGCGAGGAGTCTGCCATCGAGCGTTGCCGCGAGGACACGTTCGTCACAAGTCCCGGAGTTTTGCTGCCCATGCCAAAGAGCGACGCCGCGCGAGGTGTACACCCCGGCGAGAAAGCCGGCCGGAACCCTGGGGTCGTAACGCCACTTCTCCTGCCCTGAGAGGGCGTCGAGAGCGATGACCACGTTGAATGGGGTAGCGAGGAAGAGCGTTCGGTCTGAAAGGACCGGCGTTGCTTCGAATGCAGCTTCCGTTCTGCTGGGACGTTTCGTTGCCAGAGCGCCGGTGTGGTACTCCCACGCGACATGCAGGCCGGAGATGTTTGCCGGTGTGATTTGAGCTGCTGTGGAGTAACGCTGCCCACCGGCATCGCCTCCGTAAGCTGCCCATGTTGGAGGGCGTGGGGGCGATTGTGCCAACATTGATCCAACCGCGAGATACAAGGCCCAGCCCAACTCAGATCTCCACCGCACACTTCATTGTAAGCGGCACGGATCTGCCGAAGGGCCTTGCCTTTGACGGGATGCCGATGGAGCATCGGAGACTTTCCGCTCACCAAGTTGCGAGGCTTTTCGCTTAGGCTCCCGCGGATCACAGTTGATCTGCTGCCCCGGAATAGTGCCCCAATCTCGAAGTCGAGGCCGAATAGTTTGCGTGAGGAGGGCGGAGCAAGGATGATCTAGGGGTGATTCTTCTTGGTGTGGATACGGGTGGGACGTTTACGGATTTGGTGTGTCTGGATGGGCGGGGAGTGCGGGTGTTTAAGTTGCGGTCGACGCCGGAGGATCCTTCGCGGGCGATCCTGGAGGGGATTGCTTCGTTAGCGGGCGTTGGCGCCGAGATGGAGGTGACGCATGGGTCGACTGTGGCGACGAATGCGGTGCTGGAGCGGCGGGGGGCCCGGGTGGGGATGGTGACTACGGCGGGGTTTGAGGATGTTTTGTGGATTGGGAGGCAGGCGCGGCCGGAGCTTTATAACTTTCTGGTGCGGCGGGCGGAGCCCTTGGTGGAGCGGGCGTTGACGTTTGGGGTGGCGGAGCGTTTGGGGGCGGATGGGGAGGTGTTGGAGGCGCTGCGGGAGGAGGAGCTGGATGGGGTG
>CAZZWG010000220.1:3789-5383 GCA_964657685.1 Verrucomicrobia bacterium Tous-C9LFEB | reverse complement strand
GGCCCATACAGCAGCGGGTCATCGTAGCCGGCCGTGTGAATGGCATTGAGAGCCCAGCGCAGCTTGCCGGTCGAAGCTCCGTACCCAGTGCCCTCGCTCGACTCCCCGCCACGACCATTTCCAAGGCAGGAGATCGGGGTGTGCCACAACGTGTTGCACATGGGAGTGGACGACAAGCCGTACGCCTGTTGAACCACAGCGCCGTCTTCCATGTTGGCCCAGTCCTTATAGAGCATCCCGCCGCTTACATACGTCCAGTACGCGTGCAGAGACCCGGCGGTACCGTCCGGGCATACCTGGTAGCGGCTCGCATTGCACGTATTTGCCAGGGCGGGATCATCCGTCGTGTTGTCATTGAAGGTGAGGGCCGCAGCAGTCAACTCAAGGATCCGGGCGTGCGTGTAGTTGTTTCCCATGGCACGCATACTGGTGCTGGAAATTTCGTCCGAGCCTCCGAATTGCGACACCGAGTTGTAGTTCCCTACAGTCGCCAGCGTTCCGTTGTAGATGTCATTGATCTGCTCGAACGCAAGTTTTGCCAGATACTGGTGAGCCACGCCCTGATCGGCCGGGCTGAGATACCCCCCGCCCAGGAGATAGTCGGTCGTGAACGCCCATTGAAGCGCACCGTCTGCCCAGCGGTTTCCGTTAAGCAGGTTCAGTTCTCCAGAGATGACATATCCCACGTTATTCAGGTAAATGTCCCGTGCTGCGCAGCCGTACTGATTGCGGGTCGTCGCACTCGGATCGAACAGCGCCACCAGCGTGATCCACCAGGCATCCATTTCACGATAATTGGCGCTCTGGTCAGCATTCGGCCCTGAGCCTCCCACGCACTGGCTTCCATTCCAGGTGGAAAAATTGTAGATGGAAGCATCTGCGCTGTAGTACCGGCCAGCAAGGGTTTTAATTCCCTCGTACATTGTGTCATTCGGAACTGCCTTCGCACGAAGAGACGGCAACATGTCCGAGGTTGTCAGGAAACGGGGATGATCCGTGCGAACAACCGGAGCAGCGGTGAACGTGACCGTGGATGTCGCAACCACGGCGTGATTCGCGCTGCTTGTTGCTGTCAGATGGTAGGTCCCTGTGTTTGTGGTGTAAAGCGCAACCGTACAAGGCTCGTTCACCACGCAGGGATTCGTTCCCACAATCGTGCCGCCATCACTGGTCCAGGTGACAGTTTTGTTGCTCACCCCGTTCACGATCGCCGTGACCGTCTGATAAGTCCCTCGTGTTGCAACCGGCGCCGTCGGGTATAGATAGATGGCTGGTCCGGCAGTGTGTACCGGAGCCGTCGGGGTCACCGGAGCCGTCGGAGCCGCCGGAGCCGCAGCCACCGTGATGGACTCCTGAACAACGTCAGCCTGGACGGGTGAACCTGCATCGGCCACCTGCACAGTAAAGTTCGCCGTGCCGGCACTCGTGGGCTTTCCGGAGATCACTCCCGCGGAGCTTAGCGACAAACCCGCCGGCAAGCTGCCCGACGCCACAGTCCAGGTATAACCAGGGGTGCCGCCAGTCGCCTGCAGCGAAGCGCTGTAAGCCGTTCCGGACTGTCCAGCCGAAAGCGTCGACGAGGTAATGACCAGCG
>CAZZWG010000220.1:0-3689 GCA_964657685.1 Verrucomicrobia bacterium Tous-C9LFEB | reverse complement strand
GACTTGCTGTGTACTCCGGATTTCACGTCCGTTGCGGCGACATTGAACTGTGAACTCCCAGTCGTGGTCGGGGTGCCCGAAATCGTCCCCCCGGAGCTAAGCGACAGTCCTGCAGGCAGACTCCCTGACTTCAGATTCCAGGTGTAAGAGGATGTTCCGCCAGTGGCCTGCAGCGATGCACTATAACTCTTGCCTACCTGAGCTGCCGCCAGCGTCGAGGTGGTGATTGCCACCTGTTCCGCGTGCACCGTAATCGTCAACGTAACGGGCCGCACCAGGGGGGGAAACATGGGGTCGTTCAACTGAACAGCAAACGTGGATGTTCCGGTGGCCGCGGGCGTTCCGGAGATCATCCCCGCGCTATTTAACGCCAGGCCTGCTGGCAAGCTACCGCTCGTCAACTTCCAAACCAGCGACGATGTGCTCACATTCGCCTGCAACGTAGCGTTGTAGGGCACACCTTTCTCAGCACCGGCCAGGGTGGTTGTCGTGATGGCGAGCAAGGTCGGCTTGATGGGCGCGGAACTCGACCCAGTTGAAGATCCCACGGTTTGGACCGTAGTCGCTCGTACTGATGTAAGTGCGGCTCCACTCAGGGGGCTAAGCACAGAAAAAAACAATCCCACTACAGTCGACCTTTGAAACAGCTTCAACATCTCACCTCATGTCCTGATAGTTGCGTGGCACGGTGCATACAGCCCGAGCAGCAGAACGCAACCAGTTCATCAGCCCGCCATGGCGCAGCGAATCGCCCATCGGGGTGCTGGTAATCCAATTTTGTGTTACTGCAAGTACCTAAAAGGTGCACGACAGTAACCTCGCACGGGCGCAGTTCTGCCTGTGCCCGCCATAGTGAACAAATTTGAGAGCGACTCACAGCCTGCGCAGCAGCAGATCCCATGTGCGTCCCTTAACGGGGCGCGGAGACAGAACTGTGAGTGACTTGCGAATGAGGCCTTGGGCCTGGCTTACGATTACGGAAACCCGAGAAGGCTACCGTCCATTCCGAGATCCTGGATCACCTTTTGCCGGCCGCTGGGCCGGAAGCTGACGGGTAGACGGGGGGCAGATGTCTTTCCCCCATACCGAGCAGCAGATGGAATCGAGGTCCTTGGGTTTAAAGAAAAGGTGATTGGTCCCGCATTTTGCAGCACCATGACGTGCATTGCGCATTGATAGCGCGCGGGGGTGAGAAGGCCAGCCCCACCCCGATCAGGCACGACCTGCTTCCGAGAGCTGAACACATGCCTTTGACTCCGACATCTGTTCGCTCCTGATGTGATCAGGGACTCAAACACCAAGGTCAGTGTACGGGTTTACAGGCATTCTGTCGTGGCGCGAACCGGCATCAACGGCTGCAAACGCGCCCGATCGCGGCACCATCCCCCGCTTATGTTTTTGATAAGAAAACGTTTAAAAATATCGCTGCACTATGTACACGCGCCGACCATTTCTTTCTCTTTTTACGTGCCGAATACGCCAGGAGCGCTGCACGGACCAGAGTGTTTTCTTGCTCACGGGTCGAAGACTGGTGTGCAAAGTACAGGTCTCCCGTACGCCTCACGTACTCTCTGACCCGACCGCCCCAACGCTGCTCGCCGAGGCACCGCGGACATCTGTGCCTCACGACCGGCCGGGACAGCGGTTCGTCGCTGAGCGGGGCCAAATGGATCCAGGCCCGTAATGCCCTTGACCGGGCGGGTGGCAAGCATGCGCCTTTGCGCGGGATGGACACCGTTCCTCCCTGCACTTCCTGGTCGGTTTCCGGATTCGCGAAAATGCGTGGGAGCGGTTCACCAAGCTCGAGGCCGGGCAGACGGCCACTCGACAGAACTGGCGTCACTTCGTTCCAGAAAACGCTGAAGGCCTCTAACACATGCCCTGCGATGTGGCGCGGATGGACCGACAAGAGACCGTACGCCGGGACGCCCGCGCACGCGAGATCGCCGACCAGCGTAGCACCTGTCCGATCTGCTCACAGCAGGACACGGCACCAATCAAGCAGACCTCACCCCAAGCACAGCGGCGGGCCGGTCCTTGAAACTCATCTACGGCGAAGATCTTTGGTAAGGGTTACCACAAATCATTAGCCACATTTCTCGCCTTCATGCAATGCTCCATTTGGGCCAATCACCTACTCGTCAATTTCATGGAGCCTTCGTTATGAAGAATGTTTTACGATGCCTTACTCTTGCCTCCGTTTCCCTTGGGATGATGCCCGTTCTCGCGCATGCGGACAACCTTGTCACCAATGGCGACTTCGCCGCGGGCAGCGCGGGCTGGACCTACAATGCTGGCAGCGATCACCCGTGGAATTTCAATACGGGCACCTCCGTTACTCTGCCAGCGGGCACAACTTATGCGCAGACCGGCTGTGTCGGCGCTCAGTGCATTTCGGGAACGATGAACCAACAGGCGTACCTGTACCAGGACCTGAACACGGTTGCCGGCGATACTTACACCTTGACGTTCAGCTTTGGCAACCCTGGCAATCCGATGGAGTTTCAGACATTGTTTGGCGGGACGGTTGTCAGCGACCTTCTGAACATTGGGGCCAGCCCGCTTACGAGCTACACGATAAGTGGCCTGGTAGCTACCTCTTCGACTACGGAACTGGAGTTTCTGGGTCGCCAGGACCCGGGTTACAACGCGCTGACGAACGTTACGGTGGCGACGACGGGCACGGGCGGTGGTTCGGTGACGCCGGAGCCGGAGTCGCTGGTTCTGCTGGGGACGGGCATGCTGGGCGTTGTTGGAGCGGCGCGGAGACGTTTCGTGCGGTCGTAAGCAAGTGCGAAAGGGAGACGGCTGCCGTTGATGACGGCAGCCGGTTCTGTTTTGGCGCTGGCCGCGGCTGCCGGGCCGGGCGCGCTGGTTTAGGGTGGAGGGATGAGTGGCGTAGCGGCTGAGCGGACGATGTACCTGCCGGAGATCCTGGCGCATGTGCGGGGGGTGGTGGCGGAGCGGAAGCGGTCTGTCGATCCGGCGGCGATGGAGCGGGCGGCGGCGGCGCATGAGCCCCGGGGGTTTGCGCGGGCTTTGCGGGCGAAGGCTGCTGAGGGGCCGGCGGTGATTGCGGAGTTGAAGAAGGCCTCGCCGTCGAAGGGATTGATCCGGGCTGAGTTTAAGGTGGGGGCGTTGGCGCGGGAGATGGAGGCGGGTGGGGCTGCCGTTTTGAGTGTGTTGACGGAGGAGCGGTTTTTTCAGGGGTCGTTGGAGAATCTGCGGGTGGCTTCGGCGGCGGTGCGAATCCCTTGTTTGCGGAAGGATTTTATGGTGGATCCGTGGCAGATGGTGGAAGCGCGGGCCAACGGGGCGGATGCGGTTTTGTTGATCGTGGCGGCGCTGGGGGATGCCGAGTTGATGGAGTTGCGGGAGGAGGCTCGGCGGTGTGGGCTGGATGTGCTGTGTGAGGTGCATGACCGCGAGGAACTGGAGCGGGCGGTGGGGTTGGGGTGTGAGTGTGTGGGGGTGAATAGCCGGGATTTGCGGACGTTTCAGGTGTCGTTTGAGCGGATGATGGAATTGGGGGCGCTGTTGCCGCGCGAGGTGGTGCGGGTGGCGGAGAGTGGGATTGGGTCGCGGGCGGATATGGACCGGTTAAGAGGGGCGGGGTACCAGGGGTTTTTGATTGGGGAGAGCTTGATGCGGAAGGCGGAGCCAGGGGAGGCGTTGCGGGCGATGTTGAG
>CAZZWG010000219.1:0-5385 GCA_964657685.1 Verrucomicrobia bacterium Tous-C9LFEB | reverse complement strand
TTCGCGATCTCGACGACTGTCACCGCGTAGCCCAGCTTGTTCATCCACCAAGCCGCAGCAAGCCCGGCAAAGCTCGCTCCTGAGACAAGAACAGTCGTGATCTGCCCACCCGCTGCCGTGCTGTTTCCGATCTGGCGTATCGATGACTCCATGTGTCCCCTCACAAAATTGTACTAAGTATAATAATAGGTGCTGTAAAGTAAGGAAGGATGCAGCAATGGACCGAAGTGTGAATCGACAGACACGGAAACGCCTCGCCACGCGGCAGAAGATCTCCGACGTCGCCACCCGCCTCTTCTTCGAGCGCGGCTTCAATGAAGTAACAATGGACGAGATCGCTGAGGCCGCCGATGTCTCCCGGATGACGGTCTTCAATCACTTTCCCCGCAAGGAGGATCTGTTCTTCGACCTCGATGAGGAAGCGCGCGAAGACCTGCTGGATGCGCTGCGGAAGAAAGAACCGGGTACGCCTCCCGTCGAGGCTTTGCAGTTGTTCGTCCATTGGGCCGTCAAGAATCGGCGTCCCTACGTTCGCTTTTTTGAAGCAGGCAGCGACAGGTTCATGGCGACGATTCGGGACAGCGAATCACTCAAATCCCGAGCGCGAGCCATCCGGGACGAATTGACGGACACATTGACGATGGCCCTGGCCGAATCTGTAGCTCGCCCGCTGCCCGATCCACTCGCCCGGCTCGCAGCGTCCCTGCTGGTCGCAACCTGGACCGTAGCCTACCTCGAAGCGCATCGAGCATTTCATCAGAATCGGAACCTTGCCAAGGCGAATAAGGCTTTTCTTGCGCTCATCGACCGGGGAACAAAAGGTGTTCAGTATGCCTTGGAAGGAACACCTTACCTGTAATACATCGCGGGCCCGAGAACAGCCGCTTGGCGCTGCGACAAGGCAATTGCTTCCGCGCACTACGTTGCCCTCCAATGACGAGGGTCCCACGGACTACGGTCGGAGCGTTTCGACAATGATCTTCGTCGAACTTATGGGCAAATCTATGAGTGTTCCGTCTCCTCCGCTCATCCAAGCCCCGTTGCGGCTTTTGTCTACCCCTCGATAAAACATCCAGTACAAAAGCGGGTTCGAAGGGGGCGGGTCGAGATGTGTAAAGACCAGCAATTTCACCCCGGCCTCGTAGGCGATACTTGAGGCCTCCAGCGGGTCCGTATGGTAATGCTGAATACCGTTCATCGTCTGGGCGATGCGGGCATCGCCCACATCGGCCGCGGCCTTCTGGACGAGCTGCACGAGATGCTGGGACTGCGCTTCATGCACCAGCACGTCCGCCCCCTGGGCAGCCGCGGCGAGTGGCGGATGAAAGTCCGTGTCGCCGCTGATCACGACGGACCTGCCGTGATAGTCGAAGCGATAGCCGTAGGCCGGTTCAGCGGGGTCGTGGTTTACCTCGATCGCCGTCACGGTGAGATCGCCAAAGTGCATGGGCAGACTTCTGCGATCTTTGGCAGGCGTAGGCACACCTTGCATCTCGATCACATGGGCCTGCATCTGGCCAGAGGACGGGGGCAATAGCGCTACTCCGGAGTTGGCTGTCCGATAGCTCTGGTCCAGACCATATGCCTCGTTGAAGCCCTCGACGACGCGTTCCACACCAGGGCCGCCGAATACCTGCAGGCTACCCGGATGGCCGGCTAGCCAGGCGTTCGTGTTGATCTCGCCAAGGTCTCCGATGTGGTCCGAGTGGAAGTGGGTGAGGAACACCGCCGACAACTCGCGCCCTCGAAGCTGCCAGAGTTCAAGATTGCGTCCGCTTCCCGGTCCAGTGTCGACGAGATAGTAGTGGTCACCGGCGATGATGGCTGTGCAGCTCTGGGCGCGATGTGGATCGGCGAACGGTGCCGATGTTCCGCAAAGCAACACGCGCAAGTCGTCTCCCTTCAGCAGCGCGTCATTTCCCGACCGCAGTTGCCGCTCTACAAAGTGTGTGAAGACCGCATCGTCCACGGACGGTACGGCGAGGATGCCAAACCCGGCCAGAAGAACTCCAGATGCAATCAAGGCACCCGTCACAAGCCAACGTTTCACCTTTCTCATCTCTGCCTCCCGCCGCCGACAATCGGTGTTCGGGTTGCGACCAAGAGGTAGGCCGGACGCTCTGCTCCGGTGTGGAACGTGCACAGAGCCTTGCCACTCTTCTCATACGAAGCAGGAAACTGGCCGCCGAACTTGCTCTTCGGATAGAACCACCGGCCCTGGATGTCGAGTCGCAGCTCGTCGCCTTGGCGCAGCCGCGTGGCGTGCGGACGCATCGAGATGGCAATCGGCACGATTTCTGTCGGCTTGAGCGGACTGACCCTGCGGTGTGTGTAAACGGGCTGCTCCTCCGTGGAGAGTTCAGCGTCAAGTTCGCGGTGAGCCGCACACTGCCAGCCCTTCGATACCATGTCTCCGGAGAAGCCGTAGGATCCCTCGAAGTTGACCTCAGCGCCTTGGCTGAACTTGCGCAGCCCCGCAAACAGCAGCGCGTCGGTCGCGCCCTGTATCTCCATGTGAAGGTACAGGGCCATGTGACCGATCATGTCTATGTCTTCCGGCACGGTCCAGAGGAAAGAAAGCCGACCTTCATGCAGGCTGAGTCTTGCAACTCCGGCAGCAACCGTTTGTTCGGGCTGCATCGTCTTTGTGGTCGCATCGAGCCACAACTTCTGCCATTCAACATTGTGCGGAGGCCAGGCGTCTTCGTGGACAACGTTCGCAGGCTCGGGCCCTCCCTCCGTAATGGCCAAACGCACGGCTGGTTGCTCATTCCATCCGTTTTGCAAACCCTTGAGGAAATGGTCGAAGAAACGGATACGCGTCTGCGTCGCGTCGTCACTGTAATACGCGCACCATTTGCCATCCCGGTGAGTGTAGAGCCACTTCTGCCGCGAGCCTGTGCGGCGAAAGGCTTCAAACGAACCGCGAGTGTGGAGCAGATGGTCGGAAAAACTGCCGCATACGAGCATCGGCACCTCGATGTCTTCCAGCTTGGGCGTTCTCGCCTGGTACCAATCGTCACGCTCCGGGTGTTCGAGGATGGCTTCGTACAGTGACGTATGGATGCGAGCTTCCTTGCCCGTCAGCCAGCTCCATAACTTACTGAAGCCGTTTTCAAGAACGCCGCCGGGCCTCGCGAAGTCTCTGTACACATCGCTCAAGCCTTCCCAAGGGCAGATCGCGGCGAGATGTGGAGGCTGCAGCGCTGCTACTTTGTATTGGCTGATCGCCAGGTACGAGACGCCGTCCAGGCCGACTCGTCCGGTGGACCAAGCCTGCGTTCCGGCCCACTCGATCAGATCGTAGTAATCCTGCGCTTCCTCATCGGAGAACAGGTCTCCTACCCCCTCCGATGTTCCGCCGCCGCGTAGATCGGCGTTGACGACGGCATATTCCTCGCGCACCCAAACATTCGGGTCGGGCGCCTCCCAGCTCGTATAGGCGGAGATGCGCACCGGATGCGGCTGCGGCAGGAGCCGCGACTGTAACGGAACCCCGCGCTCGCTGCGTGTCTTCGCAGGGATCTTGTCCTTCCCATAAGGGTGCGCTGACATGATTACGGGAAACGGGCCTCCTTCTTTAGGCCGAAACACGTTCACGCGCAGCACTGTGCCGTCGCGGACCCTCACCGGCACGTTCCAGTCGACGTGAATTTCCAGCGAAGCGGCTGTAACATGCACGTTCGGCCAGATCGCATGGCGCACAAAGCGAATACCGCGAAGCATGGTGCGGACCATCGAATAGCTGGGAAACATCAGAGTTCATCCTTTTGTGCATCGGCCTCTCGTTCCAGCCGCGCAAGCACGGTTTGGAGCAGCGTGGCTGCTTCTTCGATCTGCCGCAGTTCAAGACCGTCACCAAGTCCAGTAGCCCAGGGGATCTGCCGAAGTCTCGCGGCATGTTCCACCTCTCTCCCCTTATCGGTCAGCACCACCAGCTGCGCCCGCCGATGGTGCGGATTCGGCTTGAACTCAACAAGTCCCGACGCCACCAGCTCGGCTGTCACCCCGCGCACGCCTTGCCGGGTAAGGCCGATCGTGCGAGCGATCGAGGCGACCGAAAGCGGCGTGGGAACATTGGCCACAACGCCTAGCACCTGCCACCGTGCGCTCGTAAGGCCGAGGTCCGCCACCATGCGATCCCCTGCAGCGATCAAGGCGCCGTTCAGGCGAAAAACGCTGATGAAGAGTGGTGTAAGCGGAGCTGCGACAAGTTTCTTCTTCGGCATGGCTTCCTTCCCTTATTTGTAATGATCTTTCCAGTATGACAAAATCTTGTCAATAGGGCAGACGGGATCTCAGTGAGAGACACCATCGCTTCGCACGCGGCCCCACTAGAAAGGCATACCATGCACATTTTCCAGATAACTTCCAGGTATTTCGAAACAGCACGCAAATTTGTTGCACCGGGCCTGCTGCTGGCAGCCAGTTTGCTGGATCCAATCTCTCTGCACGCTCAAAGCACAAGTCTGCAACCGACTCCGGTTTCCTTTACAAGCACGTCCGCTGATCAGGGAAATGTTTCCTCACTGCCGGACGCCCCGGATGTTGTCATGGAACGTGGGAAGACGAAAAACGGCGTGCAGACCGCGTCAGCGAGTTACAGCACCCAAACAATCGGCGCTGCTTATTCATTTCCCAGCGCCCGGCAAAGGGAGCGGCACTTTCTGCTTGATCTCGTAGGTCCCACCGCATTCATTGCACCTGCCTTTGAGTCCGGCATCGATACGGTGCGGCCCTTGAAAGTCGGCTTCCCCCCAGACGGTGCAATCGGACCTGGAAATCATCCCGCACATGGCGATGTGCCGGAGTGGGGTGAGGGGGCGCAGGGCTACGCGAAGCGCTACGCCGACCGCTTCGGCCAAGGGCTGGTCGGAACGACAAGCCGGTATGCCCTAGGCGAAATCCTGAGGGAAGATGTCACCTATCACCGCTGCCAATGTACAGGCATACTATCTCGCACCGCACATGCTTTCCTTGGGGCCTACACAGCGCATACTCACACTGGTCGCGCCGTCCCGTCGCTACCTGCGGTCGCTTCGCCGTTCATCGCATCTGAAGTCGCCGTAGCGGCGTGGTATCCCAGCCGTTACAACACAAGCGACGCCCTCCGCGTGAGCGTACTGAACTATGTCGCAGCACCATTCAAGAATCTCTTTTCAGAGTTCATCGCAAAATAGTGGGATCAGTAACGGCAAGTCGACTTACACCTACTTGGCACAACGCTTCTGAAACCTCAACTAGCGATAACAGGCTAATGCACTTATTGAGCGAGGTGTGAGGCCGACAATGGAGCATAGGTCCTGATAAACGCCGTTGTGGGAAGTTGAGGCGGGGTACCCTGCCAAAACGTTCGTTTCTGATGACGGCTACGGTCTGACCGGA
>CAZZWG010000218.1:0-5397 GCA_964657685.1 Verrucomicrobia bacterium Tous-C9LFEB | reverse complement strand
AGCTCGTCAAAACCCCGAAGGGCTCTATCCTCTGCTTCGTCGGACCCCCAGGCGTCGGTAAGACCTCGCTCGGCATGTCCATCGCCAAGGCCACCGGTCGCAAGTTCGTCCGCATGTCGCTCGGCGGCGTCCGTGATGAAGCCGAGATCCGCGGCCATCGCCGCACCTACATCGGCGCGCTTCCCGGCCAGATCATCCAGTCCATGAAGAAGGCCGGCACCAAGAACCCTGTCATCATGCTCGATGAAATCGACAAGATGGCCGCCGACTTCCGTGGCGATCCAGCCTCCGCCCTCCTCGAGGTTCTCGACCCCGAACAGAACAATACCTTTCAGGACCACTACCTCGACGTGGAATACGACCTCTCGCAGGTCCTCTTCATCGCGACGGCCAACGTCCTCCATACCATCCCTGCCCCGTTGCAGGACCGCATGGAGATTCTCCGCCTCTCCGGCTACACCGAGCTCGAGAAGCTGGAAATCGCGAAGCAATACCTGCTCAAAAAGCAGCTCGAGGGCACCGGTCTCACCACCGAACAAATCACCTTCGACGACGACGCCCTCCGCGGCATCATCCGCAGCTATACCCGCGAGTCAGGCGTCCGCAACCTTGAGCGTGAGATCGGCAACGTCCTGCGCAAGATTGCCCGCCGTGTCGTCACCAATCCCGAGCACAAAGAGGCAGTCACCGGCGAGAACCTCCCCGACATCCTCGGTATCGCAAAGTACCGCGACTCCCAGGTTCACGAAAAGAACGAAATCGGCCTGGTGACCGGTCTCGCCTGGACTGAAATGGGCGGCAGCATCCTTCAAACCGAAGTCCAGGTCCTCGACGGCAAAGGTAAGATGACCGCCACCGGCCAGCTTGGCGACGTCATGCAGGAGTCAGCCCAGGCCGCCCTTACCTACATCCGTTCACGCTCCCATAGCCTCGGCCTGCAGCGCGACTTCTATCGCAACATCGATATCCACATCCACGTCCCCGAAGGTGCCATTCCCAAAGACGGTCCCTCTGCGGGCATCACGCTGGCTACGGCCCTCGCCTCCGCACTTACCAAGATTGAGGTCCGCAAAGACATCGCCATGACCGGCGAAATTACCCTTCGTGGCAAGGTGCTCCCCATTGGCGGTCTCAAGGAAAAGCTCCTCGCGGCTCACCGCGCCGGCATCTTTGAAGCCATCCTCCCCTTCGACAACAAGCGCGATCTCCCCGACCTGCCCGACCTCGTCAAGAACACGATGAAGCTGCACTTCGTCGAGCACATGGACGAAGTGCTGGAGATTGCGCTGGCAGCCAAACTCCCCAAACTTGACGAAGAAACGCCGGAAGCCCTCGCCAACATGCCGCCCCCGGGTGCAGAGCTCCCTGCACATAACGTTCATCACCAGTAAAGAACACGTAAGCAGCACAACGAAAGCCCGGCATTAGCCGGGCTTTTCGTTTTCGCATCACTCAAATCCAGATTGAGTTTAACCAGCAGCCTCCGCCCAATGCATCACCCAACGAGCGCAAACAAGCTCTATCAGCTGACGACAACTCAGCGCGCTGCAGAAAGCTTGGAAATCCCTAGACCGACCGGCCGCCCCGCAGGAAATGAAACACAAACGAAATGATCGCCAGGATAATAAGAATGTGGATGAAGGCCCCCGCCAGATGCAGGAAAAATCCACCACCCCAAAGCAGCAGCAACACAATCGCAATAATCAAAAACATACATTCACCTTTCAGCTTTCAAATTGACGCACACGAGCGCCGGCCTTGGCTTACTAGGAGACAGCCTCGCCCGTCTGCGTTGCACGATGCATCAACGATGCCGTTCGAATTTTAATGAGCTCACAATGGCCGCTCCACCAGGATCCATTTAGCTCAGAAAAACCGGACGAATTTGCTGTACGTACGGCTCTTGGCAGCCGACGACGTTCCCCTCGCCCTCACAGCCTTGCCATACCTCCTGCTGCTTCCTATGGTTCTCCTTCCTTCCCCTCACGAGCACCCCGCCCCGCATCAAGTAGCATGAAAGCCAGCGCTCCAGCGCTGCCCTTCCTATGCCCACAGCAAACACCCTCGAAGCCGCCGTCCTTCGCCTCAGCGACCTCGCCCCCGGGAACATCCAGTCCGAAATCCGCGCCATGTCCGTCGCCTGTGACGCGGTTCAGGGCATCAACCTCGCCCAGGGTATCTGCGACACCGATGTCCCCGCCCCCGTCGCCCAGGCCGCCATCCAGGCCATTCAGCAAGGCCACAACATCTATACCCGCCTCGACGGCATCCCCTCTCTCCGCGAAGCCATCGCCCAAAAATTCCGCACCTTCAACCACCTCGAAGTCGACCCTGAAACCCAGGTCCTCGTCACCTCCGGAGCCACCGGCGCTCTCCACGCCGCCCTCATGGCCCTTCTCAACCCAGGCGACGAGTGCCTCGTCCTCCAACCCTTCTACGGCTACCACGTAGCCACCCTACGGTCCCAACGCATCACCCCCGTCATCGTCCCCCTCGAAGCCCCTCACTGGACGTTGGACCTCGACCGCCTTAGAGCCGCCATCACCTCCAAAACCCGCGGCCTCATCCTCAACACTCCCGCCAACCCCACAGGCAAAGTCTTCACCCGCCCCGAACTCGAGCAGCTAGCCACGCTGGCCATCGAACACAACCTCTTCATCTTCACCGACGAGATGTACGAAAACTTCCTCTACGACAACACCCAACACCTCTCCCTCGCCACCCTCCCCGGCATGGCCGAGCGCACCGTCACCATCTCCGGCTTCAGCAAAGTTTTCTCCGTCACCGGCTGGCGCCTCGGCTACCTCACCGCCGACCCCCGCTGGACCCCCGCCATCGGCTACTTCCACGACCTCACCTACGTCTGCGCCCCAGCCCCCCTCCAACACGGCGCAGCCGCCGGCCTCACCCAACTCCCCCAATCCTTCTACGAAGACCTGAAGCACGAATACCAACACAAACGCGACACCTTCTGCACCTCCCTAACCCACGCCGGCCTCACCCCCCACATCCCAACAGGCGCCTACTACGTCCTCGCCGACGCCACCCAAATCCAAGCCCCAGACGCCCGCGCCAAAGCCCGCAAACTCCTCGCCGACACAGGCCTCGCCGCCGTAGCCGGCACAGCCTTTTTCCTAACCGACGAACAAGGCCACAACCCCGGAGAGAACCTCCTACGCTTCTGTTTCGCCAAACGCGACAACGAACTAGGGGAAGCCTGCCGCCGCCTCGACACCTACCGCCCCAGCTAAGTGAGAGGGTGGTCCTTCGTTTGTCATTCCCGAAGGGAATCAGCGTTATAGTGTTGCCCTAACCTGTGCAATCTCGCTGGTAATCTCTTACCAGAGCCTTTAGCGCTGAAGGCGCGCCACATAACAGCCTAGGCCGAAGGCCTAGGTTCGGGCAGTGATGAACAAGAGCGCTGAAGGCGCGACACATAGGCCAACCCAAACTGCGTCAAGTTACCACCCTCCACCATCGAGCTGAGCTTACCAATGCGCCATCTAGTTGCTGCACTCGCAAGCATCGCTCTTTTCGCAATGGCCTCCGCCCAACAGCCCGCCTACAAAATCAACACGGAAAAGGGCGAGTTCCCTGGCATCGCTGGAAGCCATCCACTCTCCTTTTGGACAAACAATCCTCTCCGTATGGACCTCACCGGCGACCTGATGATCGGCTTCAAGGCAAAGGATGGACAACCGCTCAAACCACATGACTTCAAGACCCACCAACAAATCATCCCGATCGGCAAACTCGCAGGTTTCCGGATCTTTCAGCTCATGACAACAATCTGGGGAGGCCCGAGAGTAGCCGCATCCAGCTTTCCCATGAGCGGCGCCGCCATCTGGAAGGACATCCTTGTATCAGACGACGGTGGCAAACAGTACGTCGAAATCTACGCCCTACGCTACGACGGTTACGACCTGATCCATGCAACAACCGCCTCTATCTACGGCTCCGGTCCGAACGCCTTCCTCGGAACCTACGATCCAGGTACAGGCAACGGAGGTGGCTGTGTGGACGGCTATTGGTGGTTCGACAAACAAGGTCCCCACCTGCTCGACTTCTCGCCAACGCTGGCCGCGATCAGGCAAGCCATCCCAGCAAACGCAACCTTCACGTCCAGGTGCTGGGCTCTTCATCCGGAGAAACTCGAGTTGAGAAGCAATGTGCAACAGCCAAATGCGGCGTGCAACGGATGCGGACAACTCGGAGAGGTTCAGGCGACTTACCGCATTGAGCAAGGCTTCGCAAAGCCCGTTGCTGCCTCCTTCCAGCCCAGCACACCCTAGGCGCGCTGGGCCAGAACGCCCCTAACACCCACCCGCAATACTCGGGATCAACATCACCTCATCCCCATCCGCAAAAGGATGAGTCTCCCCGCCCAAAAACCGTATATCCTCATCATTCACATAAACATTGATAAACTTCCGCAGCTTTCCTTCCCCATCCTTCAAATTGGTAGCCAGCGCCGGATAGCGCGCATCAATCTCGCGCAACAACCCTTGCAGATCAGAGGCCTCCGAAGCAAAGCTCTTCTGCCCCTCCGTATGCCGCGCCAACGCCGTTGGCAAAACCACCTTCACACTCACCGCGCACCTCCCACCAACGCCAACTCCTCACTCTTCACCGCAGGCCCAACCAGCCCACCATCCACCCGGCGGATGTACTCATCGAAGTCACTCAACCGCGGCCGCACGGGCACAGCCGTCTCAAACCGACCAGCCAGGGCATCGGTCGTCTTCAACCCATTGCCCGTAATGCAGACCACCGTCGTTTCCTCCCGCCCAATGCGCCCCTGCGCATAAAGCCGAGCCGTCACCGCCGTAGTCACACCACCCGCAGTCTCCGTAAAAATCCCCTCCGTCTCCGCCAACTCCTGGATCCCGGAAACCACCTCAACATCGCTGACATCCTCAGCAAACCCACCCGACTCCGCAATCATCTTCGCCGCCATCGGCCCATCCGCCGGGTTCCCAATTGCCAACGAGCGCGCGATCGTATTCGGCCGCTGCGGCTCAATGAAATCCCGTCCCTGCTGCACAGCCTTCGCAATCGGCGAGCACCCCGTAGCCTGCGCCCCAAAAAACTTCACCGGCTTGTCCTCAACCAACCCCAGCGTCACCAACTCCTTGAACGCCTTCCGAATCTTCCGAATCAACGACCCACCTGCCATCGGGCAAACCACGTTATCCGGCAGCCGCCACCCCAACTGCTCCGCAATTTCATACCCCACCGTCTTCGACCCCTCAGCGTAATAGGGCCGCAAATTGACGTTAACCAGACCCCACTTGTACTCATCCGCAATCAACGTGCAAAGCCGGTTCACATGGTCATAGTTCCCATCGATCCGCACCAGCCGCGCCCCATACACCTGCGTGCCCAAAATTTTCGCCG
>CAZZWG010000217.1:0-5415 GCA_964657685.1 Verrucomicrobia bacterium Tous-C9LFEB | reverse complement strand
TCGCGGCAGTGCACGCCGCAGGCTTCACCGAGGTGGAAGCGGCGGCGCTGCCCAAGAGAAGCGCGACCGAGATTCGGTCCTCGCTGGACAAAGCGGGGCTCCGGTGCGTGAGCGCGCACCATCCTTTCGCTGATCTGCACGCGCGTTTCGACGAGCTTGTTGCTTTCGATCAGCAACTCGGAGCAAAGTTCATCGTCTGTTCCAGTCCGGGCTACGCAGTCCCGCCTGTCCCCGGCGCAAACGGCGGACCCAGGCCCTATACGCTCGACGACTGGAAGTACAATGCCGATCAGTTCAACGAAATGGGCCCAAAGCTCGCCGCCGCGGGGATGCATTTCGCCTATCACAACCACACGCGCGAGTTCGTGCAAACGGACAATCGAACGCCGTATTTCGAGTTGCTGCGCCTCACTGATCCAAAGACGGTGACAATGGAACTGGACTGCGGGTGGGCCATCGTGGGAGGAGCAAACCCCGTCGATATCATGGCCAAGTACCCGAACCGCTTCTCGATGTTGCACGTGAAAGATTTCAAGCTCACCGGAGCATCGAATCCTGATCCACATGCAGCCAAAGTGACGGAACTGGGCCAGGGCACGATCGATTACGTGCCGATCTTCAGGCAGGCGGCCCAGACACAGCACATTCAGCATGCCTTCGTGGAGCAGGAAGCGTTTGACATGCCATGGCAGCAGTCTCTAAGGGTAGATGCAGATTACCTTCAACGACTGCTCTAGAGAGACGTGAGCCCTTCCTTCCCAAAAGGTGGAAATGACGGTCTGCTGCAAAGAGTGGAACGATGAAGCCGTCCCACTCGACCCACAGACCTTGGAAAGCGCCGAAGCGCGGCTCAGCGACGAACAGCGCTATGTCGGTGCCCAGCTCACCTTCCACTACGACCGCGAGCTGATCATTCTCAAGCAGATAGACATCTCACAAGGCCTTGCCAGCAGGTATGTCGAACTTTACGACATCTTCGAGCTTCGAGTTCTCCTCGCGCAGTTCGCGCAACTCGCTCAAGCCCAGCCCAGCGCGCTTCTTCTTCCAGAGATAAAACGTCTGCCGGCGGACCCCAGGCTTGCGGCAGACCTCCACGACCGCCTTGCCCGCTTCCGCCTCCCTCAACACGCGCAGGATCTTTTCCTCGCTGTGTCCCTTCTTGCTCATCACCTGGTCCCCCTCATCTTTCGAAGGGAACCACAACAGCTCAAACTGTCATCCCTTCAACCGGTTCAGTTTTGGTTCTTGGGTCGCGCGGACGGCCCGCAACTTACGGAGCGCCCTTCATGTACATCGCGAGGTCCTCTTGCGCTTTGGTCGAAATCCCGGGCTTTCCCAGAAAGCCGAGGTCGCGGAACCAGTCGATGAAGCGAAACTGCCATGTGCCGTATGGTGTTCCGCCGCGATCACTCAGGCCGCCCGTCATATGCGAACCGTCAAGTAGCGGTTCACCCGGGTGCCGGCCACGTGCGTAGATGTGCATCTCCAGATTCGGCACCTGCCTGGCCAGCATGGCCGAGAAGTATTCATCGGCCCACACCGCATGAACCTGATCGCCGGAGCCCGCGCATACAAGGAACGTAGGTGGCATATCCCGGGGAATAGGCGGGTGCTGTCCGTTCGCAAACGGGGTGGGGCCGGGATACACCAGTGCCACGAAGTCAGGTCTGGCGAAGACCGCCGCCAGGGGATCGGCCGGGTCGTGAATCCTCTGCAAGACATCGGGGAAATACACGGCTGCGGCAGATGCCAGCTCGCCGCCGGCGGAGAAGCCCATAACGCCAATCTTGTGCGGGTCAAGATGCAGTTGGGCGGCGTGCGCCCGGACGAGCCGAACAGCCTGTAAGACGTCGGCTACGCCGTCGACCTGTGGCGTGTAACCGTCAGTGCGCAAGCGGTTGCGCAAAACCACCGTGTTTACGCCGTAGTTCGCAAAGAAATGGACAAAATCCGCCCCTTCCGGACCGACATTCAGCGTTCGGTGTCCGCCACCTGCGATCAGGATCACGGCGGCACCTGTATTCACACCACTTTCGACGGTGTGAATCTCGATGGAGGGGTTATGGAGGTTGACGATATTCTCGATGCGGCCCGGCACGGCCTCGCTCATGCTGTAGCGCTCGCTCTCATGAACCCTCTGCGCGTTGAGCATGGGTGACCCGGACGCATACAGCGGAACGACGATGCCGCCCGGCAGAATCGGTTGTGGAGCGTAAGGCGACGCGGTTTGCGGTCCCGGATGCGGTACATCGAGCGCTGAGGGCAGTGCGGGGATAGCTCCGGGCGGGGTGCTTTTGAGTGCGTTCTGCGCGCAGGCGTGGGCCACCCCAAGCATAATGAGAAGCAACATTCTTCGCGTGGTCAGGCTGCCGTGCCGAGTTGCCATCGCTGTGTGTTCCTCGTGGAGAACCCCGGTTTCGCCCCTGAGTGTGACACAGCCCAGGTCATTTGTTCTAGAACAAACGCGCAATGGAGGCGGTTCTAACCCGGTCAATGACAACTATGCTGACTACCTGGTGCCCACTTGCGCTGATGTTCCCGTGATCGAGGTTTTTCCTTGTCGACCAATCGACCCCGTCATGGGTGAGTGGCGCACGTGGCGTCGGCGAGATTGGAAGGCCGGACGTCGCTCCGGCGCTCTCCGTTGCGGTGTACCACGCTACGGGGGTACGTGTGCGCAACTTCCGATAAGCATCGGAGATCTGCTAGCAGCAGGTTCCTAGCCCGGCATTCTTAACATAGGGCGTTTGCCATGGGCACGACCCACCATGACGCCACGTCGGTGGGGAGTGAAGATGTTCGCTGCCTCTCACTCCTTGCCTTCGCGTGCTCCCTTCCATAGGTCCAAAACGCCCTCGGTCGCGTGCTTGTCGATGTCGTCGATCTCCCCCTGGGAGAAGGTCAGCTTGTGGACGGCATCGAGAGAGTCGTCCAACTGCTTCGCATTCCGAGCTCCAATGAGAGCTGAGGTCACGCGCTGGTCGCGAAGCACCCAAGCGATCGCCATTTGGGCAAGGGTCTGCCCGCGTCCTTGAGCGATGTCGTTCAAGGCGCGCACACGGTTAGTATTTGCCGGGTTCAGGAAGTCCTTAAGGAAGGAACGGCCGCACCGCCGCTGTGAGCGCGAGACTCCTCAGGCACACCGTTCAGGTACTTGCTTGTCAGCAGGCCTTGGGCCAGGGGAGAAGAGGCAATGCAGCCGACGCCCAGCTCATCCAACGTATCCAGCAGATCTTGCTTCACCCAGCGGTTCAGCACCGGGTATGAAGGCTGGTGGATCAGCAGCTTAACGCTTTCGGCCTTGAGGATGCGTGCAGCTTCGCGGGTACGTTTGGCGCTATAGGACGAAATCCCCACATACAGGGCCTTGCCTTGACGGACGGGCCGACACAAGGGCGCCCATTAATCTCCTCAAGAGGCACATCGGTCGTGGGGCGGTGCGAGCAGGAATCACTTGCTGTTACCGGGAACTCAGCAGCCGAAGAGCGCTACCGCCTGTGGTTCTCTACTTAACCTTGCCTGCGGCGTTCTCAAGTACGACGTTGGTCAGCACCCCTGTATCCACCGTGGCCGGGTAATGCGAGCAGAAGCCGATCCCTACGTAGAAGGGGCCGTCCAGATGGAGATGGATGGGCGGGCCAAACTGATGCATCGGCTCCCCCTTCACGCTCATGAACAGCGCAAAGTCGTCGCCGTGCTTTTCGAGTCCGATTCGCTGCGGTCTGGTGTCATGGAGCAGCGTGCCGCCGATACGGTATTGCATATCTTCGATCACGCTTCCTTTTTCGGCTCGTTCGGCCAAATGGACCATGCCGGTGGCATGCTCTCCCGTCATGATCTCCTTGGAGTCGTCATCGAGATCCTGGCGCACGATCAGGACAATCTTGCGGTCGTACTCCGGAGTTTTCGGGATGGGAAAGCTGCCGTCCGCTGCAAGCGAGATGCTTCCGGACATCTTCTTCCAGAGAAAACGGAACTCGTCGCGCTGGTACCAGATGTTGTACCCGGCGGAGTTGATCGTGTATTGGCTACTGCTGGCGTCGTAGGACGCGCTGCCGGGGACCAACGCGCCACCGATATCCGACTGCCCCTGAAAGATCCCGATCGGGGTATCGAAGTTCCGGCTCGGGCGATGGAAACCAGCCGGCGGGGGCACCTGTTTGTGCGTCGCGGAACCGGGCAGCGCCCAATCCGGGACCTCAGGCGTTGCGGGAGTCTGTGGCGCAGGCGTCTGGCCCGCCAGCGCATGCAGAGCAGACAGCATAGGTAAGAGCAGAAGGCTTACACACGTACGTTTCTGCGCGGAGCGCATCAGGTTCGGTCCCATGGCAGAGCACTGTATCAGGCTCGGCGGTTGCCGAGCCACAACTTGCATCGCAACGATCGATCTCGTTCAGCGCTGGACGCTTTTAGCCGACGGCCGGATTTGCTCACGTATACCGGCAACAGAACACGCAACCGGGGTACTCATAGCAGCCTCGATCTTTTACTCGTCACCGCGCACCCAGTGAATTACGGCAAAGGCTCGTAGGTCACATATGCGAAGCGCATGGAGTCCGGAGCCCAGGATGTGACATTCAAGCTTCCCTGGCCGCCCGTCGCTCCCACAAGCGTCTTTTGCGTGGTGCCGACCTTGCCGTTGCTGACGGAAACCAGTTTTAGTTCGATATGGACATTGCGTGGATTATGCGTTGGTGTGCCAGCCGGGTACCCGATGTACACCATCTTGGTGCCGTCGGGCGAGATATGCGGAAACCAGTCCTCGAGACCGTCGCTGACGACCATCTCGGCCTTCGCATCGTTAGGCCCCGCACCATCGGCCGGGAAGCGCCAGATTGCCTCTTTGCCCGATCGCGTGGAGTTCACATAGATCCACTTGCCGTCCGGCGAGTAGTCCGGGCCATCCTCCTGAGACGGGCTGGAGTTCAGCTGCTGCTCAGGTCCGCCCTCTGCCGGCACCCGGTAGATGTCGTATTGGCCGCTCCCGTGACGTTGCGCCACAAAGGCGAGGGTCGTGCTATCCGGCGACCAGCCATGGAAGTAGCTGGGCGACTCCTCCGTCAGGAGCTTGATGCCGGTGCCGTCGGCGTTGGCAAGAAACACCTGCGACCCCTCATGCGGTGCAACGGTTGCAGAAAAGCCCAGCTTCGTGCCGTTAGGGGAGATTGCCTTATCGTTGTTGCAGTGATACTCCGCCGGGATAACGAGACGCTGAGGTGTCTCCACTGTGCCATCCTGCTTGAGAACGAGTTTGTAGATACCCCCGCCGGAGTTCGAGATCAGATACTTGCCATCCGGCGACCAGTTGGGAGCCTCCCATACTGTATCCGCCGTGTAGACCAAGTGCGAGGTGCGATCGCGCAGGTCGTAGATGAACATCCGGCTGCGAAGGCGTTGTGTGGATTGCTGGGCTGG
>CAZZWG010000216.1:0-5530 GCA_964657685.1 Verrucomicrobia bacterium Tous-C9LFEB | reverse complement strand
TGAGTATGCCGCATGGGTGGAGCTTTACGAACATTAACCTGGCGCAGGTGCCGGTATTTGCGGGGGCGTTGCTGGGGGCTATGTTGACGTTCCTGTTTAGTTCGCTGGCGATCAAGGCGGTGGGACGGACGGCGCAGCGGGTGGTGGAGGATGTGCGGGCGCAGTTTAAGGAGAATCCTGGGATTATGCAGGGGACTTCGAAGCCGGATTACGCGCGATGCGTGAGTATTGTTACGGGCGCGGCCTTGAAGGAGATGGTGTTGCCTGGGGTGCTGGCGGTTGGGTTGCCGGTGGCGGTGGGGTTGATCTTTAGGAACTTTAGTTCGACCTATCAGGCTACGGCGGCGTTCGATTCTGCTGGGCGGTCGCTGGTGCCTACGATCTCTGGGGTGCCGGTGAATTTGTCGGGGGCGGAGAGCGTGGCTGGGTTGTTGATGGTGGGAACGATCTCGGGTGTGCTGTTGGCGATGTTGATGAATAACGGGGGTGGGGCCTGGGATAATGCGAAGAAGTTTATTGAGACGGGGCAGTATGGGGGGAAGAGGTCCGATGCGCACAAGGCGGCGGTGGTGGGGGATACGGTGGGGGATCCGTTTAAGGATACTGCTGGGCCTAGTTTGCATGTGCTGATTAAGTTGTTGGCTACGATTACGTTGGTGTTGGCGCCGTTGTTTGTGTAAGTGCGCTCACGCTAAGGGCGCTACGGTTGCGCTAAGGACGCTACGGAACTGCAAACGCGGGGTACGCGGTGGGCGCTGTGTTAACGCAGCGTTCTCCCGTAGGCTGGGGCGACCGGCCTGCCTCAGCGGCTGAAGCCGCGGGTGTTAGGGCCTGTATGGCACGGCTGAAACCGTGCCCCTTCGAAGCTATCGCATCGGTCCAAGCACAGGGCAGACTATTGCGTTGTTTCGAGGCGGAGGGTGATGGCGTAGGGGCTGGGGAGGGTGGAGGGGAGGGTGAAGGTGGTGTTGGGGCCTTGGGCGGTCCAGGGGATGGGGGCGGCGGAGCCGAGGAGTTTGGCTTTGGTGTTGGGTTTCAGGGTGAGGTTCTGGATGGTGATGGTGGGGGATGTTGGGGTGTGGAGGAGGATGGCGTAGGTGAACTGGGCTTTGTGGGTGAAGCGGACGTCGGCGTTGGACGCGGGCCTGGCCTCGTTGCCTGTGTGGGTTGCTCCGGCTTGCGTTGCGGGCGTGGCGTTTGCGGAGACCGCGGTGGTTTGACCTTCGGCGTGGGTCCAGGGGGTGGTGTCGTAGATGGCTTCGCCGTTGATTTTGAGCCAGGCGCCTAGTTTTTGAAGGCGATCGAGTTGGACGGGGGCGAGGGTGCCGTCGGCTTGGGGGCCTACGTCAAGGAGGAGATTGCCGTTTTTGCTGACGATGTCGGCAAACATGTCGATGAGGTCTTGCGGGGCGATGGTTTCGGCTTCGCCTTCAGCGCGGTTGTAGCCGAAGGAGCGGCCGAGGCCTCGGGTTTCTTCCCACTTTTTGGGGTCGATGTCGTGGCGGAGTTCGTATTCGGGGGAGCCGTAGTCGCCGTAGCCGATGCCCCAGCGGTCGTCGACGAGGCCTTCGGGGACGGCGTTGTAGAAGTCGGCGATGACTTTGGCGGCGTTGCCGGATTTGGGCCAGGTGATGTCGTTCCAGAGGATGTCGGGGTGGTAGCGCTTGATGAGTTCTTCGGCCTGAGCGTCGGCGTAGATGCCGTAGGCGTGACTGCGGGGTTGGACGGCGGCGTAATCGGCGTCGGTTTCGATGGGGCCGCGGTCGAAGGTCCAGTCGTAGCCGCCGGAGTAGTAGAGACCGGCGCGGAGGCCGGCTTTGCGCATGGCCTTGGTGAAGTCGCTTACGAGGTCGCGGTCGGCGTGGAGGTTTTTCTGATTGGGGTTGGAGACTTCGGAGGGCCAGAGGCAGAAGCCTTCGTGGTGTTTGGAGGTGAGGACGGCGTAGCGGGCGCCGGCGTCGGAGAAGATTTTGGCCCAGGTGTCGGGATTCCAGCGGGCGGAGGCCTGGTTGAACATGGGGGTGAAGGTGGTGTAGTACTCGCCGCCGCCGAAGTGCTGCTGGTGGTACTGCTGGGTGGGGGAGTTGGGGATGCGGAGGACGTTGTAGTACCACTCGGCGTAGGGGTCGTTGACGATGTAGTCGGGGTTGGCGAAGTCGTGGTTGGGATGGGAGAGGGGAGCCCAGCCGGGCACGGAATAGAGGCCCCAGTGGATGAAGATGCCGAGTTTGGCGTTGGCGAACCAGGCGGGGACGGTGTGAGTTTTTAGGGAGGCGAGGTCGGGGGTGTAGGTTTTCGGGGTTTGGGGGAGGGCGGGCGTGGCGGCTAGGAGGAGTGGGATGAGTTTGGTCGCCTTGAGCACGTGTACTTTGTACACGGTTACAAGCGCTCACGCTACGGTGTCGAGCAGAACGCAGGTCTCTCCACTACGCTGACGGATGTCAGCTCCGGTCGAGATGACAGACACAAACGTCGGAGCATCGAACGAGGGTGTGATGGAGGTGAAGGGTGCCGGTGATCAGGGTTTGTGGGCATTGTGGGACGAAGAACCGGGTTGGGGCTTCCCATCTGGCGGATACGGGGAAGTGTGGGGCCTGCAAGGAGGCGTTGCCTCCGGTGAATGCACCGATGGCGGCGGACGTGGCGTTGTTTGATGAGGTGGTGAAGGGCGCGAAGGTGCCGGTGCTGGTGGATTTCTGGGCGGCGTGGTGTGGGCCTTGCCGGATGGTGGGGCCGGAAGTGGAGAAGACGGCGGCGGCGATGGCGGGAGAGGCCGTGGTGTTGAAGGTGGATACGGAGGCGCAGCCGGAGCTGGCGGGGCGGTATGCGATTCGAAGTATTCCGATGTTGATGGTGTTTGCGAACGGGAAGATGGTGCAGCAGCAGGCGGGGGCTGTGGGGAGTGGGCAGATGGTGGGGTGGTTAAAGGCGGCTGGGGCTGTGGGGAGATAGTTGGGACCGCTCTTGGTTGCGGGTGGGGTTGGTGGCGCGGTGGCCTCCACCCTTTCCGGTGGAGCTGGAAAGGGTGCGGGGCATCCGAGTGGTCCGGGAGTCTCCGAAGGCCTCCCGGAGTTGATGCGGGTTATTGTGCGTGAACGTTGTCCAGGTAGGAGGCTCCGCCTCCATTGAAGTAGACGAAGATGCCCTGAATGACGCTGGTGTCAGGCGGGGCTGTGCCTCCACAGTTTGCAGCCGTAGCAAGGCTTGCGAGGTTGACGGTGAGGGTGGTTGTCGTCCCGGCGTTCTGGTAGCCGAAGGGTGTCTGGCAGAAGGTATAGGAGCTGCCGAACTGCATGGCGACGGACTGGGAGGTACCCGCGCTGGTGGTGGTGATGTCGAAGGACACCTGGCTGATGCCTTTGGTGGATAACGGCAGCGGGCTGCTGTTGTAGGCCGGCCCAAACCAGCCTCCATTCGCGGTCGGGTTGATCTGCAGATCGTGCTGGCAGTGGGTTGCGTCGACGGTGCTTTGGCTTACGGTTCCCGCCCCGCTGGAGAAGCTGGCGGGCGCCCAGGTGTCAGTGCCATCCTCGAAGTCGTAGAGCTCTCCGGGGATGCCGCCGACGGTCACGGTGAGGTTGGCTGGGTTGGAGGTGCGGCCGTCGCTGTCTTTGATGGTGTAGGGGATCGTCACGCCTCCGATCACGCAGGGGTTGGCGGGCTCGAACTGAACGTTGCCGCCGGACTGCACCGTGAAAGTGCCTTGAGGAATGGTGTAGGTGGAGTGCAAGCCCGCAACGGCGGGGTCCAGATTGATTGAGGCGGGAACCAGCGTTGCTTTGCCGTAGGTTATGTCGTTGGCGGTGACGTTGACCAAGGCTGGAGTGGAGTTCGCTGTTGTGGCGGTGTCGTTGTCCGCGATCGGCGCATTGTCGGTCGGAAGATGCTGTATTTTCCGGGCGAAGTGGGTGAACGCGGAGCAGACGGGGGTTGGGCAGTACACCGTGTAGCCGTCGTAGTCGGGGTAGAGGGTTCCGTCATCCTGCTGCGCCGAGAGGATCCAGTAGAGCGCACCGGCTCCCTTGTCCTTGAGGACAGTTTCTTCCCACTGGTTGTAGACGGGGTTGCGGATGTTCTTTTCGAGCAGGCCCCATTCGCCCGCGATGGCCCTGTCTCCGAGTTGGTGAGAGTCGGCGATGTGTTCTGCGATCCAAGCGGTTCCCCACTCCGGCGTTTTGCCCCAGCTATCGGGGTAGAGATGGTAGGAGAGGACATCCATGGCGGGCAGCTTGGCGAGGGCGATGGCATCGACGCCCTGGCTGCAGTTGATGGTGAAGTCATAGGACGAGGGATCCTTGCAGTAGAAGCCTTCGCTACCCGGCGAGACGAGGTGTCTTGAGTCGATGGACTTGATGTAGAGGCTGACATCGTTGGCCCAGCTGGTGATGGTCTGGGTTGTGCATTGGGAGGACTGCGGGTAGACGCCGTAGCCGGCGCAGCGCTCCTCGTTGGCGAGCTCCCAAATCATGATGGTGGCGTCGTCTTTGTACTTGATGCCGGTGTAGATGTTGGTGTGGTTGAGCAGGTGTTTGATCCAGGCTTTGTACCACTTGCGCACGGTGGTGTCGGTATAGAACTGATCGTGGTATTGGCCGCCTGCCCAGCGCACGTACTGATCCATGCCGCCGAACTGATCGTAGTTATTGACCAAGGGCAGGATGAGCTTGAGGTTGAGCTGGCCTGCGCGGTAGATCACGTAATCGAGATGCTGGAGGCCGGTTGCACCGTCGTTGTAGGCGGGTTCCTTACCGTCGAAGTACTGGAAGTAGACGCCGTTGTGGGGACCATCGACGGAGTTGGTGCCGTCCTGGTTGCCGACATCGAGGAAGGCCCATAGGCGGAAGGCGTTGAAGTTTTGCGCTGCCGCGGTCTGGAAGAGGTTGTCTACCATGGTTTGCGAAACATACATGGGGTAGTAGTTGTTGGATCCGGCCATGCGGAAGGGTTGGCCGCGGTGATAGATCTGATCGCCGACTCTGACCGCGAAGTGATTTCCGCGGGCGTCAATGGGATCGGCGGCGGAGGTCTGGGACAAGGCCGGTAGGGCGATCCCGACGAGGATGCAGAGGGAGAGACAGAATGCTAGGCTTCTCAAGCGAAGAGGCATGGGTAATCCTTCCGAGGAGGACGGGTTGGGAAGTTCGGGGTGCCGTGGTATCGATATCATGGGACGCGGGATTTATACGTATCCTTCGTCCCGGTTGTCAATCCGCGGGCGCGTGAGCGTCGATGCTCACGGTGCCCGGCGATTTGACTGCTCAGGCAGGCCGAGAACGGCCCGTGTTGACGAGCCGTCCAGCCGTTGGATACAAGTGGGTCCCCGAGGGAGATAGAGCACCCCGGTTTGTGGGGCGAGGAGTTAGGCGGCCTGGACTAAGCCTGGTGAGGCTGAGGTCTTCTTCAGGCGCATGGGTTGGCGCTGCCAGTAGGTGAGGGAGCGCCAGGCCCATTCGAGGGGGCCGAAGCGGAAGTGCTGGAGCCAGAGGGTGCTGAAGGTGATGTTGACGATCCACATGGCGGCTACGCAGAG
>CAZZWG010000215.1:0-5547 GCA_964657685.1 Verrucomicrobia bacterium Tous-C9LFEB | reverse complement strand
CTCCCCGCCAGAAAACTAGCCCGCAAATCCCCACTCACCTTACTAACCCCCGCAACCCGGTTCTTATACCGCACCGGCACCTCCACAATCCGCAACCCCATCCGCACCGCCTTGACCTGCATCTCCAGATTCCACCCAAACGTCATCTCCCGCATCCCCATCCGCTCCAGAACATCCCGCCGAATCGCCCGAAACGCACACATATCCGTATACCGAAACCCATACAGCACCTTCACCAACCCACCGATCAGGTGCGCCGCAAACACCTGGCTCCCCAGCATCGACCCCTTCTCCCGCACCCCCCGGATCCGCGACCCAATTACAAAATCCGCCTCCCCCCGCAGCACCGGCCCCGCAATCCGGTCGAACTCCGTAATATCATCCGCCCCATCCCCATCCATAAACACCAAAACATCTCCCCGCGCCGCCGCCGACCCAGCCGCCATCGCCGCCCCATACCCCCGCGGAGCCCTCACCACCCGCGCCCCTGCCGCCGCCGCCACCTCCCCCGTCCCATCCGTACTCCCGTTATCCACCACGATGCACTCATCAATGCTCCCCCAAGGCATCGACCCCACCACCACCCCAATCGCCTCCGCCTCATTCAAAGCCGGAATCACCACCGAAACGCCACTGGCCATATCCGCCCAGTCTATCGGCTCAGGCAAGCCTCCTGCCATCGGCGATATCCTTCTCGCAGACCATGGACCCCAACGCCCCCACACAGCCCTACCTCCCACCGCAACCCCAAACCATCCGCACCGCCCCAGGAAGACCCCCGGTCACCACCGCCCTCATCGCCGCCAACGTCCTCGTCTTCCTCGCCATGATCGCCACCGGCCTCTCCCCACTCTCCCCCACCCCCTTGCAGATCTTTCACTGGGGAGGGAACTTCGGCCCTGTCACCGCGTCCGGCCAGTGGTGGCGCCTCTTCACCGCCTGTTTCCTCCACTACGGCATCATCCACATCGGCTTCAACATGTGGGTCCTCTACCAGATTGGCTACTTCACCGAGCGCCTCTTCGGCGGTCCCCGCTACCTCGCCGTCTACCTCCTGGCCGGCATCGGCGGCAACCTCCTCAGCCTCATCTTTCACCCCAACGGCGTAGGCGCCGGTGCCTCCGGCGCTATCTTCGGCGTCTACGGCGGCCTGCTCGCCTTCCTCCTCCGCTACCGTGGCGTCATCAACCCGCAAGCCGTCAAAGCCGTCTCACGCTCCGTCTTCATCTTCCTCGCCTACAACCTCTTCTTCGGCCTCGCCGACCGCAACACCGATCTCACCGCCCACATCGGCGGACTCGCCATAGGCTTCCTCGCCGGCCTCGCTCTCGCCCCCAACCCCACCCGCCTCCGCCAATCCGCCTAACCCTGAACACGGCCTTCCCCAGAGCTCCGGGTCGCCCATCCTTTGCGCAGCAAAGGGTAGGGTCGCTCCCGCCCAGGCCTGATCAACCTACCCTTGCCCCGACCGTGGAACTCACCTCCACCATCCGCCGCCCCGACACGAGCCACGGCATCACCGGCCACCGCTCCAGCACCCACTCCACCCCAAACGCCACCGCTACACTCAGGTAGAGCCGTTCGTTCATCAAGAACATTTTCGGCCCAGGCTCCCCCAAAGACGTAGTCAAACCAAACCAAAGCCCCAGCACGTACGTGTACATCGGCAAACGCGGCGCCAGCACCATAAACGGCACCAGCCACACCACATACCACGGGTAATGCGGCGAAAACAGCAACATCATCGCCAAAGCCAAAGACCCAGCCCCCCGTACAAAAGCAGGCGCCACAAACCCAAATGACCCGTGAAACCCAGGTGCCCCATCTTCGCCGACACTTTCACCGTCGGTTAAGGTGGGATCCACCGAAGCCACATCCTCCACAGAAGCCTTACGCCAACACCACCAGCAAATCCACCCCATCACCCCCACCACCAGCACGTAAAACGCGCCGTTCGGCAACCACGTCATCCCCATCCGCCGCCGCGCAAAATCCAGCAGAAAATACCGCGCCCCGCTCTCCAGTCCCTCTTCCTTCGTATACCCCCCCAGCATGAACCCAAACACCAGCATCCCTACCCGCGCATACAGCGCATAGCCCACCGCAATCATCGCAACGACAGCCGCCGGCATCCGCCAATCTCGCCGCTGCCACAACGCCGGCACCAGCACGATCGGGTAAAACTTCGTCATCACCGCACACCCCAAAAACAGCCCACACAGCCACGGCCGCCGCACCCACCGGAACCACAGCGCCAGGCTCACAAACCCCACCACCACCGCATCCACATGCCCGGCGTTCCCAATCTCCCAGATCAGCAGCGGACACCACGCCAGCAACAACACCTCCGCTTTTGGCCGCCCCCACGCCCGCAGCAGCTTCGCCAGCACCCACGCTCCCAGCGCCTCAAACCCCAGCATCAGGATCTTCATCGCCTCCACCGTAGGCGAGAAAAACGCAGCCACCCAATACACCATCTGCGCCACCGGCGGATAAATCGTCCGCGCATAATCCCGCCGGTTGATGTTGTCGAAGATCTCCTGGTTCGGCGCCCGCAACGCCGTCAACGCCGCATCCCCCGGCACATACCGGTAAGGGCTGTAGCCATGGTGCTGCACCATGCCGTCCCACACATACCGGTAAATGTCCGACGACAAAAACGGGTCCACAAAGTACGTCATCAGGTGCGCCGCCACCGCCACCCACACCACAATCCAAACCGTGGCCCGGTTCACCGGCTGCGTCCGCACTATCAGCAGCGCCCCCAGGTACACCACCCCCGAAAGCAGCGCCACATCCTCAAACCCAATCCAGAACCGCCCCACCTCCAACCCAAACTGCTGCGACAACCGCACCAGCAACCACCCCAGCAAAACCAGCGCCGTATTCGTTACCCACGGCGCACCATCCCGCCACCGTGCCACCGCTCCCCTATTCACTCCCGACCGCCACACCGACCTGCTCCCCCACCTCACCCCGCCGCTTGCGCAAAAACTCCCGCGTCCACCGCGCGTCATACCCCGCCACACTCACAAACCCGGGTCGCCGTCCTTCCAGCAACTCATCCTCCAGCGCCGTCAACGTCACTGCCTCATCCACGTCATACCAGGTCGGCAACTCCACCAGTTCCAACCCCGCCTCCCTCACCTGCCGCACCGTCTCCTCATACACACTCGGTGTGCTCCACGTTATGTTCTCAAACGGCTCCCGGTGCGCCGCCTTCAAACCAATCAGGTAGTACCCCCCATCCGCAGACCCACCCAGCACCACCCGGTCCCCCGGCCGCTGCAACGCCGCCACAGCCTCCCGCAACGCAGCCCCAGGCATCGTCGGCGAGTCCGAATCAATCAAACACACCGCCCCAAACCCACACGCCAGCATGTCGGTCAGCGCAAAAAATAACCGCTCCCCAAACCCATCGCCCCGCTGCGCCACCAGCGCAAACCCCTCCGGCAACAACCCATCAAAAGCAACCTCATCCCCCACAGGCGTATAGCTGATCAATCCAGCCGCCCCACCCTCACGCGCGACCGCAGCAATATTCTCGGTAGTATCCCGCAGAAAGCAAACATTCAGCGCCGCCGCCTCCTCCGCCGTCAACGGAGGCTGCAACCGCGTCTTCACCTTGCCCGGCCTCGGCGCCTTCGCCATCACCGCCAACGCGCAAACCCCCGCACGCTCCGCTACCTTTGTGCTGGGGTCCAGCACCGGATACATTCCGCTCAATTCCACTCCAAACACACAGGGGTGCCAGCTATCCCACCATCATAGCCGCCTCAAACGGATGTCTGTTCTTATACCCCAGGCATCAACGAACTTCTTCCGCAACGCGATCACTGCACGACGCCCGGCGCAGCATGCGATGTGTCAATCCGCACATTCTGCTCACCGTACTTGTTCAGCGCACTCGACCTCTTCACAGCCACGTTGTTCTGTACGAAATCCTGATCCACCACGCCGTTGACCTTGTGATTCAACACAATCGAAGGCTGCGCGGGCATGCCGTTCCCAACATTCACCCATATGTTCACCGAGTAGGATGTCCCGTCACCTCCTTCAGTCTGGATCTCCAACTCGCTGTTGGTGTCGGGCAGAGCAAATTGCTTCTGCTGCACCGCTCCGGGCTTGATCGTCCATAAAGGGAAATACTCGTTCTTATCATGGTCCGGATGCCCCCACCGTAGCGCCACCTGCGCCCCTGCCTTATCACCCGCGCACGACACCGTAACCTTCGCCTGCACCGCCTCCGTCTCACGCGGCGGCGGCCACGCCAACCCTCCACAATTCGGCGCATTCACGCAGTAAGGATTCCGGTCCGTCATGTTGCCGTCCGCAATCCGCACGCTCGGATCGTTCGCCGCAGCCGGCTGAAAGCTGATCCGGTGAAACAGAAATCCCGGAGGATCCCCCCACCTCCCATTGAAGAACAGCAGCGGCGCCTCCGACGGCGTCGGGTTCGTCATCGAACCCATGTAACGCACCGTCGCCGGCAAAAACGACACATCATTCCCGTTATGCTGCGGAGCCGCCATCACGGACCCTGTGGTGCTCGGCCAGGGCTCATGCGTTCCCCATTCAATAAATGCCACCAGGTGCTCAAACCTCCCCGATACAGGATCGCGCGCAAACGAAACCACCGCGGGATTCGTCGGGCTATGCCACGCCGGACCGTTCTGGTACTGGTGGTCCGGCGCAATGTGCAACACATTCGTCTCCACCGACTCCTTGCCGCCGTTCACCGCGACCCCCGTCAACGTCCCAGGCCCGGTATACTGCGGCGCCTGCAGATCGAACTCCTCCAGCACAGCGCCATGCATCACAAAGTTCGCGCGAATCAGCATGTCCCGCGTACGGTCGTACACCAGGGAAACCGCGGCAATGTCGCCCGCATGGTCAAACGCGGGCCCGCCCGTCCCAGAGTTGTACATGAACAGCTGCCAGTAGATCAGCACCACGAAGTTGTCGCCCGCCTCTTCAACCTGCGCGTACAACCCAGCGCCGCTGCCCGCAATGTCCGTCCACGCCTGCCCTCCATACTGGCTCTTGTCCGGAGTCAGTACGAACGAGTGATCCTTGTTCGGCGCATTGCGAAGATCGCTCACCCCCTTCGGCCCAATCACCCGCAAAATCAGCGTCGGATCTTTCGCCAGATCGGCCGCGGCATAGATCTTCTCGCCACCCTGGGACAAATCGCTCCGGCTCACAAACCATTCCCACGCCACCGGACGCACCTTCTCACCGCCATGGCCCGGATCGCTGCTGAACTTGTAATACGGCCGAAATCGCTGCGCCAAAGCAGGGTGGTCCGAAGGTGCGGGCATACTTATCTCCTCAGAAGGGCCTTGCTGCCGCCCAGCAATGCCGAAAGCATACCCCTCTCCCACCCGTGCTCAACTGACTTCCAACCCCTGCCGCCTAACACCGACACACCGGGAGGTGGAGATCTACCCGCAATCTACCGGTCCCGATACCCCAAAAGGTCATCCCACAGCGGCAACACCCCCAACCCCGCCAGAACCGCCGCAAATGGCAAAGTAAACAGAAACC
>CAZZWG010000214.1:0-5658 GCA_964657685.1 Verrucomicrobia bacterium Tous-C9LFEB | reverse complement strand
GTTCGGCGGTGAAGCCTGCCATCACGTCGGCTTTGGCCGCGGCGGCGGCGAGGAGAACGCGTTGCGGGGTGGATTCTTCGACGGTCTGGAAGGCCTCGTTCCCGGGGTGGAGGAAGAGGTGGGTGTGGGCATCGATGAGGCCGGGCATGAGGGTGGTGGGGCCCAGGTCGATGACTTGCGCGTTAGCGGGATGGGTGACGTGGGGGCCGGCTTCGCGGATGCGGTTGCCTTCGATGAGGATCTCGCCGGGGGTGATGATTTTAGCGTTGGCTACGTCGAGAAGATGGGCGGCGTGGAGGAGGATGGGTGGCTTGGGAGACGCAGGCTGCTGGGCGACGGCGGTGGCGGTGGCCAGGGTGAGGAGGATTAAGGGCAGCTTCATGGGGGTGTGTGCAGCATATCGTGACGGGGTATCGGGAGCGGGAGCAAAAGCCGCAGGATCGGCGATCGCAAAGGACGCGAAAAGCGAAATGCTGCGCCATGGGTTAGCGGCTGGGTTGGGAGAGGTAGATGGGTGTGTGCTCGGTGATGGTGCCTGGGGTGAGAACGGTGGCGTACATGGCGACGCGGCCACCGCGGTGTTTGGCGAGGTAGCGGAGGAGTGTGGGGTTGGTTTCGGCGGTTTGGGGATCGAGGGTGACGATACGGCAGCGGGGGATGGGCTCGTGGATGCGGAAGGTGGGCGCGCCGGGGGTGTTGCCGAAGCGGAGGTGTTGGCCTTCCAGGGCCTCCTCGGCGAAGGGGGTTGGGTCGTGGAGGGTGAGGATGAGGTTATTGCGGAGGCGTTGCGGAGTGAAGGCTTCGCCTAGTTCGTTCTGGAGGAAGTCGAGGGTGGCGGTGGAGATGAAGCTTAGGGCGCGGACGTCGGTGAGGGGTTTGTCAGGGGAGTGTTCGAGGTCGAGGGTGGCGTCGGGGGCGGCGAGGTCTTGCTGGAGTTGGGCGGTGAGCTGCGGGGAAGGAAGAGGGAGGTGTTGGCCTGCGGGAGTAAGAATGGTGCCGGTCAGGGCGTTCGGGTCTGATGTTGCGGGGTCCGGGCCGAGGCTAGGTCGGTAGAGGAGCATCCCGGTGCGTTCACGGCTGGTGAGGAGGGGTTTGCCGGTGGGGGCGGCGGTGCTGACGAGGGCGTAGCGGCGGTCGCCGACCATGCCGGAGAGGTCGAAGGCGGCGGCTCGGAGGCGTTCGCCGCGCATGCTCTTGACGGGGTAGCGCCAGAGTTGGGCGACGATGCCGATTGTGTGCATGTTGGGTTAGATGACGAGTGAGTCGATGGATGGGAGCGTTCGGGCCTTGCGGGGTAGGCCTCAGCGGGTGATCAGATCATTGGAACTGATGTTGTAGCCGGCGAGACGGTAAGTTCCGTCGGCACCCTTCTTCCAGGTGAAGGTTTCCTGGCCCTGAGCTTGCTTGGCAAACTCCGTCTTCGATACAGAAACCAGGTATTCGCCGGACAAGGTGCGGTTCAGGCGCCAACTGATCTGCTGGGTACTGACTGGGTTGCCGAGTTTTGTAACGACGGCGGTAAAGAGGGCGTCTGCCTGAGCCTCCGTTGTTGCCTGGCGGAACTCCGGGTCAGCTTGAGGGTAGATCTGCTTGAGTCCACCTTGTGACAGGACGGTGTGAAAGCGCTGGTCGAGACGTTCACCCTCGTTGCGGGCTTGCATGAGGTCGGTGCAGCCGACTGCCGCGCATACGAGGGAGGACGTTGCTACTGCATGGATGACCCGGCGGGAGCACTGCATGCTGTCCCTTATATGAAGGGGCCCGTGGGGACGTCCAGGCAAACTTTTGTAGCCCCTGCCAGCGGGCACCGGCTTGCAGACTGCGAACTTATTTGGGGCTCCATTGTTCGTCGGCGGAGGGGCCGTAGAGGCTGGGGACGGGGAGGTTGTTGAGGCGGAGATAGACGCCGAGTTGGGCGGTGTGGTGGATGAGGTGGTTGAGGAACATCATGCGGTAGGTGAGGGACCTGGGCGCTTTCGAGATGATCTGGGGGCCGAAGCTGAAGGGCCATTCGACGGCGAGGGCTTCGTCGGTGGCAGCGGCGAGCGCTTCGCGGCATTGGGCGGCGGTCCCGTTGAGCTGTTCGAGGGCGTGTTCAGGGGTGGTGAAGACCAGGGGGGCCTGGGGGTGCTTCGGGGCGGCGAGGTCCATGGCCTCGTCAGTGAGGATGTGGAAACCGAAGAGGGGAAGGGTGGCGCAGTGCATGGCGAGACGGCCCATGGGCATGGATTTTGGGTGGGGGAGCCAGTCCTTCTTATCGGCGGGGACTCGTTCGAGGGTGCGGCGGGTATTGCTGATTTCAGCGTCGAAGTCTTCGAGCAGGGTGTGGGCGGTGGTCATGGGGAGGCGCTCCTGGTATGGGATTGGGAATGGAGTGAAGCGGCAAGGACACCTTGACGGTGCAACCCCGTTCTGTCAAGATAAAAGGGTTGTCCGGGATCATTCCGACAGCAGTCGAGACCACGCCCATGCGGAAAAGCGCATGTCCTTCAGCCCGAGAGTGGCTGAAAACCTAAGGGGTGGCAGACAAGGATACCTATGGCTCGTAAGATTTCAAAGAATTTGGCAAAGGCGCGCGCGTTCGTGGAAGATCGCCCGTACGCGATTGGCGAAGCAATTCCCGTGCTGCAGAAGGCGAAGTACGCGAAGTTCGACGAAACGGTCGATCTGACGATGCGGCTGGGCGTGGATACGCGGCATGCGGACCAGATGGTGCGCGGCACGGTGATTCTGCCGCATGGACTCGGGGGCAAGTCGAAGGTAGTGGCGGTCATTGCGTCCGGCGACAAGCAGCGTGAGGCCGAGGCGGCCGGTGCGGAGTTTGTGGGCGGCGACGACCTGGTTGAGCGCATTCAAAAAGAGAACTGGACGGATTTCGACGCACTGATTGCGACGCCCGACATGATGCGTTCGGTGGGCCGGCTCGGTAAGGTGCTGGGACCGCGCGGTCTGATGCCAAACCCGAAGACGGGCACAGTGACGACGGATGTGGCTGGAGCGATTCGCGAGATTAAAGCCGGTAAGGTGGAATTTCGCGCGGACAAAACGGCGCTGGTGCATGTTCCGGTCGGCAAGTTGTCGTTTACGCCCGAGAAGATTGAGCAGAATGCGCTTTCGGTGGTGAACGCGGTGATGAAGGCGAAGCCTTCGGCGGCCAAGGGCAAGTACGTGAAGAAGATCGTGCTGAGCTCGACGATGGGACCTGGCATTGAGCTGATGGCCGACACCGCGGACGTTGCTACCAAGTAAGCGAACTGCCGGCTGCTGGTTTTAGCTTCTGGTGGAGAAAACGGCGCTCAAGCGCCAATAAAGATTGAGCTAGCGGCGAAGAGCTAGCAGCAAAAGGCTGGATTTCGATGGCATTGACGAAGGCACAGAAGAACAAGAAGGTTGCGGCGCTCGCAGCCGATCTAGAGAAGAGCACCTCGGCGATCATTGGAACATTCACGGGGCTCACGGCGTCGAAGGATTTCTCCCTGCGCAAGGTTGTGCGCGAGGCAGGCGGCGCGTACCACGTGGTGAAGAACAAGCTGGCGGCGAAGAGCTCCGAGGGCACGAAGGTGGAAGCGGCGCTGCAGGGGCTGAAGGGCGTAAGCGCGGTGGCGTACACGTCAGGCGACCCGGTGGCCCTGGCCAAGGCGCTTTCGGACTGGGTGAAGGATAACGCCGAGTTTACGTTCAAGCTGGGCATTGTGGACGGCAAGGTGATTACGAAGGAAGAGATTGGCGATCTGGCCAAGCTTCCGGGCAAGGAAGAGCTGTTCTCGAAGCTTCTGTTCCTGATCCAGGCGCCGGCGCAGCGGCTGGTGACGGTGATCAACGCTACAGGCCGCGATCTGGCTGTGGTGCTGAACCAGGGGGTCGAGAAGGAGAAGTTCAGCGCGGGTGCGACACCTGCTGCAGCGTCGGTGTCGGCGCCTGTAGCCGAGGCCGCTGCGGCGACGAGCGATGCCCCCGAGGAGCAGGTTGCCGCGGCGCACGCGGAAGAGGCGCCTACACCGGCGGAGCAGATTGCAGAGCATCCGGCTTCCGAGGCGGATCCGGTGGCTGAGCCCAGTGGGGCCGCGCAGCCGGAGAACGGAACGGCGTCGCAGGCAGGTGAAGCTGCCTCGACGGACCCGGTAGAGGGTTAGGATTTCAAGTTTCGTCGTTTTCACCGACGGGGGCGCAGTCTGGGCGCAACGGAAACCTGGTGGAGGAAACGGCAGCCTGAAGCGCGGTATGGCTTCCGGAAAGTAATTCGAAGCAAGGACATTTAGCAGGACATGGAGACAATTTATGGCTGATCAACAGTTGGTAGACCAAATTACGAAGCTCACCCTCCTCGAAGCGGCCGACCTGGTCAAGAAGCTTGAAGAGATTCTGGGCGTTTCAGCGGCAGCAGCGGTGGCAGCGGCTCCGGCCGGTGGCGGCGCGGCAGCGGCTCCGGTGGCTGAAGAGAAGACCGAGTTCACGGTCATCTTGAAGGACGCGGGCGCGAACAAGATCAACACCATCAAGGCCGTGCGCGAAGTGACGGCGCTGGGCTTGAAGGAAGCCAAGGACCTGGTCGACGGCGCACCGAAGCCTTTGAAGGAGAACATCTCAAAGGATGATGCGGCGGCGATTGCCAAGAAGTTCGAAGGCGTGGCGACGGTCGAAATCAAGTAACACTTGCAACAAGGCGAGGGGCGGCCCGTTGGCGGGTCGCTCTTTGTTTTACAGTCCAGTGCGTGTCGTGAACTCTCCACAGAGCGTTCCGGATCATTAGAAATCTTCGCATTTAGTGAGGCAGGTGTCCGGGATGAGGGGAGCAGGGGCTGGCCTGCATATCTCCTGGCTGCCGGGGCTTTACACCAAAGGTTGCACACTCCAGCACAATTGATGTATTCTTTTCCTTGGGAAGATCGTCCCTCCGCCCCGGCATGTGGCTTTGCATCAGCAGCGGGGAGGATCCCGAGGCCAGTGTGGCCATCACACAAGTTCTAAGCAACCCGATTTCGAGTCGACTTTAGCACATCTGTAGCAGTATCCGGTTCATCCCGTGCTTGGGCGCGCGGGTTACGGAGCCGGCCACCTTGCGATCCGAGCAGCGGGATCTCTGGGTGACACCTGGAAGATCGGCGGCAATTTTGGGTTCCATTGGCAGTGGAGCGCAAAGGTGGCGAGTATTCAGTCTTTTCAGCAGACGATTTCAACTTCTTGTGCAACCACGCCCTGCGGGCAAGATGTTCCGCATGGGCGCCATTCCTTTTGCAGTTGCGGACGGCGGCCGCTCGGCGCTGTCTTCGGTGAGAGTACGGCCTTCTAGCCGGTTTGTGCATTGCATCGTGTGGGAGCCGGGTGGCCGACACGATGGAGGGCCTCAAGGTTGAGCATTTGAGGTATACCCACACTTTCCACCCCGCAGAATGCATCGCTGGGGCCTATCGACAACAAGCGCAAGGGCGTGTTCGCAACGAGGGGCGAATGCACCGATCTTCAGGCGCAGCAATCCAATGAGACGGTCCGCTCATCGCGGGCTCTTCTCCCTCTTGAAAGCTGTTCAGACGTGTTTTGTGGCGTTCTGAACGGAGTCAATGGGCCTCGATTCAACCAGGAGATAGCATGTCGAACCAGACAAACGAAACGCGCGCGCTTCGCACCCGTCTCGACTTTTCCAAGATCCCAACCAGCATC
>CAZZWG010000213.1:0-5662 GCA_964657685.1 Verrucomicrobia bacterium Tous-C9LFEB | reverse complement strand
GGAAAATCCGCACACCCCGCTCGATCCAGAACGTAAACACCCCCAGAAGCGCATCCCACAGCCCCCGCCAGTCCCCCGACTCAAAGTTGATCGGATAGATATCCTGGTACTTCTTGGGTGGGTTCTCTGCATACTGAATCGTCCCGTCCGGACGCGACTTGAACCAGTCCGGATGCTCGGTCACCCACGGATGATCCGGCGAACATTGAAACGCAATATCCAGCGCCAGCTCCATCCCGTTTTCCTTCGCGGCCGACGCCAGTGCATTGAAGTCCTCAAAGGTCCCCAGTTGCGGATGCAGTGCCGTATGCCCACCCTCGGCCCCGCCGATCGCCCACGGGCTGCCAACGTCCCCCGGCTCCGCCGATACGCTGTTGTTCCTGCCCTTCCGGTACTGCACCCCCACCGGATGGATGGGCGGCATATACAGCACATCGAACCCCATCGCCGCGATCCCGGGCAGCTCCCGGATGACATCCTGGAAGGTCCCATGCTCCGCCTCGCTCTTCCCGAAAGAACGCGGAAACAACTCATACCAGGCTGAAAACCTGGCCCGCTCCCGGTCCACCCACACCGGCACATCCGCCTCATATTGCGTTGCAAAACGTAGATCGGGGTACCGTGCCATCAGCTCCACCAGCTCCGGCGTCAGCGGGTCTTCATACCGCGTCGAGTTCTTCCCGGCCAGCGTCCGCAGCCTGGCTGCAGCTTCCTTCAGCTTCGCCGCAGCCACCCCCTTGGCCCGGCTCTGCGCTTCTTCAATCAGGCGCGCCCCAATCTCAAACTGCAGCGGAATGTCCTGTGGCGTCACCGTCTGCGTCGGCTCCTTCGGATCAGGCTGCGCCGCCAGGCGCTTCGCCAGATCACTCACCCAGGTGTCGAAGTGATCGACCCACCCCTCCAGCGTGAAGTACCACATTCCCAGCCGGTCCACCGGAAAAGATGCTGTCCATAGATCGTTCGGCAAGGCCTTCAAGGGCACACTCCTGAACGTCTTTTCGTCGCTGTGACGGTACAGCAGGCGCGCCGCCACATGATCGTGACCGTCGGAGAAGATCGCCGCGGTTACCGTCACCTGGTCGCCGGCAATTCGCTTTGCCGGATATCGCCCACCATTGACCTCCGGCTGCACCTCTTCAATCACAACTCGACGACGGCCTTCACTCGGTTTCATCGCGTATCAATCCTTTCCACGTGTTGCCGCACACGGATGTCGCCACCGATCGAACCGAACCCGAAACCGGCATCCAACTCAGAGAGATCGCGTGAGCCCACACTCTTAAACCACCTCCACAGGGGATGCACCCTTCCGGAGGCTGGTTGTCGGCTCACCGCTGAACATGCATCGCAGGAGACCTGGTTGCCCGAGAATCTAGAACGATCCAAAGATGAGCCCCTTCACGCCACCCGCATAGAGAACTACGCCCTTCTGGGTGACCTCCAGTCCGCCGCCCTCGTCAGTCACGAGGGCTCCATCGACTGGCTCTGCTGGCCCACTTTCTCCTCGCCCGCCTGTTTCGCCAGCCTCCTCGGCACCGCACAAAACGGCTTCTTTCGCATCCGCCCCGCCGGTGAAATCCTCAAGACCCACCGTGCCTACCGCGAGGGCACCATGATCCTTGAGACAACCTTCCTCACCGGCTCCGGCGAAGTGCTGCTTACCGATTGCATGCCTCCGCGCGGCACTCACTCCGATATCATCCGGAAGATTCGGTGCATCCGCGGTACCGTGGCCATGCGCCTCGACATCATTCTGCGCTTCGACTACGGCCTCACCGTTCCCTGGGTCACCCGGCACGACCACGAGGTCCGCGCCGTTGCCGGCCCCAACCTCGTCGTTCTCCGCAGCCAGTGCATCGGGGGCGATCCCATCGCCTTCCATGGTGAAGACCTGGCCACCTCCGCCGACTTCACCCTCGGCCAGGACCACGAAGTCAGCTTCGTCCTCTCCTACGGCGCTTCCAACGAGGATCAGCCCCCTCCTGTCGACATCGCCGCAAAGCTGCGGGAGTCGGAGACCTTCTGGACCGAATGGTCTGCCAAGTCCACCTACAACGGCCCCTACGCCGAAGCCGTTCAGCGCAGCCTCATCACCCTCAAGGCCCTCACCTTTATCCCCACCGGCGGCATTGTCGCCGCTCCCACCGTAGGCCTGCCCGAACAGATCGGCGGCGAGCGCAACTGGGACTACCGTTATTGCTGGCTGCGCGACGCCGCCTTCACCCTGCTCATCCTGATGCTCGCCGGCTACACCGAAGAAGCCGTTCATTGGCGCCTCTGGCTCCTGCGCGCCATCGCCGGGTCGCCCGACCAGCTCCAAACCCTGTACGGCATCAACGGTGAACGCCGCCTCCCTGAGTGGGACGCCACCTGGCTCGCGGGCTACGAGAATTCCAGACCCGTCCGCATCGGCAACGCCGCCGCCGATCAGTTTCAACTCGACGTGTACGGCGAAGTCGCCGCCGCCCTCAGCCGCACACCCGACGCCGATGACGATCTCCGTACGCCCGCCGCCGCGCTCCAGGCCGCCCTCACCGATCATCTCTGCAAGATCTGGCCGCAACCTGATGACGGCATCTGGGAGACTCGTGGCGACCGCAAACAATTCGTTCACTCCAAGGCCATGGCCTGGGTCGCCCTCGATCGAGCCATCCAGAACCACGAGCAGTTCGATGGCAAAGGCGACTTGGAGCGATGGAAGATCAATCGCGATCTGGTCCACAAGGAAGTCTGTGAAAAGGGCTTCAACAAGGAGCTCAATGCCTTCACCCAGAGCTATGGCTCGGACGCCCTCGACGCTTCCTGCCTTCGCATGGTCCTCGGCGGTTTTCTGCCGCCCGATGATCCCCGCATCCTTGGCACGATTGACGCGATCCAGAAGAACTTGATGCCGAACGGCCTCGTGAACCGGTACGATACCTCCAAGGCCGGTGATGGTCTCAAGGGCGACGAAGGAACCTTCCTCGCATGCAGCTTCTGGATGGTCACCTGCCTCCACCTTGCCGGCCGCAAGGACGAAGCGAAAGAACTCTTTGAGCGCCTGTTAACCCTTCGCAATGACGTGGGTCTACTCAGCGAAGAATACGATCCAAAGGCGAAACGTCAACTCGGCAACTTTCCCCAGGCCCTGTCGCACCTTGGCCTCGTTCACGCCGCTTTCACACTCTCAGACCAGTGGAAGCCCATGCCCTTCACCGCCCCCCGCTGTTAACGCGGAATACAACCCCTCCCTTCCGCACGGGACTCTATACCCGGGAACCGGGCACGACGGGAAAACACATCCCGCGCCCTCAACACCCTTCCACCGTCCGCAGGAGCATCGCAAAAATGGCCCGTATCCCAGGCTCAACCTACCGGTTGCAGCTTCATGAAGAATTCGGTTTCGACCAGGCTTCCGCCATCGCGCCGTACCTGAAAAAGTTGGGCGTCACGCACGCCTACAGCTCTCCCTACCTGCAGGCCGCTCCCCATAGCCGTCACGGCTACGATGTCGTGGATCATCGCAAAGTCAACGAAGAGCTGGGCGGTGCCGAGGCCCACGAGCGCTTCTGCAAGACCCTCGGTGAGCTTGGCCTCGGCCAGGTTCTCGACATCGTGCCCAACCACATGAGCCTTGGCCGTCAGAACCGCTACTGGTGGGATGTGCTCGAAAACGGCACCAACAGCCGCTACGCCGGCTTCTTCGACATTGATTGGAACTCGAACGAAGAACGCCTCCGCGACAAGGTTCTGGTTCCCATCCTTGGCGACCAGTACGGCCGCGTCCTCCGCGATGGAGGCGTCAAGATCAAACGCGTCGGCCCCGTCTTCACCTTCGTTGTCTCGGAGCAGGAGCTTCCACTCTCCCCGTGCACGCTGCCCCTGATCCTCTCCAAGGCCGCCGACCGCGCCGGTTCCGACACCCTTCGCTTTCTCTCTGCCAGCTTCGGCAGGCTTCCCGCCGCGGAAGAGTGGGACCGCTGGAAGCTCAACGCTCGCGACCGCGATAAACGCGTCCTCTTCGGCCTCCTCAGCCGGCTTTGCCTGGAGGAGAGCGCCGCCGGCCATGAGATCGATAACGTCATCGAATCCATGAACGCCAGCCCCGACGCGCTCGACGAACTTCTTTCCCAGCAGAACTATCGTCTCTCCTATTGGAAGACCGCTGACCAGCAGCTCGGCTATCGCCGCTTCTTCGATGTCAACACCCTCATCGGCGTTCGCATGGAGCGCGAGTACGTCTTTGAAGAAACCCACGCACTCATTCTGAAGTGGGTCAAAGAAGGCGTTCTCGACGGCCTCCGTATCGATCACCCCGACGGCCTCCGCGATCCACTCGAGTACTTCGATCGTCTCCGCAAAGCCGCGCCCGAGGCCTGGATCATCGGCGAGAAAATCCTGGAGCCCGGCGAGTTGTTGCGTCCCAACTGGCCCATCGAAGGCACCAGCGGCTATGACTTCATGAACCAGGCCATCGGCCTTCTGGTTCAGCCTCAAGGGCTCCTTAAACTGGGGGAGCACTACGCTGCTTTCACCGGCGACGACTGCACCTTCCCCGCCATCGCGCACGACAAAAAGCTCAACGTCACGCAGGAAGGCCTGGGCTCCGATGTCAACCGTCTCGCCACCCTCATGGTCGAAATCTGCGAGGAAAACCGCGACTTCCGCGACTTCACCCGCGCCGAGATTCGCCGTGCGATTCGTGAAGTGGCCTCCTGCTTCAGCATCTACCGCACCTACGTCGTTCCCAAGCGCAAAGAGATCACCGAGGAAGACCGCGAGATCATCCGTAAAGCCACCGAGTGCGCCAAGAACAATCGCGCCGACATCGACGGCCAGCTCTTTGATTTCATGTGCGAGCTCCTGCAGGGCAATGTCCTGGGCGAGAAAGAGTCCGAGTTCGTCTACCGCTTCCAGCAGTTCACCTCGCCCGTGATGGCCAAGGGTGTCGAAGACACCGCGTTCTACTGCTACAACCGCCTGGCCGCTCTCAACGAGGTCGGCGGCAACCCCGCCTGCAGCGGCTTTACCCCGGCCAACTTCCACGAATACAACACGACCGTTCAGCGCACCTTCCCGCAAACCATGCTCACGTTGAGCACCCACGACACCAAGCGCGCCGACGACGTACGCGCCCGCCTCGCCGTGCTGAGCGAGATCCCGGACGAGTTCAACGCCCGGGTCCAGCATTGGCACGAAAGCACGGCCTCCTATCGCGGCGAACCTGTGGACACCGGCACCGAGTGGTTCCTTTTCCAGACCCTCATCGGCGCCTGGCCCATCACGCCCGACCGCCTCAAGGCGTACATGCAAAAAGCCATGCGCGAGGCCAAGGTCCGCACAACCTGGACCAGCAACAACGCCGACTACGAAAACGCACTCAACGACTACCAGGACAAGCTGCTGGCCGACAAAGTGTTCACCCAGGACCTCGAGGCGTTTGTCACTTCCATCACCTACGCAGGCCGCGTAAACTCTCTCGCCCAGACCTTGCTGAAGCACACCTCCCCCGGCGTACCGGACCTCTACCAGGGCGGGGAACTGTGGGATCTCTCGCTCGTCGACCCCGACAATCGGCGTCCAGTGGACTACGATCTTCGCTCGAAACTTCTCGACGAGCTCGCTACCCTGGATGCAGCCGCCATCATGGCCCGCATGGACGAGGGTCTGCCCAAACTTCATC
>CAZZWG010000212.1:0-5677 GCA_964657685.1 Verrucomicrobia bacterium Tous-C9LFEB | reverse complement strand
CCGCCTGGACCCCTGAAGGCCTCTACTTCACCGGCTTCGAACACGGCACCATGCGCCTCTTCCGCCTCGACCCCGCAACCAGAGCAACGACGGCCGTCAGCCCCGAACACCAATACATCAACGCGGTCTCCCTCTCGCCCGACGGCAAACACCTCGCCTACCGCGGCGCCGCAGCCGAACACATGCCCGACATCTACGCCACGGACCTGGTCTCCTGGTCCCCCGTCCAACTCACCCACGAAGACACCCAACTCACCCCCTACCCGCACACCACCCGCGAACTCGTCACTTGGAAATCCAGCGACGGTGCCACGATCGAAGGCGTCCTCGAGAAACCTGCCAACTTCCAACCCGGCACCAAATACCCACTCCTCGTGATCATTCACGGCGGCCCCACCGGCATTGACACCCCCTTACTAGCCGCAGACCGCTACTACCCCGCAGAACGCTTTCTCGCCCGCGGCGCCCTCATCCTCCGCCCCAACTACCGCGGCTCCGCAGGCTACGGCGGCAAGTTCCGCGCCCTCAACGTCCGCAATCTCGGCGTAGGCGACTACGCCGACGTCATCAGCGGCGTAGACTCCCTCATCGCCAAAGGCCTCGTCGACCCCAAACGCGTAGGCTCCATGGGCTGGAGCGAAGGCGGCTACATCTCCGCTTTCATCACCGCCTCCAGCGACCGCTTCGCCGCCGTAAGCGTAGGCGCCGGCATCTCCGACTGGGCCACCTACTACTACAACACCGACATCACGCCCTTCACCCGCCAGTACCTCGGCGGCACACCCCAATCCGACCCCGAAATCTACAAAAAGACCTCACCGATCAGCTACATCAGCCACGCCAAAACACCCACCCTCATCCAGCAGGGCAGCGCCGACCACCGCGTCCCCGTAGCCAACTCCTTCGAACTCCGCCAGGCCCTCGAAGACCGCGGCGTCCCCGTCAAAATGGTCCTCTACGAAGGCTTCGGCCACCCCGTCAACAAGCCCAAACAACAACGCGCCGTCATGGAAGAGAACGAACTCTGGTTCAACCACTACATCTGGAGCGACCCACTCCCAGCCGACCTCACCCCCGTCACCAAGGCCAAGGGAGACACCGACGACGCCAAACCCACAAAGTAGGCCGGGTGCCCCAGGTCTGGCTTCTGAGACCTGGGTTTGAAGGTGCCACAATTCGTATAGGAAGCCCCAGGAAAACTCACTCTGAGACCACACAAGCAAAAGTGCGAGAGCCTAAGCTCTCGCACTTCCTATTCCAGACATTCCAGAACCGGTCTACTCCCCGGCCGTACCGCTATTCGCGCTAATGCCTTTATTCACCACAATGGTCACCACCACGCGCCGGTTCTGCGCCTGCCCACTCCGGTTATGGTTGCTGCCCACTTGGTTGGTCACGCCCATTGCCGCCGGCGCCAGAATGCTCGTCAACGGCACTTCGCCGGTCTGCTGAATCATCGCGATCACAGCCTCGGCACGTTCAGAGCTCAACCGCTGGTTCAACTCCGGGTTGCCAACCTTCGACGCAAAACCCTGCACCTCGATCATCGCGCCCGGTGTATTCGCGGCAGCTTTCACGAAGTCTGCAATCTGCTGTTTGTATTTCGGAGCCACAGTCGCCCGGCCGTTCGCAAACGTGATCGTCAGGCTATCTTTCGTGTCGTACTGATCCAATTGGCCGATGCGACCGTTGGTCTGCCCGATGGCCGACTTGTTCGCCGCCGTATCCTGCGCAGTCTGCGCGATCGCCTGCTTGTTGCTGTTAATGTCCTGCTTGGCGGACGCAATATCCTGCGTATTCTGGTCCAGATCGCGACGCTGGCTGCGCAAATCGTCCTGAGCCTTCGCTACTTCCTGCTGCACAGGGTTCAGCCCGGCATCAATCTGCTTCGCCGTCTTCAGAGAACTCTGCGTGAACACGACCTTGTTCGCCACCAGTTTGTGGTCGCCGTCGTACGTTCCATCAACCTTCACTGCCAGCCCGGGTACAAGCTCCGTGATCGCCAGGTTCTTGTGGCCCCAATTGAACAGGCCATCCTTCTGCTCGGCCCTTGTTGAATCCGACAAAACCACCGTCGTCCGTGCATGATCCTTCGCCTGCACAATGATCGTCGGTCCAGTCCGGTCCACAACAAGACCCTCCACCGTCCCTGGCTGCTGAGCCAAAGCCGCGCTGCCCATCCAGCCCATCGCGGCCACAAGTGCCAATCCACTGATCGTCGTCGAACGACGTTGATTTACCATTCGTCCCTCCAGTCTTGGCGGATCAGACAACATCCACCGGTACGGCTCTTATGGAATACACGCCATAGCCAAAACTCCCGATTGGCACCATAACGAACATCCCAATTCCGTATTCTATGCCTTTCTGTACAACTTTTGTCTTACGCGTCCCGTTTTCTGTAGGTACTACGGATGCCGCGAACCAGCCCCGCTACCTGCTTCACCGGGGGCACTCAGGCGAGCGAAGATAGACAAAGGCCCACAGGGGCACTTGTTCGCCGGCATCCCAGAACCAAAGCCAAGACGTACCGATCCGGAGCCACGATTGACCACCGCCCCCGTACCCTTTCCCATCCTCGGCAACTCCATCGCGGACCAACTCGCCGCCCGCCTCCGCGCCACCACCACCGCCGAGATTCGCTTCACCCCCGCCGACCGCGCCCTCTACGCCTCCGACCTCTCCCACTACCGCCAGATCCCCATCGGCGTCGTCATCCCCCGCACCCTCGCGGACGTTACCGCGACCGTAGCCGCCTGCCGCGACCTCAACGTCCCCCTCTTCGGCCGGGGCGCCGGCACTTCCCTCTCCGGTCAGACCACCAACGCCGCCGTAGTCATCGACTTCTCCAAATACCTCAACAAAATCGAAGACCTGAACCCCAAAAAACGCCACGCCCGGATCCAGCCCGGCCTCATCAACGACAGCCTTCGCTCTGCGGCCGAAAAACACAACCTCACCTTCGCCCCAGACCCCGCCACCCATCAGTACTGCACCCTCGGCGGCATGATCGGCAACAACTCCTGTGGCCCCCACTCCGTCCTCGGCGGCAAAACCAGCGAAAACATCGAAGAACTCGACATCCTCCTCTACGACGGTACCCGCATGACCGTCGGCCCGACCACCGAACGCGAACTCCGCGCCATCATCAAACAAGGCGGCCGCAGAGCCGAAATCTACGCCCAACTCCGCGATCTCCGCGACACCTACGCCGACCTGATCCGCCAGAAGTACCCCAACATCCCTCGCCGCGTCTCGGGCTACAACCTCGACTATCTCCTCCCCGAAAACAACTTCCACGTAGCCCGCGCCCTCGTCGGCTCCGAAGGCACCTGCGTCACCGTACTCCGCGCCAAAACCCGCCTCATCGCCAGCCCCCAACACCGCGTCCTGCTCCTCCTCGCCTACCCCTCTGTCTTCCAGGCCGCCGACCAGTCCCCCCGTCTCCAGGCCCTCGGCCCCATCGCCATCGAAGGCTTCCACCACCGGATCATTGACAACGCCCGCCTCGCCGGCAAACACATGCCCGGCCTCGACCTCTACCCACCCGGCGACGCCTGGCTCCTCGTAGAGTTCGGCGCCGACACCCGCGAAGCCGCCCTCAAACTCGGCCGTGAAGCCGCAGCCTGGGCCCAGAAACACGACCCCGACCAGACAGGCTTCCGCCTCCTCGAAGACCCCAAAGACCAGCGCGCCGCCATGGAGGTCCGCGAACTAGGCCTCGGCGTCAGCCGCGTTCCCGGCAAAACTCCAGACACCTGGGGAGGCTGGGACGACGCCGCCGTCGACCCCCATAAACTAGGCCCCTACCTCCGCGACTTCTACGCCCTCTGCGACAAATACAACTACTTCGTCGTCCTCTACGGCCACTTCGGCCAGGGCTGCGTCCACACCCACATGAACTACGACCTCCGCTCTCCCGAAGGCGTAGCCCACTACCGCAACTTCGTCACCGAAGCCGCCCACCTCGTCGTCCGCTACGGCGGCTCCCTCTCCGGCGAGCACGGCGACGGCCAGGCCCGCGCCGAACTCCTTCCCATCATGTACGGCCCCGAACTCATCGAAGCCTTCCGCCAGTTCAAGCGCATCTGGGACCCCACCAACCGCATGAACCCCGGCAAAGTCGTAGACCCCTACCCCCTCGACTCCAATCTCCGCACCGGCCCCGACTACAAACCCCTTGCCCTTCCGACCATCTTTCAGTTCCCAGACGACAACGGCTCCCTCGCCCAAGCAACAGAACGCTGCTTCGGCGTAGGCAAATGCCGCAAAGTCGAAGGCGGCACCATGTGCCCCTCTTTCCACGCCACCCGCGAAGAACAACACACCACCCGCGGCCGCGCCCGCCTCCTCTTCGAACTCCTCCGCGGCGACTCCATCCCCGAAACCTGGCGCAACGAACAAGTCAAAGAAGCCCTCGACCTCTGCCTCGCCTGCAAAGGCTGCAAAGGCGACTGCCCCGTCTCCGTAGACATCGCCACTTACAAAGCCGAGTTCCTCGCCCACTACTACGAAGGCCGCCTCCGCCCCCTCTTCGCCTACGCCACAGGCTTCATCGACAAAACCGCCGCCCTCGCCTCCCACGTCCCAGCCCTCGCCAACTTCGCCACCCAAACCCCCATCCTCCGCTCCCTCGCCAAAGCCCTCACAGGCACCACCCAACACCGCCCCCTCCCCGCCTTCCCCACCCAGACCTTCAAACAATGGCTAGCCACCCGAGAACTCCAAGGGCGTTTGTCGTTCAAAACCGATCACTCCTCCAAGAACTCGTCATCTCACCCGAAGCACCCCTCCCCAACTTTGTCATCTCGACCGAAGCGAAGCGCAGTGGAGAGACCTGCGTTTTACACAACGCGAGGGCCGCAGGCACAAGCCAGTAATCCTCAAAACACAAGACCCACCATCATCCTCTGGGCAGACACCTTCAACAACCACTTCACCCCCCACACCGCCCAATCCGCCCTCCTCGTCCTAGAAGACGCAGGCTTCGGAGTCAAAGTCCCAAAACAACACCTATGCTGCGGCCGCCCCCTCTACGACTTCGGCATGCTAGACCAAGCCAAAACCTACCTCCGCAAAATCCTCACTACCCTAGCTGAAGACATAGCCGCAGGCACCCCCATCATCGTCCTGGAACCCAGCTGCGCCTCCGTCTTCAAAGACGAACTCACCAACCTCTTCCCCCACGACCCAGCCGCCCAAAAACTAAGCAAACAAGTCATCCTCTTCCCCGACTTCCTCGACAAAGTCGGCTACCAACCCAAGCCCCTACAAAACCTCACCACTAAAGCCATCATCCACGGCCATTGCCACCACAAAGCCCTCTGGAGCCTCACCCCCGAACACCGCCTCCTCACCGCCGCCGGCCTCCATCCAGAAACCCTCGACTCCGGCTGCTGCGGCCTCGCCGGCTCCTTCGGCTACGAAGCCCACCACCACAACATCAGCATGCAGATCGGCAACCAACGCCTCCTCCCCAAACTCCGTGCCGCCACCCCCGACACCCTCCTCATCGCCGACGGCTTCAGCTGCCGCCAACAAATCGCCCACGGCACCCCCCGCCAGGCTCTCCACATCGCCGAAGTCCTGGCCCTCGCCCTCCAACCCACCCCCACCCCCAAACCCCGCAAAGGCCGCGCCATAGAAACCGGCCACACTCAACCCCAACCTTCCAACC
>CAZZWG010000211.1:4172-5706 GCA_964657685.1 Verrucomicrobia bacterium Tous-C9LFEB | reverse complement strand
GTGGCGTGAGATGGCGGGTCCGGGTGAATTGCTGGTCGGGCGGGAGACGGTGGAGGGCGACGCGGCGGGCGGGCGTGAAGGCGGGGCCAAGGGGAAGGCGGTGGGTGGGGAGCGGCGGAGGCATGCTGCGGGCGGGGGTTCGGGGGTGGATGTGGAGCGGGCAGAGGGGGTGGTTTGGCTGAAGGCGCCGAGTGCCGCGGCGGGGGCGGCGGCCATGGTGGACGGGAGCATTGGGGAGGGCGTGCGGTACCGATATACGGCGGTGCGGTCGGCGATGGTGCAGGTTGGGGGAAGGACGATGGAGGTGCGGAGTGCGCCGTCGGCCGGGGTGGAGATTGCATGGAGGGATGTGTATCCGCCGCCGGCGCCGAAGGGTTTGACGGCGTTGGGGTATGCGGCGGGTGGGGGGTATGCGGTAGACCTGGTGTGGGAGCCGGTGAATGATGCGCGGGTGACGGGGTATGTGGTGTTGCGAGAGCGGTTGGGCGCGGCGGGGAGGATGGAGAGACTGACGGCGGAGCCGGTGAGTACGCCGGGGTTTCATGATGGGTCGGCGACCGCGGGGGAGCGTTACCGGTACGAGGTGACGGCGGTGGATGCGCGGGGGAATGTGAGTGCGGCGGCGGTGGCGGTGGTGGGGCCGGCGCGCTGAGATTTGGCAGCTTGTTTTCTGCTAAGAGAGAATCGCTGCACGCGGATTTTAGGGGATAACGGGCGAGGCGGCAAGGTGCCACGGCAGAGACGACTGCGAACGCTAGTTGGCGGAGGGGAAGGCCCGGGTGGACCGGGCCTTCGTTGCGGCGTGGGGTGGGGTTATGGGGCGCCGGAGGCTTTGCGGGCGGGTTCGAATTCGTCGCCTGGGTTCCAGCGGATGGGTTGGGTGGAGGTGAGGGCTGCCCAGCCGAGGGCCATGCCGAAGCGGACGAGTTTGGCGTCGCCGGCGAAGTTCCAGGAGGGGCGGAACTCGTCGGTGAAGTTGTGGTAGTCGTTTTCGTTGAAGGCTTTTTCCTGGGCGATGCCCCAGGCGTTGTCGTGGCCTTCGTAGAGGGTGCCGGCGTCGACTGAGAAGGCGGGGATGCCGACGCGGGAGAGGGAGAAATGGTCGGAGCGGTAGTAGCTGCCGGCTTCGGGGCGGGGGTCGGGGACGATGGCGAGGTTGAATTGTTTCGCGATGGTCTGGACGGTGGGGTAGAAGGTGGTGCGTTGCGCGCCGTTGACGTTGATTTCCTTCTGGATGCCTAGGGGGAGGAGCATGTCGTAGTTGATGTCGAGGGCGATTTGGCCGGCGGGGATGGGTGGGTGCTGGCCGAGGTATTCGGAGCCGAGAAGGCCCTGTTCTTCGGCGGTGACGGCGGAGAAGAGGACGGAGTGGGGGAGGGTGAGGCCGTTGTCTGTGGCAGACTTCCAGGCGCGGGCCATTTCGAGCAGGATGGCTACGCCGGTGCCGTTGTCGGCGGCGCCGTTGTAGATGTTGTCGCCTGATTTGCCGGGGACGATGCCGAGGTGGTCGTAGTGGGCGGTGTAGAGGACGGCC
>CAZZWG010000211.1:0-4072 GCA_964657685.1 Verrucomicrobia bacterium Tous-C9LFEB | reverse complement strand
TGGACGGGGAGTTCTACGGCTTTGAAGCCTTTCTGGCCGGCGGCGGTGAACTCTTTGTCGAGGTCCATGTTGCCCGCGGCGAAGATGTGGCGGGCGACTTCGAGCTGGATCCAGCTGGCGGCTTTGAGGCGGGGGTTGGTGTCGTCGCGGAGGAAGGTTTTCTCGGAGGTGTTGGAGTTCTGAACGACGTTCCAGCCGTAGCTGGCGAGGTCGGTGCGGTGGATGATGAGGGCGCCGACGGCTCCCATGCGGGCGGCTTGCTCGAACTTGTAGGTCCAGCGGCCGTAGTAGGTGAGGGCTTTGCCGCCGAAGAATTTGGGGTCGTCGGAGGGTGGGTCGCCGACGATGCAGAGAATGACTTTGCCCTTGACGTCGACGCCGGCGTAGTCGTTCCAGTTGAACTCGGGGGCGGTGACGCCGTAGCCGACGAAGACGATGGGGGCGTCGAGGGTGGCGGTAGGGGTGAGGGTCTGGTTGGCAACGGTGTAGTCGGTGGCGTAGGCGAGTTTCTGAGAGGGGCCGTGGGCGGGGAGGAGGGTGAAGCTGGTTTGCCCGGGGATGGCCTTCATGCCGACGAAGTTGACCTGCTGCAGGTAGCTGCCCCCATCGCCGGCGGGTTGCAGGCCGGCGAGGGCGAACTGGTCGGCGATGTAGTCGGCGGCGAGTTGGCCGCCGCGCAGGCCGGGGTAGCGGCCTTCAAAGAGGTCGGAGGAGATGAAGCGATCGGCTTCACGGATGCGGTCGGGGCTCACGGAGGTTTCGGCCCTGGCGAGGGCGGGAGGCGCGGGCTGCTGCGCGTGCAACGAGAGGAGGCTAAGGGCGGCGAGGCCGGGGATAAGCTTCTTGAACAAAAGGGATCTCCACTGTGGGCTGAAGTGTGTAGGTCAGTATAGGGCGGCGGACGCGTTAAACCGTGCGGTCGGGGCTGATGCGGACGTCCTGCATTTTCATCAAGCCGAGGCGTTGAAGGGTTTTGCGGGCGAGGCCGGTGAGGGGTTGATGGGGAAGTCTCCGGGAGGTGACCCAATGCAGATCACTTTCGTTGCAGACGAGCTGGGAGCGGAGGCTGCGGGTGATGCCGGTTTCGCCCGGTTCCGCGACGTAGACCGCTTCGTCCTCGTTGAAGGCCTCCGGGTCGGGAAGGGTGAGCTCGCCGAAGAGGGGTGCAGGGACCGAGCTGGGCTGTACAGAGGGTGCGGTCTCCTCCTGCCATTCCGAGGCAAGATCCTGGGCTTCCGTTTGGGACTCCGCGGGTTCGGCGAAGATCTCCACGTAATAGTTGGTGTTCGTGATGCCGTGACGGAGGCGGAGGATGGGTTCGAGGCCTTCGACGGCGGTGAGCGGAAGGGCCGGAAGCTCCAGCATGCCAGGCATGAGACTGGCTTCCGCGGGGCGGCGCTCCAGCAGGACCTCGGTGACGGTTCCGCGTTTGCGGGTGGCGAGGAGGTAAGCGACATGGCGGCTGAGGAGCTGCTTGCGCGCGGGTGTGGGATGGGCGCCGCGGGTACGGCAGAAGGTAACGACGGGGCATTGAAGGCAGAGCGGCGCTTTGGGAAGGCAGATGGTGGCGCCGAGCTCCATCATGGCTTGATTGTGGTCGCCGGCCGGGTTGGAGAGACCGCGACGAACGGGGGTGGGCGGGATGAGGTCGTTGGCCGTACGCAGAAGCTGCATACGGGCGGATGCGGACTTGTTTTCGCGCTGGCCGAGAAGACGAAGGAGGACGCGTTCGACGTTGCCGTCGAGGACGGCGACGGACTCGCCGAAGGCAATAGAGGCGATCGCGGCGGCAGTATATTCGCCGATGCCGGGAAGGGTGCGGAGTTCGTCGGCGGTGTGGGGGAGTTCGCCATTGAGTTCGCGTTGGACGAACTGGGCGCCGCGGTGGAGCATGCGGGCACGGCGGTAGTAGCCCAGGCCGCTCCAGAGGGCGAGAACGGCGTCTTCCGGGGCAGCGGCCAGGGCGGCGATGGTGGGGAAGAAGTGAAGGAACTGGGCGTAACGATCGATGACTGTGGCTACCCGGGTTTGTTGCAGCATGATCTCGGAGAGCCAGGTGGCATACGGGTTGCGAATCCCGCGCCAGGGAAGGTCGCGGGCATGCTTGCGGAACCACGGGGCGAGCGCATTGCGGAAGGCTTCCGGGTCGAGCGCGTGCGGGGCGAGGCCGGGGGCCGACTCTGATTGCGCAACGGGAGCCATGGGCTTTCAGTGTAGAGGGCGGCGTGGTGCTTTGGCGGCAGGCGATGCGTGGATTGACGTGCCTGCCAGCGTCATCGGTGTGTGAACGCCAGCATAGCGGGTCGCCAGCGAGCCGGTCAGGCCGTGCGCTCGTATTTTGAGTTCAGCGATTTGCCTTCGGTGATGAGCGCGAGGGCCGCAAGGAGACGTCTGGAGCGAGTGTCCTCACGCCGGGCGCCTGCGATCCACTCGGCGTACTCCCGGCGGCAGCCCGGGCTGAGCTTCGCGAACGCCCGGGCCGCGTTCGTGTCTTCCTGCAGGGCTTGCGCCAGGGCTTCGGGGAGTTCAGCTTCCCCGCGGGGGGCAGGCTTGGCGACGCGCTGAATGGAACGAGTGCGGGTTCCCTCGTCGATCAGGTCAGCGGCTTTGCGGATGTAGGCTTCGAGGTCGGGCTGGGGTGGAAGGTCGGCCAGGGAGGCGAGTTTGCCGAAGGAGCCCATGCTCTCCTTCGAATCGATGCCGCCGCGGCGGAGGGCTTCGGCCATTTCCATGCCCCAGAGGCCGAAGGAACAGTGCGCTTTGAAGGCGGAGATGTTGCCGAGGATGATGCCCTTGTAGAGAAAGAAGGGACGGGACCACTTGATGGTTTCCGTGACGTCTGGAACGACGCGGTGCAGGGTGTCGCGGAGGCGGTTCAGGATGGGCTGCGCGAACGGCCTGGCTTCGGCGATGTAGGCATCGACGGCGGGGTGCCGGGTGGTCTGGGAATCGGTTTGGGAGGCGGTCTGGGAGGCGGCTGTCACGTGGACAGCATACTGCGGCTCAAGCGGAATGCAAGGTTCTTGTGCGTGGTTCGCGGAGCGCTGCCCGGTGAGTGCCAACTGCTGTTGCCGACCTGGGCGCGACCTGGGCGCCTAAGGGGCGTTCCCCGGCTTCGCGTCCAGCAGGCGTGAGTGCGGCGAGGGCTTGTTGAGTTTCGGGGCTGGTTACGGCGTTGATGGTGAAGCTGTTTGCATTTGCCCAGTCGGGGAGGTTGTCGATCTGCAAGTCCCCTACACGGTAGGCCTCGTGGAGCAGCTCCCTTATGGGGATGCCGGAGGCGGTGTAGCGCGCAGTCGTGAAGTCCACGGAGGCGCCGCAGCAGCTTCCGGGGAGATCCTCGTGGATGGAGATGACTTCGAAGGTGAAGGCGCCCGGATCGAGGGGAGGGCTCGTTGCCTGGGCCAGAGCGAGGGAGGGAAGAATGAGGACGCCGGTGAGAGGAGAGCTCGCACGTGTTTTGGACTTGGAAGGAGAGTGGAAGGCACCGGGATCAGGGCTGCGCAAGGTGCAGAGAAAGGAGGGCTGCCGAGGGGAGGCGGGTGAGGGTGGCGGCGCGGCGGAGGGTGGTGGGGAAGAGGTGGGCGACGGTGGTGAGGAGGGGTTTGGCGGCGGGGTTGAGGAGGGCCTCGGAGAGTAGGGTCGCTCGGGCGATCTGGTGGCGAAGTTGTTGATGAATGGCGGTTTGGAAGAGGGTGGCGGGCTGGCTGGCGAGGATGGCGTGGGCGGCGGCGAGGCCGGTGTAGAGGGCGATGGACATGCCGTCGCCGGTGAAGGAGGGGATGACGGCGGCCTGGTCGCCGACGGCATAGAGGGTAGGGGCCAGGGCGTGGCGGCGGACGAAGCCGTAGGGGATGGCGCTGAGGGCGAGGGGTTTTTCGAGGAGGGGCGTGGCGTGGGCGAGGCGCTGGGCAAGGTGGGGGTTGGCGGCTTGCATGTCAGTGAGGAGGCCGGGCCAGCCGCCGAGTTGGGCGAGGCGGCGTTTGCCGATGAGGGCGGTGAAGTTGGCGGCACCCCCTTCTACGGGCTGGAGGCCGGCGTAGCCGTGGGGAAAGAGATGGAGTTCTACGGT
>CAZZWG010000210.1:3874-5726 GCA_964657685.1 Verrucomicrobia bacterium Tous-C9LFEB | reverse complement strand
AGGCGCGGTATACTCAATCGTGCACACCACGCACATCCCATCCATCCATTCAAAGAGGTCGCAAGAGTGTCAGCAAAGTACATCTTTGTGACGGGCGGCGTTGTGTCGTCACTGGGCAAAGGCCTGGCGGCGGCCTCCATTGGCTGTCTTCTGGAAGCCCGCGGCCTGCGCGTCAACCTGATGAAGTTCGACCCCTACCTGAACGTCGATCCCGGCACCATGAGCCCCTTCCAGCATGGCGAAGTCTTCGTCACCGACGACGGCGCGGAAACCGACCTCGATCTTGGCCACTACGAGCGCTTTACCCACGCCAAACTCAGCCGCGACAATAACCTCACCACCGGCCGTATCTACGAAAGCATCATCACCCGCGAGCGCCGCGGCGACTACCTCGGCAAAACCGTCCAGGTCATCCCGCACGTCACCAACGAGATCAAGGCCGCCGCGAAAAAGATCGGTGCCGACTGCGACGTCGCCATCGTCGAGATCGGCGGAACCGTCGGCGACATCGAGTCCCTGCCCTTTCTCGAAGCCATCCGCCAGATGCGCCAGGAGATGGGCCGCGACCACACCTGCTTCGTCCACGTCACGCTGATTCCCTGGATCGCCGCAGCGCAGGAGCTGAAAACCAAGCCAACCCAGCACTCCGTCAAGGAAATGCTCTCCATCGGCATCCAGCCGGACATCCTGCTGTGCCGCGCGGACCGCGAAGTTCCCGAAGAAATGCGCGAAAAAATCGCCGCGTTCTGCAATGTCGAACAGGCCGGCGTCATCATCGCGCGCGACGTGCCCAGCATCTATGAAGTCCCCCTCAACCTCGCCGGTCAGGGCGTCGATACGCTCGCCCTTCGCTATCTGCGCATCGATACCCCGGAACCGGACCTGTCACCCTGGCGCGATCTGGTGCACCGCGCCTACCATCCCACCGATGAGGTCCGCATCGGCGTCGTAGGCAAGTATGTGGAGTACGAGGACAGCTACAAATCCCTCAAGGAAGCCCTCGTCCACGGCGCCTTGGCAGAAGGCCTGAAGCTCCGCCTGGAATGGATCGAAGCCCAGGCCCTCGAAGTCCCCGAGTACGCCTCCATGCTGGAAGGCTACGACGGCATCCTGGTCCCGGGCGGCTTCGGCAAGCGCGGCATCGAGGGCATGCTCAACGGCATCCGCTACGCCCGCGAAACGGGAACACCCTATTTCGGTATCTGCCTCGGCATGCAGACGGCCTGCATCGAATACGCCCGCAACGTATGCGGTCTGGAGCGCGCCAACTCCGGTGAATTCGACCCCTCCACCCCCTTCCGCATCATCTACAAGCTGCGTGAGCTCATCGGCGTCGAAGAGATGGGCGGCACCATGCGCCTGGGTGCATGGGAGTGCGTTATGGAACCCGATTCACTCGCCGCACGCGCCTACGGAACTACCAAGATCAGCGAGCGCCACCGGCATCGCTATGAGTTCAACCGCGAGTTTGAGAAAGCATTGACCGATGCCGGCCTTCGCCTCACAGGCTCCAGCGAAAGCGGAACCTACGTCGAAATCGTCGAGCTCCCCGACCACCCTTTCTTCCTCGGCTGCCAGTTCCACCCCGAATTCAAGTCCAAGCCACTCGAACCGCATCCGCTCTTCCATGCCTTCATCAAGTCCAGCTACGCCAACCGCGGCCTCCGCAAAGCAGAGCAGATGGTGCAAGCCGAGGTGCGAGCGTAAGACCTGCGAAGAAGATTCGGGCGGGCACGCAGGGCCGGGTCCGTCGATATCAGTGACCCGTCACGTCGCCGTTTCCGGTAACAGTGGCCAAAGGCAATTGCAAGGTGCCAACCCTTTCCGTCCGCAGGTCCTCCACCGCTGGCAG
>CAZZWG010000210.1:0-3774 GCA_964657685.1 Verrucomicrobia bacterium Tous-C9LFEB | reverse complement strand
ACCCAGCGAGCGCGTCCAAGGGAGGGTGAGTCCGGAAACTATGGGAGTTTTAGAGGCCCCGACCTCCACAGGCGAGCCCGCCATGGCAATGCAGCCGGCGCAGGTCCAATCAGTGGAGCGCCGGCCCCCCTTACCTGCCCTGACCGGCCTGCGCACCCTCCTCGCCCTCACCATCCTGATGTTCCATTTCACGCCCAACGGCCTCACCTGGGCGCGCCATCCGTCCATCACCCTCTACCCGCTCATCGATATCGGCTTCGTCTTCGTCAGTTTCTTCTTCCTCATCTCGGGCTTCATCCTCAGCTACAACTACGCCCACCGCGAGGGCGGCGTACGCAAAACAGACTTCTGGATGGCGCGCTTCTCCCGCCTGTACCCCGTCTATCTGCTCACCATGCTGATCAGCATCCCCATGCTCTTGCTGGAATGGCGATCCCGCAGCCACGGTGAGTTCTGGGCCGGCGCCCTCCTCACACCTCTGCTGATGCAGGGCTTCTTCCCCCACCTCGCCACCTTCTGGAACACCGTAAGCTGGACCCTCTCCTGTGAAGTCGTACTCTACATCGCTTTCCCCTGGCTGCTGAAAGTCCGCTGGCCGCAAAGCCCGTGGAAGCTCACCGCCATGGTGCTGGGCTTCTGGGCACTCGGCCTCGTGCCGCACACCCTCTATCTCCTCACCAACCCGGATCATCTTGCCCAGCCGGCCACCCGCTACAGCGCCGGAACGTGGCTGGATACCCTGAAGTACACGCCCGTCGCTTACCTCTGCACCTTCCTCGCCGGTCTCACCCTCGGCCGGCTGCATGATGCCGCCAGGTTCGCGGTGCGCGGACGCATGATCGCCGGTCTGGCAGGCTTTGCGCTCGCCTGGCTCGCCATCTACCACGTCGCCCCGCGCGTTCCATACATCCTTGTGCACGGCGGCCTTTTTACGCCAATCTGGTCGCTGGTCATCCTTGGTCTCGCCGGCGTAAGCCCCCTGGCGCGCATCTTTTCCATTCGCCCACTGGTCGCGGTCGGCACATCCACCTATGCCCTCTACCTTCTTCACTTCAACGTATTCCAACTTCTGCAGTGGCACCATGTCACCGAACGGCTGGGCCTGCTGAAGTTCGATCCCTGGATCAGCTACGTCTTTGTGGTCCTGTTGGCGATAGCCGTCCGGCGATGGGTGGAGCATCCCTGCCAGCAACTCATCCAGGGCTGGTGGAAGCAGCGCCGCACCCCTGCATAGATCTGCGTCAGCGCCATTGCGCTTTAGCGGCATTGTCCCGCAGGGCACGGTGCGTATGATGATCCGGAGGGTAGATCGCTTCGTGGGCAAGCTCTGGCAGGATCTCGTAGACGTCTTAAGTCGGCGACCGCTCTTATGGGTTCCCGTCCTGGTTGCAGATCTGCTGGGCTACCTCGCCAACTTTGGAAGCGGCGCTCTTCTGCGCGCCGTCGTATACCACCGCACAAGCCAGCACTCCGCGCTAAGCGGCGCCGTCATCCACGCACCCCTGTCGGCATCCGCGCTCGAAAGCACGACCATCCTCGCGCTCCTGCTCCTTTGGCTTACCTATTTCATTCGTCTCCTGCTGTTTGCCACGGCCTTCATCACCACAGCCGCCCTGCTGCAGGCCTTCCACGAGCGCGCGGAGAAGCCCGCCGCCGCCATCGCACCCGCGCTGCAGCGCCATGGGGGCGGCATCCTGGAGCTGGCCCTGCGCGCCCTCAGTGTCTACGCCGTCTTCGCCCTGCTCTTCAGCTGGGTTCGGCCCTATCTCGCCACCCACGGGCAGGCAGCGCTCCTGCACAATCCCTGGTTCGACTTCGGAGTGACGACCCTCCCCACCCTCGTGCTCGCGGCCCTGTTGCCGCCAGTCGCCCTCCGCGTGCTCGCCTCGCGTGGACCGGACAAGGAAACATCCGGCCAGGCGCGGGTCTTCTCCCTCACGCTGATCGTAGTAATCCTGCTGCTTGCCTTGATCGTCAGTTCCAACAGCCGGGAGCTCGCCCAGGTCACCGCGGGCGCGCGCTTTCCCTTGGAAATCATCGCTTCTCTGCTCGAAGCTCTTCCCTACGTTCTGCTCTTCACCGGCTTTGCGCTGTTAGCGAGACGCGTAGCCCGCGCTCTCGACTAGAGCATCCCATCGCCCTCACGCCGTAACCAGCGATCCAAGCTTTTCGCCCTGCACCACGCGCAAAATGTTGCCGTTCTCCCGCATCGAAAACACAATCATGGGAAGACTGTTGTCCTTGCACAGCGAGACGGCCGTCGTATCCATCACGCGCAGCCCCAAACGCAGGATGTCCATGTACGTGATCGTCTCAAACTTCGTGGCGTCCGCGACCTTCTTGGGGTCTGCGGTGTAAATGCCGTCCACAGACGTGGCCTTCAGCAACACCTCCGCACCGATTTCCATCGCCCGCAGGCTCGCAGCCGTATCGGTCGAAAAATACGGGTTCCCGGTACCCGCCGCAAAAATCACGATCCGGCCCTTTTCCAAATGCCGGATCGCGCGGCGCCGAATGTACGGCTCCGCTACCTCGTGCATCTCGATAGCGCTCATCACGCGGCAGTGAAGCCCCGTCTTCTCAATCGCGTCCTGCAGCGCAATCGCATTGATCACCGTCGACAGCATGCCCATGTGGTCAGCCGCGACGCGATCCATGCCGACCGCCTGCTCCGCAACGCCGCGAAAGAAATTTCCGCCGCCAACCACGACGCCGATCTCGCAGCCGCTACGCGCAACATCCGCAATCTGCTCCGCCACAGCCTGGATGAAAACAGCATCAACGCCGAAACCCCGGCCCGCAGCCAGGGCCTCGCCCGAAATCTTCAGCAGAACACGCTTGTACATGGTTGCACCCAGTGTACAAGGGCGGATGCCCGCACCTCAGTCAGCCGCCTCCAGGAAGTCCACCACCAGCTTCTTCTCCCCTTGCTTCAGAAAGCGCACCAGGGCATTCTTGCCATGAATATCCTTGATTTCCCCTAAGCCGAACCGCTTATGCTGCACCCGGTCGCCGCGTTTGAACTTCTCCGGTTCGGAATGAACAATGGTCTCGGGCGCGGTGGTGCGGATGGTTCCGCGCGACGTCGCGATCAGCGTCGTGCCATGCGCATCCACATGGCCTGCCGCGGGATCGGGCGGCGCGTCCGGCGCGTTCGCCTGGCGCAATGCAGGCCGGGTATCCTCCGCAGCCTGGCGCGCAGCTTCGGCCTCCGCCACACCACGTTCGCAGTTGTCACATCGCCCGCAGGGCTCGCCCAGATCTTCGCAAAAATACTGCCGCAAAATCTGCGTACGGCAGGTAGACGTCTCCGCGTAGTGCATCATGTCGGCAAGGTGCTGCTTGTCGTGCTCAGCCCGTTCCTCGTAGCTCTTCAGCAGCGCAGCCACTTCATCCTCAGTGGGCGGCACGTCCACGCTCAGGCGATACCCGCCGCGTCCACACCGCACCAGGCCGGCGTCGATCAGCATATAAAGAATCACCTGCGTACGCTTCTGCCCCACGTCGGCATACTCGGCAATGGTCCGTGTGCTCAGCGCCATAGCCTTGCCCGACGACTTCATCGCCTCAGCTACCGTGGGGGCCTGTGTCTCGGCCCCTTCCAGAACCTGGTCGCCGCAAGCCGTCCCCGCGCTGTCGAGTTCATCTTCACCAAAATCGCCAGCAGGGTCGGCTTCGGCAACGCTCCCCGCCCTCTCTTTCGCCTCCACGCTGGGCAATTTCCGTCCCAGCGCAAGCGCTTCAAACACAGCCGAAGCTTCACTCGCATGCGGA
>CAZZWG010000209.1:0-5753 GCA_964657685.1 Verrucomicrobia bacterium Tous-C9LFEB | reverse complement strand
AAGGACACCAACCTTTCCAAAGGCGATGTCCTCGCCGAACTCGAAGCCCTCCCGCCCGAAACTCTCGCCGTCACCAACAGCAAGGACGGCAGGCTCTACACCACCCGCGAGCACTACTTCAAAAATCAGTCCTTCCTCGGCAGGTTCCTCACCTACGCCACCGGTCAGTTCAAGTAACCTCGCAGCCCCGGCAGATCCTTCTGCACGCGAACCTGGAGCCGCCTTTCTTGCACTTCTGGCAAAGCCCCAACGTCTGGCTCGGCTTCGCCGGCGGCCTCGTGCCCAGCATCGTCAAAGCCATCCAATGGGCCAACATCGACCGCGCCCAAAGGCCCCAGAGTCCCTTCCGCGACCCCGCCTTCTGGTTACTTCTCTTCCTTCTTCCCGTAATCGGCGGAGCCGTCGTAGCCCTCTACGAGTCCTTCGGCACACGGTTCAACGGCCTGCTCGCCTTTCAGGTCGGCGTCACTGCTCCCGCTTTCCTGCAGCAGCTGGCCGCGGGCGCACCTCCACTAACCAAATCCGCCTAGCACCCCTGCTTCCAGCTTTCGCGGGCAGATCTCGATGCAACCGTCACGAGCAGCCAGCCCTCAGTGCGCCAGGCGCGCCTCAGAACCCTTCTCTACCCGCACAATGTCGAACCGCGCCGTCTTCTCATCGAAGGCCACCGACAGCCCCATCAGGTCAAACTGCGCAAAGAAGCTCTCCCAGGAGATGGGGTAAATCTCCGGCTGGTTCATGTCTGGTTCACCCACCAAAAACGTCAGAACCGCTGGCTCGCCATCGAACTTTCGCGGCCGAATCTCCGCCGGAATCACATCATGCCGGCTCGCCCAGTGCCGTATCAAATCATGGTCACGCGTAGGTACCAAAACCACACCTCTTCCAAATCTGAAGGGCGTGCATTGGCGCGCAGGTCCAAACCCCGTCTCCCCATGCTCTCAGTCCCAGCACCCGCACGCAAGTCCGCCCCGACCGCCGACTCCCACAAGCCCATCCACCGCCAAAACCGCATCAAACCCGCCCGCCGCGGACCCATCACCACCTACAACCGCCCCACCCACCGCATCCACCTCCCCGGCCGTATCCCGCGCTCCACCCGTCGCCTCTCCGCCCGCATCCTCGCCGCCTCCATCTCCCACAGCAGCAACCCGTTCCAAGGCCTCAGTGCCCGCAGCGAGTAAAACGTCTCCCGCCACCGCACCCCACCCCGCCACAGCGTCACCGCCACCGACCGCACCATCGCCCACACCACCGCGCCTGCGCCCAGCGGGTACATCCATCCCCACCGCGCCTCCACCCCCGTCACCTCCGCCATCGCTCGGTAATGCACCGCCACGCAAGCTAGGGCGATCACGGATGGCAGCACCGTCCGCCACCACACCAGCCCCAGGAGGGGCAGCAGGAACACTATTCCGGCAAACCCGCAAAAGACCGCTGCCGCCCACAGGTGAAAGCCCATCGCCGCAAAGGCATTCTTTGTCATACCGCGCACGATGCCACCCATCCCCGTAGCCCAACGCACCAGCACCAGCCCCGGCGCAAACACCATCCGTTGCCGCATGCCTGCCGCCCGTACCCGTCGTCCCAGCGCGTAGTCCTCCACAACCGCCAACCGCTGCGGCGCCAGCCCCCCCATCTCTTCCAGAGCCTCCCGTCGTATCAGGTTGAACGCCCCCACCCCCATCGCATCCCAGGGCGCCTTCGGGTCGGACACCCGCCACGGCCGGCAAAGCCACAGCCCGAATACACTCAAAAATCCCACCATCACCCTCTCCCCCCACCCGCGTACTACCAGCGACGGCACCACCACCAGGTGGTCCGCCCGGCTCATCTCCGCATACGTCAACGCCCGCCGCACCAGCGACGGCGACATCCACACATCCGCATCCGTAAACAGGATCCACTCTGACCGGCTCCGCGCCACTCCCACCTCCAGCGCAAACGTCTTCCCGATCCACCCCTCGGCGACCTCCGACAGGTGCACCACTCCCAGCCGGTCCGGCCTCACCCCCGCCATCTCTTCCAGAATGGCTCCGGTCCTATCCGTTGACCGGTCATCGACCGCCGCAATCCGCAGCCACGGGTAATCCTGCGCCAGCAGCGTCTCCATGGCCGGCCCCACCGTCTCCGCCTCATCCTTCGCCGGCACCACAATCATGACTCCCGGCGCCCCCACCGGCCCCAAATCCCACCGCACCTCACTCAGGTCCGGAACCTCCCCCAGCCGGTTCATCAGCGTGCGCGTCCGTACGCACCAGACCACCGCCAACACCCAATCCACCCCCTCCAGGCCCGCCTTCCATCCCCAGGGGAGCCGCCACCACCACCGCCCCGCCTCCCGCACCATCGCCCCAACTACCGCGCCCGCCCCACTCAAGCCAAAATCTCGATCGCCGCCGCCGCAATGAGAAGAGGCACAGTGGCAAACACGTTATATGAAACGAAAACCCGAAAAGGTCCCACGGCTGCGAAAACCTCGCTTCGTCCGGGCCCGGCTTCAGCCAGGCCATACATTCGTGCCATCAAGCCGGCTTCAGCCGCCGGGTAAAGCCTCGGCCAGGATGCCAGAGCCTCTCTAGCCGGTCGCAGCCAGGCGAAAATCCACTCCCCTAGGCCGCCACCGCCCCACCCTGAACCGACTCATCCAGAGGAGGCGCAAACCGCGCTCCCACAAAGAAGATCACAGCTCCAATGGCCAGCGTCACCAGCGTCGCCGCCAGCCCCACCCGCAAATTAAACTTATCGCTCAACATGCCAATAATCTTTGGCGAAGTCGTATCTCCCAGCAAATGAATCACCAGCAACTGCCCCGCCATAGCCGTAGCCCGTAAATTCGCCGGTACAGCGTTCAAAGTAGCCGCGTTCACTGGCCCCGTCCCAAGAAAGATCAAGAACACCGCCGAAAACAACGAAGGCACGATCATCCCCTTGGGTCCAAAGAAACACAGCACCGCCGGCGGAATCGTCAGCAACGCACTCAAGGCCGGCACAAGGTACAACGCCTTTCCGGTTCTCTTGCTCCACCACTGCGCCAGCGCTCCCCCAGCCGCCGTCCCGCCAATCCCGGCCACCACAATCACCGGCCCCATTACATTCCCTGCGGCATCCTGCGAGTACCCCGCCACCCGCTGTAGAAACGACGGCATCCACCACGAGATCCCACCCAAAGAGAACGTAACCGCCGCATACCCGAGAATCGAGCACAGATACGCTCCATTCTTCGCCAGCGACAGCACCGTCCCTTTCTCCACCTTCGCCTTCCCCTCGGCCTCACTCCCCGACCGCGCCGGCTCCCGCATAAACACCAGAATGAGCAGCGCAATCACAGCCCCGGGCACCGCAGAGGCAATAAAGGAATTTCTCCATCCATGGTTCGTCCCAATCCAGGCCCCGGCCTTGTACCCGAGAGCCGCCCCAAACGGAATCGCCAAATTAAAGATCGTCAGAACCCGGTTCCGCTGTCCCTCGCCATAGAAATCCGCGAGCAAAGCCGGCGCAAAAATCCCAAAACAAGCCTCCCCGATCCCCAGCGCCGCATGCCGCACGTTCAGCGAGTCATAGTTATGCACGCTGGCAGTCAGGAAGTTCATCGCCGCAATCGCCAGCCCCGCCACCACAATCATCGGCTTGCGAGGAAACCGGTCCCCCAGCCATCCCGTGATCGGCGACGCGCACATATACGCGACCATGAACCAGAACGTCAGCGTCCCAATCTGGTCATCCGAGATATGAAACTCGCCCTTGATCTGCTCCTGCACACTCGGCAAAATGTACCGGTCCAGGTAATTCACCACGTTCATCGCCGTAAGCAGCACGAGCGCCACAGTCGCGCCCTTCGCCACCCCCGCCTTCGGCTTCTCCGCCGTCACCGCATTCGCAATCCCAGTCCCAGCCGCCATATGCAGCCGAGAATACCAGTCGCCCTCCCTCCCCGTCCCAACAAGCTCAACCCACCGCCAACCCGGGTGGCCCATCCCCCCCCCGCCACAGAACTGGGTGCCCCATCCTCCCCACCGCCACAGAACCGGGTGCCCCATTCTTTCGCAACGCGAAAGGGTGGGGTCGCTCCCGCCCAACTCACACCAAAGCCACGGACTCCAGCCACCACCAACCCACCTCCCTTCACACAAAAGCACTTGCGCACCATTAAGCCCAACTCCCTACAATAGAAAGAAGGACCCAACCACAAAAACTCAGACCCCAACTCGCCAACTCGCCATCAAGAGTACCCCCCTAAGTCCCCTCTTTCGAGGACTTTGAACCAAAAGTACGGGAGGGGAGAGGGGTACCCCGGTAAACTAACCCCATCACCACCACCAACCCCAACCCGCGCCTCTTCCTCTCTGCCGGCGAAGCCTCCGGCGACACCTACGGCGCCCAACTCATCACCACCCTCCGCCGCCACTTACCCGACGCCACCTACACCGGCCTCGGCGGAACCCAGATGCAAGCCGCAGGCCAGCACCGCGTCATCCGCGCCGAAGACGTAGCCGTCATGGGCGTCACCGAAATCCTCCGCCACATCCCCCACATCTACGCCAGCTACCGCAAACTCGTCAGCAGCATCCGCGGAACCCGCCCAGACGTCGCCATCCTCATCGACTTCCCCGACGTAAACTTCCGCCTCGCCAAGCACCTCCACAACGCAGGCGTCCCCGTGATCTGGTTCGTCAGCCCCCAACTCTGGGCCTGGAAGCGCTCCCGCCTCCGCTGGGTCCAGGAACGCGTAGACCGCATGCTCGTCATCTTCCCCTTCGAGCAGCCCTTCTACCAGGCCCGCAACGTCCAGGCCGAGTTCGTAGGCCACCCCCTCGCCGAACTCCCACCCCCCACCATCCCTCGCGAAGCCTACGCCGCCCAGCACAGCCTCGACCCCAACAAGACCTGGATCGCCCTCCTCCCCGGCAGCCGCTGGAAAGAAATCCGCGCCAACCTCCCTGCCCTCCACGAGCTCGCCATGAGCGACCTCATCAACTCCAGCTCCGCGCAAACCACCTTCACCGGCTACGACATCCAGGTCCCCCGCGATCCCGCCGCGGCCACCCACTACGAATTCCTCCTCCCCGTAGCCTCAACCATCCGCAAACGCGACCTCGAAGCCTACATTGAAGAACTCAACCGCGAACACCTCCGCTACTGGGGCCCGGAAGCCCGCTCCCTCCGCCTCACCCTCGTCCCCGACGCCGCCGAAGCCCTCCACCACGCCCGCGCCTCCGTCGTCGCCAGCGGCACCGCCACCGTCCAGGCCGCGATCATCGGCAATCCCTTCGTCGTGGTCTACCGAGTTTCCCCCCTCACCTTCGCCCTCGCCCGCAAACTCGTCGACTACCCCGAAGACTTCGGCCTCACCCGCGACCTCAACGGCAACCTCCCCGTCGCCATGGTCAACCTCATCGCCGGCAAACGCATCGTCCCCGAACTCCTCCAATCCCGCTTCACAGCAGAAAACGTAGCCGCCGAACTCTCCCCCCTCCTCCACGACAGCCCAGAACGCTCCCGCCAAGTCGCAGCCCTCGCCGAAGTTCACCGGCGCCTCCTCACCACCGACAGCCCCGGCAAGACCGCAGTAGACCGTGTAGCCACAGCAGTCCTCGACCTCCTAATCGCTCCACCGCACGCACCCTCCACCGTCCCGTCATCCTGAGCGAAACGCAGCGCAGCCGAAGGACCCCGAGCGACTCAACACCGCCACCACCGCCCTCGACCTCCTCTACACCGCACCACCGCAAGCCCCCCCATACACTGTCATC
>CAZZWG010000208.1:3276-5763 GCA_964657685.1 Verrucomicrobia bacterium Tous-C9LFEB | reverse complement strand
CCCCCAAAGGTTGCAAAGTCCGCCCTTAAATACCCTTCCCTGAAGACTTTGCAGAAAGAAGGGGGGAGGTGCCCGCCACGAACATCGTCGCCCAACGCTCTTAGGAGGCCCAGGCCTCAACACACTTGACCCGAGCCAGAAATCCCAATCTCCGCATCGCTATGCTGTCCGAACACCCACCCGGAGCAGATCGCAGGCAAGATGCTAAAATCCGAGGTGGCCCACACGCCCACCGAGCGCGACCGCCAAACTCAGCCGCCGAGGCCCCGAAAGCTCTCACCACCGACATGCTCACCACCCTTCTCGTTATCCTCCACGTCATCGTCTGCCTCTTTCTCGTAGGCGTCGTCCTCCTGCAGCAGGGCAAGAACTCCGACGTCGCCGGCGCCTTCGGCGGCCAGGGCTCCCAGACCGCCTTCGGTCCCCGCGGCGCCTCCAACCTCCTCACCCGCCTCACCACCTGGGGCGCAGTCATCTTCATGCTCACCTCCGTAGGCCTCACCATCTCCCTGGCCCGCTCCAGCGGCCACAAGTCGGTCCTCTCCGGCTCGGCCCTCCAAAACACCACGCCCGCCAAGAAGTAGTTGGGCCCCGCCCTCTGTCGCAAATGATTCGCGAAACCTTCCCCGTAGGCCCCCTCGCCTGCAACTGCACCATCCTCGGTGACGACCGCACAAAAGACGCCCTCGTCATCGACCCCGGCGCCGAGATCACCCGCATCCTCGCCACCCTCGCCGCCCACGGACTCACTCTTCGCCACATCCTCGTCACCCACGCCCACATCGACCACATCGCCGGCGCCCTCGCCCTGAAGGCAGCCACCGGTGCCCCTGTCTCCTACAGCCACGCCGACCTCCCCCTCGTCGCCATCATGGACCAGCAGGCCACTTGGCCCAACGTCCCCACCCCGGAAGTCGCGCCCCCCGACCACTCCCCCGCCGACAACGAAGTCCTCTCCATCGGCGACCTCCACCCCCAAATCCTCTTCACCCCCGGCCACACAGAAGGCAGTCTCAGCCTCTACCTCCCTGACCAGCAACTCCTCCTCGCAGGCGATACCCTCTTCGCCGGTTCCGTAGGCCGCACCGACCTCCCCGGAGGCCACACCGGCCAACTCCTCAACAGCATCCACACCCGCCTCCTCACCCTTCCCGACAACACCGAAGTCATACCCGGCCACGGCCCCGCCACCACCATCGGCACCGAACGCCAAACCAACCCTTTCCTCATCTGACCCCACCCAGAAAGCCGTCGCGCACCCTGGCGTAACCTTTGCGTCCTCTGCGTGAGCGCTCCTGCACTGCCTACGAACGCTAAACCGGCAGCAACGCCAACCCGCGCCGCCAAACCTCCGGCTCCGTCAACAAACTCACAACGCACCGCCCCTCCGGCAACCCATAAAACACCCCCGGCTGCACCAGGACCCCTCGCCGTAGCGCGGCAAAACAAAACTCCTCACCCTCGGCAAACCGAGGAATCCGCAACACCGCCGTCCATCCCCCATCCATCACCAGCCGCGACCCCAGACTTCCCTCCAACCGTCGATCCAGCGTCGCCACATTCTCCACCATCCGCTGCCGAATCGCGGCCTGCACCCCCACCCGCCCCCGCAGCCACGCCCCCAATGCAAACTGCACAGGCGCATTCATCGACAGAAACGTGTCCGCCACAATCTCCAACCGACGCATCGCTTCCTCGGCCAGATCCGCAGGCCCCGAAGCCACAATCCACGAAGCCTTCATCTGCGGCAGAGCACAAATCTTACTCAACCCACTTAAGACAAAGCACAAACACCCCGGCTCCGAAGCAAACGTCTCCCCACCCGCCTCCCCCAGCCCGTAATCCAGAAACACCTCATCCACGATGAGCGCCAAACCCCGCGCCGCACACAGCCGCACCAACGCGGCCCGCTCCTCTCCACTCACATAGTTCCCCGTCGGGTTATTCGGGTGCACCACCACCACCGCCCGCGTCCGCGCCGTAACCCTCTCTTCCAACCCCGCCAGATCCAGCCCCCATCCCTGCCCAGGCTCATAAAACAACGGATACTCCCGCAAAACCACATCATCCAGCCGCGCCAGCAGATCAAACAGCGGGTAACTCGGCCGCGCAATCAGAACCTCATCTCCTGGATCGCATAAGAGCCGAAACAGAAAGCTGTACCCCTCACTCGTGCTCGTCGTCAGACATATCCGCTCGACCGGCACCACCGCGCCATGCTCCCGGAAGTACCCCGCCACCGCCGCCCTTGCCTCAACCATCCCAAACGGCTCCGGCACATACCGCAAAGCCCCCGGATCCCCCAACGGCCCCAAAATCTCCCCCGCTTCCATCCCCAATCCACAAGCCGTAGGATTCGAGACCGTCAAATCCACACACGCCCGTCCCCCCGCCCGCGCCGCATCCACCGCCTCCGCCCACGCATTCACGCCCGGCTCCCACGCCGTCCGTCCAGAAAACCGCATCCCGCCAGCATACCCGCCACTC
>CAZZWG010000208.1:0-3176 GCA_964657685.1 Verrucomicrobia bacterium Tous-C9LFEB | reverse complement strand
TCACCTATTCATGCCGTAATTGGCGCTGTGATTACGCAGCAATGTGTAGAAATCTCCAGTAGTGGATCCGAAGCGCTTCCTTGAACGGACAGCCTTCCGCGACCCTCGCCTCACATCATCTAAGAACAACAATGCAAAGTGCCTACGATGTCCCGTCGCACTTTATCCCGTTTTCGGGACGTAACTAGCGAACGAATCCGGTCCTGCATGCACGAATACACGCCAGAACTTACGAAGTGATCTGCAATCGGGAAACATCAACTAACTTGTCATCGCTTTGACAGGCGCTCCCGCCTTTGCTCCCATAACTACATGACCCCAACCTCCGAACCCATCCAAGCCGTCCTCTTCGACTACGGCCTGGTCCTCACCGGCCCCCCTGACCCCGCCGCCTGGGCCGAAATGCAACGCATCCTCCACGCCTCCGATCCCGTTTTCCACGAAGCCTACTGGCGCCCTCGCCACGACTACGACCGCGGCGCCCTCGCCGGCCCCGACTACTGGCGCCACGTCGCTACCGAACTCAAGCACACCCTCACCGCCCCTGAACTCGACGATCTCCTATCCGCCGACATCACCCTCTGGAGCCAGCCCAACCAGCCCATGATCGACTGGGCCGCCCAGCTTCAGTCCGCAGGCATCCGCACCGGCATCCTTTCCAACCTCGGCGACGCCATGGAAACCGGCATCCTCGCCCGCCTGCCCTGGCTCCACAACTTTCATCACCACACCTTCTCCCACCGCCTCCTCACCGCCAAACCCGACCCTGCCATCTACGCTCACGCCGCAACGGGCCTCGGCGTAAGCCCAGGACACATCCTCTTCCTCGACGACCGCGGGGACAACATCCAGGCAGCTCGCCAGGCCGGCATGCAAGCCATCCAGTACACCGATCACGCCAACTTCCTTCAGTCCATGCAAGCCGCTCACCTGCATCATCTGCTCGAGCCTGCAACCATCGTGTCATCCCCAAACCCCATCCCTTCCCTATAGCGTCAGCCACAGTCCTGTCCCTCGCCAACGGCTGTCCCCAGCCCGTAAGCGTTTCGTTCTCTCCGGTCACCTCGGCCAGGCTGCGCCCAGAGCTGTAAGGCAGCCACGATCTCCTGATGAAACGCTTCCGCGGCCTCGTCTGCGCCCTTCTGCTGCCCGTCGCTCTCCTGTGCCGCTCACCCGCGCAGCAACCCCCACCCGCAACTCTTCAGTTCCAGGGCCTCCGCACCGTCAACCACCAGGGCAGCCTGCAGGGCGCCGCCTTCACCCCCGACGGCAATCTCGTCCTTCTCTACAACCAGGGCGACGGCCTTCGCCTCCTCAAAACCGACCCCCAGGCCCAAAACCTTCTCGCTCAAATTCAGCTAGGCGCCTCTGGCGACAGCGGCGTCGCCCTCACCAGTGACCCCGCCGGCAACCTCTACCTCGCCGGCACCTCCTCCAGCGGCTCCCTCGCCGGCACCGCCGGCGTACCTTTTCCCGCTCCCGTCGACCTCTCCACAAACTCCTTCCTCGCCAAGTTCGATTCAGACCTCAACCTGCTTTTCCTCACCTTCTGCGGCGCCGGCCACACCGCCGCCATCGCCATCGCAGCCACCGCGGACGCCGCCTTCATCACCGGCTCCACCTACAGCACCAGCCTCCCCACCACCCGCACCGCGGCCCAACCCTCCCCGGCCCTCAACAGCGATGGCAACGGCTTCGTCCAACGCTTCTCCTCCAATGGCGCAACCCTCACCTACTCCACCTATCTCACCGGCTCCGGCGGCAGTACCGCTCCAGCCGCCATCGTCGCCGATGCAGCTGACAACGCAACCCTCGCCGGCTCCACCTCTTCGCCCGCCTTTCCCACCACCGCCTCCGCGCTCCAACCCGGCATGCTCGGCTCCGCATCCGGCTTTCTCACCATCCTGGATCCCGCCGGCGACACCTTCCTCGACTCCACCTTCGTAGCCGGCGCGGGGCTCTCCAGCCTCGCCCTCGATTCCGGCACCGGCGACCTGCTTGCCACCGGCAACATCGACCTCGCTGGGTTCCCTCTCGTAACCGTCAGTGCTCCGGTAGCAAACGCTCCCTATCAAAGCCTCCTGCGCCTCTCCTCGGATGGCGAACATCTTCTCGACTCCGCCCTGCTCCTTCCCGGCGCCCGCAGCGCCGTGACCCCCGGGCCGAACGGCACCGTCTGGCTCACCGGCTCCCTTACCACCTCGCCATCGCCTGCCCAGGACGCCACCAGCCTCGGCGACACCTACCTCCTCCACCTCACATCCCAGGACGTGATTGACCAGCTCTTCCGGCTGGGCGGCACCTCCACCCAAAACCCTGCTTACGCGTACCTTACCTCCGTTGCCTCTGCGCCGGTCTTCAACCCCGCCGCCTCCCTTCTCGTCATCCCTTCAACCCTCACAGCGCAAACAGATCCCTCCTTCGTAAGCTCCCAAACCTTCGATCTCCCCCTCGCCGGAAACACACCCGCCCTTCTGCCCAGCAACATCCGGGATCTCCTTCCCGCAACCTGCCTCGTCGGCCTCCCATGCTCCGGCTCCGCAGCCTTTCTCTCCGTCTTCAGCACAGCACCCGCCGCCTCGTCCCTCTCCCTTTCCACCGGCGACCTCCCCATCCTCATCCTCCGCAATCCCGGCATCTCCCCTGCAACAAACCTCTCGCTCTCCGCACCGGGCTCGACCCTGGCAACCAACTGCCCGCAAAACCTCGCCGCCTCCGCGCAGTGCTCCATCGAGCTCTCCGGTCCCGGCACCCTGTCCATCTCGTCCTCCGCCTCGCCTCCCCTAAGCCGCTCCATCCCATCCTCCACAACCCCTCCGCAGCCGCTGGCCTTCGACACCGCCGAACTCAACTTCGGCATCGTGACCTACGCTGGCTCTCCATCCCTCCGCACCGTCACCGTCACCAATCTCAGCGCCACCCCGCAAGTCTTCACCTCCGCAGCCGACAATCTCCTCACCAACCCACCCTTCACCCTCGCCGAGCTCACGGCCACCTGCCCGGGTTCACCCGTAGCCCACACGGTACCCGCCAACACCTCCTGCACCGTCACCCTCGGCCTTTCCGCGTCTCCCACCGCCGGCAACGACGGCCCCATCCACGGTGCATGGAAGCTCGGCGGCCGCGATCTCCCCGTCACAGGCTTCACCCAGGCCGCCTCCCTTGCGCTCTCCTCC
>CAZZWG010000207.1:0-5776 GCA_964657685.1 Verrucomicrobia bacterium Tous-C9LFEB | reverse complement strand
GCCTCGCCGCCCTCTCCGCTCTCATCGCCCTCCTTCCCACCCTCCCCGCCCACGCCTGGGGCCGTGAGGGCCACATGATGATCAACCGCCTCGCCGTCCAATACCTCCCCGCCGACGTCCCCGCCTTCCTCCGCGACGGCAACGCCCTCGACGTCATCGAGTATCTCGGTCCCGAACCCGACCGCTGGCGCAGCCGCGCCGAGCCCGAACTCTCCTCCACCCAGGCCGCCGACCACTTCCTCGACCTCGAATGGGCCGACCTCGCCGGCACACCCTGCACCGCCGGGTCTCCCGGCTGCAGCCCTGACGGCGCCATGCTCCCCAAATTCCGCTACGACTACATCAAAGCCCTCTACGCCGCCCAGGCCAAACACCCCGAACTTCCCCTCGCCCCGGACAAGGTCGGTATGCAGCCCTGGCAGGTCGAAGAGGTATGGGAGCGCCTCAAATCGGACCTCCGTGACTATCGCGAACTCGTGAAGACCAACGGCGACACCGCCGGCGTCCGCGACATCATCCTCTTCGAGGCCGGATGGCTAGGCCACTACGTCGCCGACGGCTCCCAGCCCCTCCACATCACCATCAACTACAACGGCTGGGTCGAGAAGACCAACCCCAACGGCTACACCAAAGAGCACCACATCCACTCGCAATTTGAGTCGGTCTTCGTTGCCGCCAACATCAAGCCCGCTGACGTTCAACCCCTTGTCGCCTCCAGCAAACCCGAAGCCTACGCAGACGAATGGACCCAGTACCTCGACTACATCCACCACACCAACACCCTCGTCGAGCGTACCTACCAGCTCGAAAAAGCGGGCGGCTTCGCCAATGCCGGCAACCCCGAATCCAAGTCCTTCACGGAGGAGCGTCTCGCCGCGGGCGCCATCGAGCTCCGCAACCTCATCTACTCCGCCTGGATCCACTCCGCCGATCCCGTCCCCGAGTACCGCTCAGCGCAATAAAGGTCGACCGCAGCAAAACCAAATCCGCAAACAGGACTGTATCGTACGTAGTGCAATGCTTTTCCTCCGCAAGCTGAAAAAGGGCGCGAAAATCGTCTGGCAGTTCGTGTCCGCGCTCACAACGCTCGCCGTCACCCGTCCGCGCACCCGGCGCGCACGAGCCGAGTGGCTCTCCCAGTTCTGCCGCCGGGTCCTCGCGGTCGCCGATGTTGCGTATGCGGTACACGGGCCGGTGCCCGCGCAGGGTGCCGTCATAAGTAACCACCTTAGTTACCTGGACGTCCTGCTGCATGCCTCGCTTCGGCCCTGTGTCTTCGTCTCCGCCATCGAAACGCGACGCATGCCTCTGATCGGCTGGCTCAGCATGATGGCCGGAACGGTCTACGTCACCCGCGGGGCTGGGGGGAGTGCCGCGCAGGCCGCCGGTGGCATGACGGAAGGCTTCCGCGATGGCCTCCCGGTCGTCTTCTTCCCGGAAGGCGCAACGGGCGTCGGGGACGTCCCCCTGCTGCCTCTGCGCAGCGGTCTGCTGGCCAACGCCCTCGAGGCCGAAGCCCCTGTTACAGCAGGGTTTATCCAGTACTTTCTGTCGCCTGAAGATATCGCCGCCGGTCGGTCGTCCCGCGAGGATGTTGCATGGGGGCAACAGACCCTCCCGGCCCATCTCTGGAACCTTCTCGGCCTGCATCCTTTGCGGGCCGAAATAAGCTTCGCTCCGGCCCCGGTCACGTTCACCCCCGAAGCGGGCAGGGACCGCAAAGTGGCAGCAGATGAGGCACGCACCGCCATTCTGTCGTTAGTGAATGATGAAAATAAATCCCACGTGGTCGCTACTTAAGTAACTTTTGTGCCATGCTTTCGAGCGTGCCTATGCATTACTATTAGTCACCAACGTATGAACCTTCCTCCGGCTGCTGGACTCGCTGTGCTCTCACTCGCTCTGGCTTGGGTCGCCCTCGCCCTCGTGCGGGAGAGGCGCGCTGCCGGGCTGCTGCGAAGCGAAATCGACCGCCTCGCCCGGGAGGCTGCGCAATCCAGGACCGATCTTCGCCAGCGCACAGAACTCGACAGCGTGAAGGACGAATTCATCTCAACGGTGTCGCATGAGCTCCGTACACCCCTCACCAGCATCCGCGGCGCGCTCGGGCTGCTCTCCGCGGGGCTGATGGGCAAAGTGGATGACCGGGCGGCAAACCTGCTCCGCATCGCCAGCAGCAACACAGACCGCCTCGTTCGCCTGATTAACGACATCCTTGACCTCGAACGGATGGACTCCGGCAACGCTCCCATCCGGCTGCGGCCCTGCTCCCTGCGCGAGCTCGTCCTGCAGTCGGTGGAAACCATGAGCGCCATGGCGCAGGAAGCCAACATCACGCTCGAGACATCCGCCGCCCACCACGCCGGCACCGTCATCTTCGAAGGCGATCTCGACCGGCTGCAGCAGGTGCTCACCAACCTGCTCTCCAACGCCATCAAGTTCTCACCCCCCGGATCCAGCATTCGCGTCGAAACCAGCACCAGCCTGACCGACCTCACCGTCCGAATCGAAGACGGTGGGCGTGGCGTTCCGCAGGACAAGCTGGAAACCATCTTCGGCCGCTTCAGTCAGGTGGAGGTCTCCGACGCCCGGCAGAAGGGGGGAACCGGTCTCGGCTTGGCCATCTGCCGCAGCATCGTTCATCAGCACGGCGGCGAAATCTGGGCGGAACGCAATGATGCCCGCATGCCCGGTACCGTCGGCACCACCTTCACGGTGCGGATCCCCCGCAATCCTGCGACAGACGTGCAGGCCACCGCCGAGATCCCCGGGCAGGGCGCCATCCTCGTCGTGGACGACGACCCCACCGTGCGTCACGTCGTCGCCGAGCACATTCGCCAGCAGGGCTACAAGGTCATCGAGGCTGATTCAGGGCAGGCCGCCCTCCACACCGCCGAACACCAGCACCTCGAAGCCATTCTGCTGGACCTCTATATGCCCGGACTGACCGGGTGGGAGACCATTGAAAGGCTCCGCAGCAATCCCCGTACCGCCGCCATCCCTGTGGTTGTGCTCAGTGTTCTTTCGCCGGCAACCATGAACAGCTCCCGCGCTCCGCTGATCGGGAAAGCGCAGGGATGGGTGCAGAAACCGCTGAATCCCGGAATCCTGCTCGCCGAACTCGGCCGCGTCCTGCACCGCGGCACCGGCCCGGCAAGAATCCTGCTCGTCGAAGATGATGCCGACCTGGCCACGGTCGTGCTCTCCAGCTTTGGGGATGAGGTTGGAGAAAACAGGCTGCGCATCGACCACGCCCCTTCCCTCAACGAGGCCGTCCGCTCCTGCGAAACGCATCCGCCCGAACTTCTTGTATTAGACCTGAATCTCCCCGACGGAAGCGGCTTTGCTTTGGTAAACTGGTTGCGCCGTCAGCCCAACTTACGAACCCTTCCTCTGGTCGTCTACTCCGGCCGCGAGGTTTCCCCTGTCGAGATGGAACAGTTGCGTCTCGGCCCCACCCAGTTCCTCACCAAAGCCCGCGTCCAGCCAAAAGAGATAGAAAATCTCGTACTCGCCATGGTCCGCCACATTCATGCACCCACTGCTGAAACTTCTGCCGCCGTTTAATTCTTTTCCCTTGAATTCAATTTGCGTTTTCCCTGGTTGATGAACGTGCGCAGAATCCTGATTATTGATGACGAGGACGACATCCGCGAGGTCGCCGCCCTTTCTCTTGAAACCGTCGCCGGATGGACCGTATGTACCGCCAACTCCGGAACCGACGGCATCAAAAAGGCTATCCTGGAGCGGCCGGACGCCATCCTCATGGACGTCATGATGCCTTCCATGGACGGTCCCACCACCTTTCGGCAGATGCAGACCATTCCGGATGTCTCGCACATCCCCGTCCTTCTGCTGACCGCGAAGGTTCAGGGCGTGGATCAGCGACGTTTTGCCGATCTTGGGGTCAGTGGCGTCCTGTTCAAACCCTTCGACCCACTCACACTGGCCGACCAGATGGCCAGCGCTCTCGGATGGAGATGACGTCATGGCGCATACGCCCTCGACGGGAACCCCGGCCGCACCGGCTCCACACGAACCCTTCGACCCAACCGAACTATTGACTCGCGTCTGGGTACAAAGTCTTCCGCTCTTTCGAGAGCGCGTCGCCTTCCTGGAGACGACGGCCCTCCAGGCCACGGCCGGCTCCCTGACCGCCCCCGACCGCACAGAAGCCTTCAATATCGCGCACAAACTCGCCGGTTCCCTGGGAATGTTTGGCTATCCCCACGGTACACAGATCGCCCGGCAGCTCGAAGACCTCCTGAACGGAGAGGACTCGATGGACCCGTCAACCCTCACCCGCCTTGCCGCGGAGCTCAGGGCTTCCGTTCCTCTCTGATTCGCAGACCACGGGTCATGGATCGCACTCCACCGCCGTCCATACGCCGGCCGCCGTCGCGGAAGCAAACTGAATATACAGATCCATAAACTGTCCCGCAGTGACGGCAACCGATCCTGTCACGCTGCAACTCCCATTCGACGCCGGGGAACACGTCAGCACCGTGCTGTTCAGGGCCGAGGCGCTCCCCACGCGCATCGTCACGCGGATCGCCGCGCTCTGCTGCGAGTAAACGTCCAGTCGCGTCGCCGTGCACGCCCGCGGCATCCAGGCCAGCACCTGGGCATTCTCCGATGCGCTGCTGTTGGGGCTGTTCGGGGCGTAATACGAAAAGTTGTAATTCACCGCATGGTACATCGCCATCATCTGGGGCTGTGTGCTGGGGCTTCCTCCTCCCGTGCCCGCGGCTCCCTGCGGTATCCCAAAATTCAGCACCGCGCTTGCGCTCGACCCCGTGTTGGTCACCGTCGCCTGCGCCCCCGCCGCCAGCGTCGTCACCGTACCGACGGCGACCGTCGCCGCCGTCCCATTGGCGCCCGCGACGCCCGCCGGCCCCACGCCGCCGGCCTCCGCAATCAAAGCCCACACCTGCGGATACACGTCCGGCTCCTGGTTCGTATTTCCCGAAAGCGCCAGGTACGTCGACCCCGCAAAAGTCACCGCATCGTTGGTCGCATAGTGCGTGGACGCATTCCATGCACTGCGAAAGTTCATCCCGACCGCACCCTGCGCGCCCGTTGCGCCGGTGGATCCAATCGCCCCCGCTGCCCCCGCCGCGCCGTTGGCTCCGGTCAAACCCGTCGATCCGGCAGGGCCAGTAGCCCCGGACGGCCCCGCCGCACCTTGCGCGGCAAGCAGACCCCAATACGCCGGCGACACGTCAGGCTCCTGGCCGTGATTATTACTGACCAGCGAAAGGTAGCTGCTTCCCCCGAAACTGACCGCGTTCCCCACCGCATAGCCCGTCGAGGGGGAGTAGGCCCCAAGGAACGTCACCCCCGTCGCACCTGTCGACCCCGTGGCGCCCTGCGCTCCCGCCGCACCAGTAGCTCCAGCCAGGCCAGGGGCGCCCGCTGCCCCCGCCACGCCCACACCCGTGGCCCCGGTCGCGCCGGTTCCACCGGGTGCCGCAAACATGGCCCAGGCAGACGGGCTCATGTCGGGTGCATTCCCCGCATTTCCATTCAGCAGGGAGACCCACCCCGACCCTTGCCACAGCACACCCTGACCGACGCTGTAGTTCACCGCGGAGCTATACGCTCCCTGAAAGCTCATGCCGACCGGACCCACAGGCCCCGTAGCTCCCAGGGGTCCTTGCAGCCCGGTTGGCCCGGTGCTCCCGGCTAACCCCTGGGCACCCGCGGGGCCAGCCACGCCCACGCCGCCAGTCGCCCCCTGCGATCCCGTCGGTCCTGCCGGCCCGGTCGCGCCCGC
>CAZZWG010000206.1:0-5777 GCA_964657685.1 Verrucomicrobia bacterium Tous-C9LFEB | reverse complement strand
CAGGTTTTTGCACCCAGTATCTTGATACCCAGTGATAAGGAGAGATTGTATGCTTTCCATCTACGGCATCAGCACGACTCTGACGCTGATGACAACTACAAGACCGTGAGCGACCAGCAGACGGTGGAGCCTCATGCTTCACAGTTAATACCGGACACCCTCAGGACCGAGTGCTGTGTGCCGCCCTTCGCGGAGCAACAGCAGCAGGTCGCGGACCTGAAGGCTGGGAAGGCGGAGCCCGGTGACCTGCCACGGTTGAAGGATTGTCCTCGTCGCGAGCACAGCCAGCGTTTTGGGAAGGGAGTGGATTCCATGATGCCGGTTCTTTTGGTGGGCACGGAGGCCGGATGCCACGTATTTAGAGATACGGGAGAACGGGCGCTGGAACTCGCCGGTCACAAGGTCGGGCCCTTCGCGTTGGACAGGGATGGTACGTGCCTGGGGATTGTTGATGAAAGGGAAGTGTGGCGACGGTCGGATCAGGGTATGTGGTCGCGGGTAAGTCGTTTAGAGATCAAGATTCAGTCCATTGTGTCCTGCCAAGGTGCTCTTTTTTGTGGCGGTAGCGACGAAGCGGCGATGCTGAGGATTGGACCGGACGGATTGCCTAAACGCCTAGACGCCTTCGAGAGCATTTCGGGACGCGCGGAGTGGTTTGCCGGGGGCCCGCCGCTGGGTGTCCGGTCCATGGCGGTGACGGCGGATGGGGGTGTGCTGCTGGCTGCGGTTCATGTAGGAGGGATCCCGCGATCTGACGATGGAGGCGCGAGCTGGGAGCCTTCTCTGCCGGTCATGTTTGACGTTCATGAGGTAAGGGCCCACCCTGTCATGGCGGAGTTGGTTGTGGCGGCCGCGGCAGTTGGCTTGTGTGTGAGCAAAGACCGGGGAATGACGTGGGAGGTGTTCGCGGAGGGGCTTGGGGGGGCAAGTTGTCTTGCGGTGGCTGCGCTGGAGGATGAGGTGCTCTTCAGTGTGCAGGATGGCCCGTTTGCGAGGAGATCGCAACTCTGGCGATGGCGCGTGGGGAGCCGGGCGATTGACGCTGTGCGGGATGGCTTGCCGGAGTGGATGGAGGGCAAGGTCGACACACACCAGATGGCCGCAGGGTGCCGACGCCTCGCGGTAGTGGATGGAGGAGGGAACCTCTGGGTTTCAGAGGCGGGGTCGTATGGGTGGAAGCGTTTTGCGACCGGTTTGCCGTATGCCCTGGGAGTCGAACTGTTTTGTTCACCGGGTTGAAGGTGCCGTGCCGGTGGCGGTGATGCATTTGGGTGTACCTAGTGGGTAAGTGTGGGGCAACCTGAGCCGTGATGCAGGTATTCTGAGCGGGTCAGGAGGGCTGGATGGCAACGAAGAAGGTGGCGGGAAAGAAGGCAGCGGGTTCTGAGGCGAAGGTGGAGACACCGGCAGTGAAGGCGGCCAGCAAGACGTCGGCGGTGAAGAAAACGGCCGCGAAGAAGACTCCATCGAAGACGGTGGATGTCCAGGGTTCGGCGGCGGAGTCGAAGGGCCATGGACATGAGGCGAAGGGTGCCAAGGCGTCTCCGTCGCACGAGGATATTGCAAGGCATGCCTACCTACTGTGGGAGCGGGATGGCAAGAAGCATGGGCATCATGAGCAGTATTGGAAGAGGGCCGAGGAAGAGCTGCGAGGGTAGATCCCCGGTTTTGGCTTTTCTGGTTCGTGAGGCTTCCAGGCTGGATGTTGCTGCCGCGGTATGTCGTACGGCGGCACGATCGTAATACGTCCTCCGACGTATTGTTGGTACCGGCCCATCCGCTACACTGGCCGTGTGCTAGTTTGCGCGCGGTTTGTGGGGTCCTGGATGGTTTGTGCCGGTTTTCGATCTTTCCCTTTGCGCTCTGGGCGTAGGTGTGTCGCTGCGGCGTTCGCTGCGCTGACGTTGATGGCGGGACCGTGCCTGGCACAGGGTGCGGGGGTGAAGGCTGTTTCGGCGCATGCGGGTGGGGTGAAAAAGGCGGTGGGCGGAGCATCGGGAACGGCAGGGGATCGGGGTACGCGGGACACGGTGCTGATTGAGGCGATGGAGAGTGAGTTGCACCGGGCCATGGGATCGCTTGGGTCCGCTACCACAGTGGTTTCGGGTGCGACGGGCGCGGCGTCGGGTGCAAACAGCGGGAAGGCTGTGGGCGGTGCGGAGCCGGTGAGGCCCTACTTTCTGAGTTATTCCGTTGCTGATGCTGAGTCTGTGAATATTACTGCGCAGTTTGGAGCGATCACGCAGTCGACGAGCAGCCATGCGCGGACGGCGGATGTGCAGGTGCGGCTGGGATCGCCGGCCCTGGATAACACGCATGGGACGCACCGGACAAGTGCATTGACGACGTTGCCGCTGCCGCTCACGGATGACAAGGGGGCGATTGAGCGGTCGCTCTGGTACGCGACGAATCGTGGGTACGGCAAGGCACTGGATGCGCTCGAGAAGGTAAAGACGGAGCAGCAGGTTCGGGCGAAGGAAGAGGATCAGTCGGCGGATTTTTCGGCGGAAAAGGCGCAAACGGAGGTGATGGCTCCGGCACCTCCGCTGACGCTGGGCGGGTCCGGCGAGAGGGCGATGTGGGAGGAACGGCTGCGGGAGGTAACAGCGCTTTTCCGAACGCATGAGCAGATTACGTATGACATGGCGATCCTGCAGGCCTCGCATGAGACGGACTATCTTGTGTCGAGCGAGGGGGCCAAGGTAGCGTCGCCAAACCAGGTGGCGCGGTTGATTGTGTTGGCGCGGACGCGCGCAGCGGATGGGATGGACCTGTTTCGGGTGGAGACGTTTGAGGCAGATGCTACGGGACATTTGCCGGACCAGAAGGTGGTGCTCGAAAAGACGGAGGCGATGGCGCGGAATCTGGATGAGCTCCGCGTGGCACCGATCACGGAGCCGTTCGATGGGCCGGCAATTCTGAGTGGGCGAGCATCGGCGGTGTTTTTCCATGAGGTGCTGGGGCACCGGTTGGAGGGTCAGCGGCAGCGTGGGGATGAAGAGGGGCAGACGTTCACGAAGCTGCTGGGGAAGCCGATTTTGCCGTCGTTCATGAGTGTGGTGGATGATCCGACGCTGCGGGACTGGAAGGGGCAGCCGCTGAGTGGGCATTACTTGTTTGACGATGAGGGGTCGCCGGCGCAGCGGGTGCAGCTGGTGGAGAACGGGGTGTTGAAGACATTTTTAATGTCGCGTTTGCCGGTGGCGAGTTTTGCGCAGACAAATGGGCATGGGCGCGCGGAGACGGGGAAGATGCCGACAGGGCGCCAGGGAAACCTGATCGTGACGTCGACCAAGGCTGTAGGCGACGCGGAGCTTCGGCAGATGTTGAAGGATGAAGCGAAGAAGCAGGGTAAAGCTTACGGGTTGTATTTTGAGGATATTAGTTCGGGGTTCGCGGTGACGACGCGGAGTTCGCCGCAGGCCTTTCAGGTGATTCCGCTGGTGGTGTACCGGGTGTATGTGGATGGGCGCCCGGATGAGTTGGTGCGGGGAGTGTCGATTGTAGGGACGCCGCAGGCGGCGCTGAGCCGGATTGTGGCGACGAATGACACGCCGGATGTGTTTAACGGCGAGTGTGGGGCGGAGAGTGGAACGGTGCCGGTGAGTGCGGTGGCTCCGGCGATGCTGGTGAGCGAGATTGAGACACAGCGGCAGGCGCAAGGGACGGCGCGACCGCCGATATTGCCTCCACCGGCGGTGATGAAGCGGGCCGCGGTGACACCGGTTGGGACGATGAAGGGGAGTGAGTAAGTGGGTTCTGCGAATGGGTTCAGGGGTGGGGTCGTTGTTGCGGTGCTGGGGTGCGTTGGTGCCGGCCAGAGCCTAGGCGCCACAAATCCGGGACTTTCGCCAGGAGCGGATGGGGCAGCTGCGGTTGAGGCTTTGGCGGCGATCAGTGGCCGTTCGGCCCAGGCCTCAGGGGCGAGACCTGGGGCACCCGCTCAGGTGTCTGGCCGAAAACTCGGTTTTGCCCAACCTGGTTCGGCTGATCCGCTACTGCAGGCCATGGGGGAGGAGTTGGGGCGGGAGCGGGAGCAACTGGTCCTGCCGGGGATGCAGCGGCCTTATTTCATTGAATACCGGTTAGAGGATGTTCACAACTATCAGCTTTCGGCGAGTTACGGGGCTTTGACGGGGGAGACTGAGGGACGGCAGCGGTTTGTACGGGTGGAGGTGCGGATCGGTGACTACAAGGTGGATTCGAGCTCGGCGCGGGGACAAGGGTCGTTGGCGCTGGCGCCGGGGGATGACGATCCTGACGCGCTGCGGGAGGCGCTCTGGACGGCTACGGATGAGGCCTACAAGGCTGCGTTACGGGCGTATTCGGCAAAGATGGCGGCTCTGAAGCAATTTCAGAATCCTCCCACGGCAGATGACTTTACGCCGGCCAAGGCAGTGACGGCGGTGGAGCCGCTGGCGGAGTTGAGGGTGGACCGGGCGGAGTGGAAACGTCGCCTGGTGGAGGCGAGCGGGCTGTATGCCAAGGAGCCGGAGGTAAAGGGTTTCGCGGGGGATGTGCAGTACTCGAATGCGGGCCTGAATGCGATGGTGGTGAACCGGTATACGGTGAATACCGACGGGACGGCGGTACGGCGAGGGTATTCGAGTTATGAGGATTCTGTCTCTGTGGGCGGGCAGGCGGCGGATGGCATGGAGTTGGGGCGGAGTAACGGATCGACGGCCGTAACGGCGGAGGGGCTGGAGGATGGGGCTTCCTTGCGGAAGCGAACGATCGGGGACTTGAAGAGCTTTGAGGAGTTGCGGCGGGCGCCCGTGGTGGATGCGGAGGATTATCACGGGCCGGTGCTGTTTTCGGGGGATGCGGCGGCGGACGTGGTGAATCACCTGTTTGTGCCTAATATTGCGGCGGAGCGGCCGGAGATGGGAACGCAGGCGCGGACGGTGGGGGCGTATCAGTCGAGCTATAAGAGCACGGTGCTGCCGACGTTTTTGACGGTGGTGGATGATCCGACGATGAAGGAGTTTGCGGGGAAGCGGCTGGTGGGGTCTTACAGCGTGGATGATGAGGGGCAGCCTGCGGAGCCGGTGACGGTGGTGCAGAAGGGCAAGCTGGTGAGCTACCTGGTGGGGCGGGAGCCGGTGAAGGATTTTCCGGGGTCCAATGGGCATGGGCGTGCGCCGCTGGGGGGGCCGGCGCATCCGCATGCGAGTGTGCTGGTGGTGAAGGCGGATGAGCCATTGACGAAGGAGCAGTTGCGGGCGAAGCTGCTGGCGCTGGCGAAGGATCAGGGGCGGGATGTGTATGAGGTAGAGACACTGGGCGGCGGGGAGTTGATGCCGCGGATGCTTTACCGGGTGTCGCCGGATGGAAAGCGAACGCTGGTGCGGGGAGCGGCGTTCGATGAGCTGGATCAGCGGACGCTGCGGTCGGAGATCCTGGCGGCGGGTGGGGAGCCGTATGTGGCGCAGCAGATGGGGCCGATGCCGGAGACGACGATTACGCCTGCCTTGTTGTTTTCGGATATTACGGTGAAGCGGGCTTCGCAGGCGGCGGAGAAGCTGCCGTATTATCCGCCTCCGGGAGCGGCGAAGTAGATGCAGGTGATTGCCCGGAGTTCGCTAAGGGGCATGTATTTTTGTCGGTCTCAGCGGTAGGGGTACCCCCTCCGGAGATCTTTGCAAAGTCTTGAGCGCACTGGAGTTGGCCTTGGACTTCGCTTGTGGGGAGAAGTTTCGTGGCGGTTTTCTGGGGGTCAGTTGCAGCTTTGTTTGTCAAGTGGCTTTGGGTCCGGTGAACCTTGCCAGCAGGGTTGA
>CAZZWG010000205.1:0-5804 GCA_964657685.1 Verrucomicrobia bacterium Tous-C9LFEB | reverse complement strand
CGACAAGGCAAAGATCAGGCACCCGCAACCCCAGCGCCCGCCCAATCTCCCCCGCAACCAGCTCCGCCACCAGCGCCAGCGGCCCCTGCCCCGCCCCCCGAAACTTCAAAACATACAGCCCGCAATCGTCCGCCTCAATAATCGCGGGCATCGACCCACCCTCCCGCAAAGGGGTCACATAACGTGTCGCCTGAAGGGTCCGCAGCACCCCCCTAGCCTAGCAGCCACCGTGAGCCCGCACCCCGCGCTCGCGCCGCGTCGCCGATGGGCGACACACGCCACACACATCATCTCCCCGCCCCGAAGCGCTGCTACCATCACCCCAACCATCAGCACCGGGAGAGGTTCATGACTGCACCACTTCGCTCCGCCTTGCTCTGTCTGCTCGCTTCCGTCGCGTGCGCCACCACACACGCGCAGCAAAACCCCGACAAGGCCGCCATCCAGGCCATCGTGCACGACGAGCAGGACGCCTGGAATCGCGGCGACGCCAAAGCCTTCGCCGCCCACTTCGCCGCCGACGGCAGCTTCACCAACGTCGTCGGCATGCAATCCTATGGCGTCGCACCCTTCCTCAAACAGCACGAACGCATCTTCTCCACCATCTACAAGGGCAGCCACAACGACTTCACACTCGGCGCCCTGCGCTTCATCCGTCCCGACGTCGCCATCGCCGATGTTGACTCGGTCCTCACCAACACCGTTTCTGCTCCCCCCGGCATCCTGCGGGGCGCCGATGGCGGCATACACACCAGGCTCCAACTGGTGCTCTCCAAAGAAAACGGTACCTGGCAGATCGACGCCTTCCACAACGTCGCCGTCAACCCCTCCGTAGGGGACGGCCCGCCGAAATAGCGCGCACACTCTGCCCTTCAACACCCCGAACAGATCCACCCTGCAATCTGCGCCGCACCAAGCGGCGCACTCCCTTCACCCGCGCCCATCTACCGAGAAATCCCCTCCAACGGCGAACTCGCCGTCGCATACAGCTTCTTCCCCATCCGCCCCGCCAAAAACGCCTCCCGCCCCGCCTCCGTCCCCTTCCGCATCGCCGAACTCATCAACACCGGATCCTTCGCCCCCGCCATCGCTGTATTCAACAGCACCGCGTCAAACCCCATCTCCATCGCCAGCGCCGCATCGCTCGCCGTCCCCAGCCCCGCATCCACCACCAGCGGCACCTCCGTAATCAACTCCCGCATCATCCGCAGCGTATACGGATTGGCAATCCCCAACCCCGTCCCAATCGGCGCTCCCAACGGCATCACCGCCGCCGCCCCCACGTCAATCAACCGCTTCGCAAACACAATATCGTCAGTCGTATAAGGCAGCACTGTGAACCCTTCTTTCACCAGCACCCGCGTAGCCTCCACCGTCCCCAAAACATCCGGGTACAGCGTCGCCTGGTCCCCAATCACCTCAATCTTCACCCAATCCGAAAGCCCCACCTCCCGCGCCAGCCGCGCCGCCCGGATTGCCTCCTCCGCCGTGTAGCACCCCGCCGTATTCGGCAGCAGAAAGTATTTCCCCGGATCAATAAAATCCAGCAACGACTCCCGCGACCGGTCCAAATTCACCCGCCGCACCGCCACCGTCACCATCTCCGCCCCGGAGGCCTCAATCGCCGCCTTCGTCTCCGCCCCATCCTTATACTTCCCCGTCCCCACAATCAGCCGCGACCGAAACCGCCGCCCCGCAATCACCAACCCGTCAACCAACCCCTCAGCAACCACCCCGGCACCCACTTCCATCACCGCATCACTCATACCCAAATCCTACGCCGCCGCTTTCCCACTTGCCACGAACCCCGTCGCGCCCCTTGGCGCAACCTTCGCGCCCTTTGCGTCAGAAGTTTTCTTACCACCCAGAGAGCCCCTCAAAGCAGAAAGGCCCGCCGCGCCAAGCGCAGACGAGCCTTTCCGGGTGGACTGATGAGATTGACCTGAGGCATCCGTTCTCGGATGGGCCTCGACGAAGGAACATCATGACTGGAACAAGAAAATCCAGCCCGTCAGGTCTAGAGCACGGATGCTCTAAGCCTCAGTCACCTCACGTGTTGTGTTGCTACAACTACCTTCAATCTTCATATATCGGATCATCCTCCTTTCCCGTGTAAGCCCAATGTATCCATGCCTCTGGCCGGTGTCAAATCCGCCTTTTCAGGTCACGAAACGCGCTCCGGAATGCCTGAAAGGCCGTCTCTCCAGCCCTATTTACACCCCGTTCACGAACGCGGAACGCCCCGCCGGGGTACCCTGAAAGGCGAAAGCGCGAAAGCCGCAACGCGGAGGGTACCCGCCGGTCCGGCAAGGGCTCGTGGATCTCTCCGCCGGCGAGAACTCGAACCGGGAAAGCCGACCCGCAGATCGCTCCGGAAGACCACAGGAATCGGAATTTGTTGGTGAACCAGCTCTGGCCATGCAAAACCCTGCGCAACGCTGCCTTGCTGGCGGTATGCACCCTCTGCGCCTTCCCGGGCAAAACCCAGGACGCAACCCCCGCCACCCCCGAACCCGGCCAGCCTACCCTGATGAAGACGCTCACGAGAGAGGGCCTGCACAACCTCGATCACGAATGGTGGAACGCCTACGGCCAGTTCACCTACATCTACGGCTGGAAACAGGCCTTCAGCGCTCCTTATACCAACCTCAACGGCAGCACCAATTCCCTCCTGCCCAACCCCGAACAGAGCTTCACCGGCTCCGCTACCCTGTACGTCGGTCTCAAGCCCTGGCACAACGGCGAAGTCTACTTCGTCCCCGAGTTGATCGCCGAAAAACCCCTCTCCAACCTCAAAGGCCTCGGCGGCGCAGTCCAGGACTTCGAACTCCAGAAGGGCGGCGCGGAAACACCCACGCTCTACGTCTCTCGCATCTTCGTCCGCCAGACTGTCGAACTCGGCGGAGAAGACCAGAAGCAGGAATCCGGTCCCATGCAGCTCGGCACGACCTACAAGAGCCGACGCCTCGTCTTCGAGGTCGGCAACTTCAGCATCCTCGACTTCTTCGACAAAAATGCCTTCGACATCGACCCCCGCCAGGGCATCTTTAACCTCGCCTTCCTCACCTATTCCGCCTACGACTTCGCCTCCAACGCCCGCGGCTACTCCTGGGGTGGCGTCGGCGAGTTTTACTGGAACAACTGGGCCGTCCGCTTCGGACGCATCACCCCGCCCAAACAGCCCAACCAACTCCCCGTCGACTGGCGCATCCTCAAGTACTACGGCGACCAGGTCGAGTTCGAGCACGACCACAAACTCGCCGGGCGCGACGGCGAAATCCGCGTCCTCGGTTTCCGCAACCACGAAAATGTCGGCCGCTTCAGCGACGCCATCGCCGCCTTCGAAGCGAACCCGCAGAACAACGCCGCCAACTGCACCGCCTTCAACTACGGCTCGAACAACGCCACCGCTCCCGATCTCTGCTACGTCCGCAAGCCCAACGTCAAGCTCGGCATCGGCGGCTTTGCCGAGCAATACCTCACCAAAGACCTCGGCGTCTTCAGCCGCGCCATGTACGCCGACGGCAAGTCCGAAGTCGACGCCTACACCTCCTCGGACCGCTCCGCCTCCGTCGGTCTCCTTACCAGGGGCGCAGCCTGGTCCAGGCCCCGCGACGTCGCCGGCATCGCCTACAACGCCAGCTGGATCTCCGACGTCCACGCCCAGTACCTCGGCATGGGCGGCATCGACGGCTTCGTCGGCGACGGCCGCATCCGCGCCCGCGCCGAAGACGCACTCGACGCCTTCTACAGCGTCAGCCTCCATCGCACCTTCTGGCTCGCCGCCGACTTCCAGCACATCGCCAACCCCGGCTTCAACGCCGATCGCGGCCCCGTCAACATCGTCAGCTTCAAAATCCACGGCGAGTTCTAACCGGCAAGCTGGCCGCTCACCCCTTCATCTGTCATTTCCGAAGGGAGTCTGCAATTGACATAGCGGCCCGTCGCTCTCAGCTCGGTACTCTAATGCAATTGCCCCCGGCGCTCGCCTGATCACGTGCTGCTTCACCCTCAACAGGTCCACATGTAGCATCGAAGAACACCCCTTCCCCAAGGCCTTTACACCATGCTGCAGACCCCCGCCGCTCCGCCTAAGCCTTCTTCCAGCGCCCAAACTCTGAAGGCCCTGCGCAAAATCCACCTCTACTTCGGCCTCTTCATCGCCCCCGCCCTCCTCTTCTTCGCCTTCACCGGCGCCGTCCAGACCCTCAGCCTCCACGAGTCCGCCGGCACCTCCTACACCCCACCCACCTGGCTCGCCCGCCTCGGCCAACTCCACAAAGACCAGAACATCGTCCCCCGCAAACCCCGCGCCCCCAAACCCGAAAGCGCACCCAACACACCCAGACCCGAAGGCTCTCCCAACGCAATCCGGCCCAGCCTCCCCGCCGTCCAACCCGCCCCGCCTTCAGCCCGCCCGCCCGTCACCCTCGCCTCCAAAGAACGCGAACACCTCCCCGAAAAACTCTTCTTCCTCGCCGTCGCCCTCGGCCTCCTCTCCAGCACCCTCACCGGCATCTACATGGCCTACAAATACGAGCGCAACCGCCTCCTCGTCACCGCCCTCCTCCTCGCCGGCATCATCCTCCCCCTCATCCTCCTTCCTTTTTGAGCCCGAACTCTCGGAGCCTGTTCGAACGCAGACCGCTTCCGCCCGAAACGCCTCCCCTCCACCCAGAACGGGAAGGGTGGGGCTTCAGCCCCACCATAAGGCCAGGCTAAAAAGCGGCTTCAGCCGCTGAGGTACGCCGGACAGATTCAAAGCAATGCGTCACATCAACTCCGTCGCAAGAAAGCCAGGAATCCTCATCCGCTTGATCTGATCGAAAACCCGCAACAATCAAGCCCTCGCCCAATCTCGCCGCAAACCCTGCCTTCAAACCGCCCCCTATACTCAAACCCATGCCGTACGCCCTTCCCTTCGAGCTCGCCGCCCTCCTCCTCGGCCTGCTCCTCGGCAGCTTCCTCAACGTCTGCATCAGCCGCATCCCCGCAGGCGAAAGCATCAGCAAACCCCGCTCCCACTGCCCCGGCTGCGGCCAGACCATCGCCTGGTACGACAACATCCCCCTCCTCAGCTACCTCCTCCTCCGCGCCCGCTGCCGCGGCTGCCACGCCCCTATCTCCTGGCGCTACCCCGCCGTCGAACTCGCCACCGCCCTCTGGTTCACCTGGACAGCCCACCTCATTCTCTTCGTATGGGCAGTCAATCAGCCCGCCGTCAAAACCCTCGTCGAAGGCCAAACCGGGGGCGGAACGCCCTACAGCCTCGCGCACCAACTGCCCTACCTGGTCGGCGTAGCCATCCTCGGCTTCCTCCTCATCGGCCTCCTCGTCATCGACTGGCAAACCCACACCCTCCCCGACATCTTCACCCTCACCGGCACCGCCATCGGCTTCGCCCTCACCTGCCTCCAGGCCGTCTTCCTCGCCGACGGCGAAGGCGACATCCACCTCCCCCGCAACGGCTTCCGCATGCAAAGCCCCGGCTCCTTCGCCGCCCGCGGCGACGTCTTCATGACCGGCCCCGAAGCCCTCATCCTCGGCCGCCTCCTCGCCATCCTCGCCGCCGCCGGCCTCCTCCTCTTCATCCGCGCCCTCTACAAATCCCTCCGCAAACAGGAAGGCATGGGCCTCGGCGACGCCAAACTCCTCGGCATGATCGCCGCCTTCCTCGGCTTCTGGGACGCCATGCTCGCCTTCTTCCTCGGCATGATCGCCTGCGCCACCTACGCCGTCTACCTCCTCGCCCGCCGCCGCGCCACCGCCGCCACCAAACTCCCCCTCGGCAGCTTCCTCGCCGC
>CAZZWG010000204.1:3392-5822 GCA_964657685.1 Verrucomicrobia bacterium Tous-C9LFEB | reverse complement strand
GGTGGGCAGCATCAGGATCGGTATTGGAGTGAGCGCTTTGGACCGGCTGTGCGCTTCCTATTCCCACCCGTCGCCCTTAGCCATCCGATGAGCTTCCTTCAACGCCGCCCTGTGACCGCGATGAGAGGGTCGCTCATCGAACCGTCCTGCAGGACCTCTGCGGTGATGTTGCGGAAGCCTGTGCGCTGGAGATAGAGGCGTACGAGGTCCGCGTGTCCGCGGGCGTCGAGGGAGCGCCAGATTGCGACTGCTTTGGTGGGGAAGCAACGGTTGGAGAAGCTTACGATGAAGGGTGCGTCCGGTCGAAGGACGCGTCCGACGTCGGCGAAGACATCCAGAGGTCGTTGCAGGTACTGGACGCCGACGCAGCAGAGAGCGGCGTCGCAGGTCTCGGATTGCAGCGGGAGGGCGGGGTTGCGGTTCAGGTCCTGGACGAAGCTGCGGGTGAGTTGCGGGTTGGTGTTGAGTTCCTCGGCGTTCATGCCGTGGCCGATGACTTCGGTGAAGGTCATCTCCGGTGGCAGATGACTGACCCAGCTCGACATGAGATCCAGAATCACGTTTCGGTTTTGCAGGGTGGCACGGTAGTGAGATGTGAGCGCCTGCGTCGCCGGCTCGTCGATGTGGGTGACGAGCCGTGTGGGTGCGTAGAAGCTGGCGTCGTCGGTTGGGTCTTGTTTCAGGAAGGCTTCGGGAGGTAACTCGGGAAGAAGATCGATCGTTTCTGCCATCGGTCTGTTTGGCTCCAGTCCTGACTGGAAGGATGCAGTGGGAACTACTTTTGGGATAGCTGGGTGCGGACGGTGCAGTTGATGAGGTGGAAATCGAAGGCTGCTGGACCAACAGCGACTTTGACTTCGGCAGGGAGCTCGAAGCTGTTTACGGGGGCGTAGGTCACCTGCATGACGACCTCGGTCGGATCGGACGCGGGCGGCTTGCGGTACTGGCTGCGCATGGAGGTGACGAGAAGCCCGCGGGTGCCCGGGAGGAAGGTGGGGGCGATGGTGCTGTCGTAATCGGGTGTGGTGACGTGGACGGATTGAAGGAGGAGTTTGGGGTCGAATTGTTCTTCGGCGAAGTTCGCGCTGGTTCCGGTACGGACGTGGAAGCCGGCGGCGGTCTGTTCGACGGTGGACTTGGTATCCAGGGTGACGATATCGCCGGTGACGAAGCCGTTCCAGGTCTGGAAGAAGCCTGACCAGAGTTGCTGGAGGCCGCCGCGCACTTTGTCTACGGAGTCTTCGGTGCCGTCGGGTTCGGGTCCGGGGGCTGTCCAGTTGAGGCGACCACCGGTGTGGAGATCGTCCTCGATGCTGAGTTTGATGGACTGCAGGTATGCGAGGCGGGGATCGCCGTCCGGGATGGGGGCGTTGGCGGCTTTCTGCATGAACTCGCGCCAATTGAAGTTGACTTCGCAGGTGAAGCCTTGCAGTCCGGCGTCGACGGGGGTGTAGTAGAGCGCGCGAGCCTTGCTGAGTGCGGTTGCTGCGGTGGCAGGTGCCTGCGCGGGAGTTTTCGATGGGAGGAGCGGCGCAAGAAGAAGGGCGGCGATGGCGAGTTTTGGGTGGGTCATTGGCGGAATCATGGAGCCCTCTATCGTAAAGTGCGGATATTGGCGGCCGATGATCTACTCGCCCTTTGCGAGGATGTGGGCGCGGCGGCCGAGTTCGGTGAAGCCTGCGTCGGTGAAGGCGGCGTGGGTTGACCAGAGGACGTGGCCGGTGTGGTCAACGAGCATGACGTAGGCGGCGTCGGGCTGGTCGGGGGTATACCCGGCGACCTGCTTCCAGGAATCTTCTTCCCCGGTCAACGGCAGAAAATTCGGCTGCAGAACGGGCGGGACTTGCTTGCGAATGGAGCGAAGGACGAGGGCGCGGACGAAGCCGGGCACTTCGGCGAGCATGGCCATGTCGTAGAAGGCGATGCTGGGGGCTTGGGCGAGTTGGGTGCGGGTAGCTTTTTCCCAGGCCGTGGTGGCATCGGCGGAGTGGCGGCCGAAGCCAAGGATGAGAATGGTTGCGTGGGGGCCGAGGTTCTGAGGTAGAGAGACCGGGTGGCCGTCGAGGGCTGTGGTCTGGGTTGCGGGGATTGTCCGGGCGGACTGGCCGTGGACGATCCCCGTTGCTGCGAGCCCAAGTGCAAGTGCGAGGAACCTAACGACCATTCGCCCCCGCTGTGGACGAACCGGTGTAGCTGACGTGCCAGACGCTGCGGGAGCCGTCGTCGGTGACAAAGAGGGAGCCGTCCGGTGCTACGGCCACACCCACCGGGCGGCCCCAGACCTGGCCGTCTTTGGTGACGAAGTTGTCGAGGAAGTCGTCGTACTCACCGGTGGCTTGGCCGTTCCTTGTGGGGATGAAGATGACGTTGTAGCCGGCGCGGTTCTTGCGGTTCCAGGAGCCGTGCTCGGCAACGAAGGCACCGCCGTTG
>CAZZWG010000204.1:0-3292 GCA_964657685.1 Verrucomicrobia bacterium Tous-C9LFEB | reverse complement strand
AAGAGGTCGCCGTTCGGGGCGAAGCGGATGAGGCGTGGCATGGTGAAGGTGCCAGTGTCAGCCTGGTAGGTTTCTTTCTTGTTGTCGCTGCGCTGCATGGGGGTGGAGTCGCCGCCGGCGTAGAGGGTTACCTTGAAGCCTGGAGGCGCAGTGGGCCAGGCGTCAGCGGGGCGGGGCACCACGCTGGGGCCATTATCGACGGCTTCGGAAGGGTTAGGCGCGGGAAGGTCGGTCACGGAGATCTTGTGCCGAAGACCGGGCTGTTGCTGGCTGTAGTCGGTGAAGGCTGACTGACCGGTAAGCAGATTTCCAGGTGCGTCCTGGGCGCATGCCGAGGAGGAAAGGCATCCGGCGATGGCCAGGAGGACAGATGGGGCAAAAACCTTGGACTTTGTGACCGGGGACTGCCGCTGTTGCTGACTCATGCACTAACTCCCATTCGCAATCTTGCTCTCTGCAACTTTAGATGCAGACGGCGGGCCACCCTGTGCGGTGACAGACCCCCTGGGCGGCGCTTTGTCTAACGAGTTTGGGCGGACGGCGTGAAGCCCGATGGCGGGGCTGTGTGCGCGGTGCTGTCGCCGCCCGAGAGCAGTTGCGCCTGCTCGATGCTGGCGCTGGCTGTGAGCACGGCCCGGTCGGCCTTTTGTGCGATCGCGGCGGAGCTCAGAATCGAGCGCATGGCGGCATCACGGGGATCGTGTGGCCTTTCAGCACCCGCGATGCCTCGCATGATGCTGAGGATGTTGCCGACTGACTCTGCGGTCTGTTGCGCGGCGAGTGTATCCGGGGCGATCTCTTCGACGCGCAGATGGACTGCGCCGCTGTAGCGCAGGCTGGCGATGAGATCGGTATCGACGGGCAAGGGCAACTCGAAACCCATGATGGCGATGCGGCCGTTTTCGGCGAAGGGAAGGCCGATGCGGCCGATCCCCCAGGCCTGTGCAAGGAGCGGGACTTCGCTGAAGCGGGCTGCAAGCAGGGAGGAGCCGGGCTTGGAGAGAGCAGGGGCGCGCGAACGGTCGAGGATGGAATGAATCTGCTCCGGGGTGGGCGCGTTGGAGGCGGCGACGATGTCATAGGCGACGACGGCGATGCGGAGGGTTCGTTTCTCGACGGGCACCTCGTACACTTCGCGTCCGGCGTAGGTCTCTGTAGACCGGGCTATGGTCGCGAGATAGCGTTGCAGACGGCCGGCGTCGAAGTGGCCGATGAAGACCTCAGAGTAGGCGACGGGGCCATTGGGACCATGCGGGTCGGGCATGCGGTGCAGGGCAAAAGCGACCGAGTCCAGGTCGCGTTCGGGAACGATGCCGCTGGCGTTGATGAATGCCTGGAAGTCCTTGCTGCGAGGTGTCTGGGGAGAGTCTTCGCCGGCTGGGCCGGTATGTGCCAGAGCACGGAAGGGACGGAGGTTGGCGTAGAGGATGGCGTCGCTTTCAGGCAGCAGACGCGCGGCTTCCGGAGGTGCTTTAGCGCGAAGGTACAGCAGAACCGCGAGCGCCGACAGTAAACCGACGCCCACCCAAACCGGCCACCAGGATCGTTGTCGAGTCATTATTCGCGGATCGAGAAGGTAAAGATTTTGCCGGCATTGGAGAGGCCGGGCACGTTGGAGGAGCCTGGGGGGAGGACGCCGTACTCACCCTTTTCGATGTCGATCGGGATAGTGAAGGCGTACATGTCTTTCGCGACTTTGACGGGGTGGAAGACGATGTCGTTGCGTTGGGAGCCGGTTTCGGAGTGGAAGAGGCCCCCGGTTTTGACGCGGAAGTCGCGGCTGCCGGCGTGCTGGTCGAAGCGGAGGAGGTCGTATTCCTCGGGCTGGGTTCCGGCGGGAGTATAGATGAGGAGGTGGACGCCGGTGGGGAGGGCGAGGGGGGATTTGGGGCCGTCGAGATGGCCGTTCATGTCCTGCTTGACGAGGCCGTCGGTGGCTGCGTTTTTGAGCCAGCCGCTGGACTTGAACTGGACGCGCTCGGTTTTGAGGGGGATCCACTGGCCGTCTTTGTCCTGGTAGTAGACGCCGATTTCGTCGACGCCGGCGGAGAGGGGTGCGGGGTCGACAGGGGGTGTGCTGGAGCGAATGGCGAGACCTGCGCTGCGAGCCTGCATGGCGGCGATGACGTGTTGTGAGACGCCGGCGTTTTTGAGGGCGATGAGGTCGTCGGGGGAGGTGTCGTAGGCGCCTGGCTGGGTTTGTATGGTCTGAATAATCAAGGTGTCGTCGAGGCCGGCTTTGCTCATTTTGAGGATGGTGTCGTTGCTGAGCGGGTGTTGGCGGCTGACGTCGGCCCTGGGGAGGGCGGGTCCGTCGGACGTGCCGGAAGTATCGGGTGTCTGGGCAGGCATGAACATGGCGCAGCCTGGGGAAAGGAAAGTCAGGAACAGGAGTGCCCGACGTAACCCGCTTTGCATGGGGCTGATGCTATCACTCGTGGCGATCATGGCTGCATGTTTGAGACGGGTGTCTGCCGCTTTTGGAGGACGAACGGGGCTGCGGGATTGCTTTTCGACGCCCGTTCACTGTGGTATTGTCTCTATGTGCGCCGCGCTTCTGGCGGTGTGCAATGTGCTGTCTGAGCTGGCGTAGCTCAGCTGGTAGAGCACCTGATTTGTAATCAGGCGGTCGGGGGTTCGAATCCCTTCGCCAGCTCCACGTTTCAGCGGCACAGACGAGTTTTCGATGTACTGCCGGTCGTCCCGTCTGCAGTTCTCCTCGACAAACCAGATCGCGGCTTGGTCGGCGAAGGGTGAGCGTGTGGGAAGTGGGACGAGGCGGGCAGAGCAGGGCACAGGTGGCCGAGTGGTTAATGGCAGCAGACTGTAAATCTGCCCCTCAACGAGGTACGGAGGTTCGAATCCTCCCCTGTGCACCACGTTTCGCCGCACCGGACGGCAGGAGGCTCGCATGACGATGGAGCCCAGCGGCACCGGGCGGATGGTTGTTTCCTTGCTGGTGCTTGCCGTGCTTGCGCTGGCGGTGCGATTGACGATGGAGCCGGGCAAGTATCAGCAGCTGGCCTGGCTGCTGCTTGGATTTTTTGCGCTCCGCGTGATGCTGGGCTGGTTTCGGTCGCGTAGGATGAAGAGCGAACCGTCTGCAGATGGACGGGACGTAGGAAGGCTGATGTAGCTCAGTGGTAGAGCACTCCCTTGGTAAGGGAGAGGTCATGGGTTCAAGCCCCATCATCAGCTCCAGATTTCATGGGTGAGCAGAAGGCTTGCCGAAGATGAGCGGGAGTAACTCAGTGGTAGAGTCACAGCCTTCCAAGCTGTTGGTCGCGGGTCC
>CAZZWG010000203.1:0-5905 GCA_964657685.1 Verrucomicrobia bacterium Tous-C9LFEB | reverse complement strand
AATGATCTGAGATGCTGTGGAGACTCCTCAGCGTGAGGCAATCCCGAACGGGTCCGAGGTGGTGACGTGAAGCGGTACGAGGCGGCAAAGGGCGGCGACGATCCCAGCATCAAGCTGCCCGACATCATTTCCGCGTTGTCGTTTGCTCTTGACCTGACCGAGGGCGCGATCCCCGGACATGCTGTGCGGAGCACGCTGCTGGGAATGCGGATTGGTGCCGCAGTTGGGCTTTCGTCGAGTTTGCTTCGATCGCTCTATTACGCCTTGCAGCTGAAGGATGTTGGGTGTTCAAGCAATGCTGCCCGCATGACGCAGTTGTTCGGGGGGGATGACCGCCGGGCCAAGGCAGTGACGAAGTTGACGGACTGGTCGGGTCTCCGGGGAGGCTCCCCCGGACACGAGAGTCTCCGGGAGCGCGTCCGCGACCTGAGCGTGGGGCTGGCCGCCGTGCCAAGAAGTGCGCGCCTGTTGTGGTCCGCCGTGTTGCCGGAGGGCGGTTTTCGGCGCAGGCTGGGGTACATTGCCGCACTGAACAGAAACGTGGAGACGAACTCGCAGGAGCTGTTTGCCTTGCGTTGCGACCGGGGAGCGATGATTCTTCGCAAACTGGCGATGGGGGATCTTACGTGCGAATCGGTTTTTCACCTGGATGAACGTTGGGATGGGACCGGGTACCCGGACCGTTTGGCGGGTGAAGAAATACCGCTGTTGGCACGGATCTGTGCGGTGGCGCAGAACCTTGACGTGTTTGCGACCGCGCAGGGCATTGAGGCCTCGATACGAACGCTGAAGCGGCGGAGCGGCAGCTGGTTCGATCCGGAGATCGTGCGAGCGGCGCTTGCCCTGCACCGAGGTGGGCGGCTCTGGACGGATTGCGAACCGCATTGCGCGGTGGAGGTGACGCGGCACAGTGTGGTGGCGCATTCTCCGGAGAGCGTGCGCGATCTCCAGGCCGACCAGATCGATGGCATTTGTGAAGCTTTCTCCGACGTGGTGGATGCGAAGTCTCCGTTCACGTTTCGACACTCCCTGGGTGTCACGGAGGTGACACGGATGCTTGCGGAAGAGATGGATCTACCCCCAACGCGGCAGGTGCTGCTCAAACGGGCGGCTCTTTTGCATGATCTTGGCAAACTAGGGGTGCCGAACTCCATTCTGGACAAACCTGGGGCGCTGACGGCAGAAGAACGCGAGATCATCTCGGAGCATCCGGGGATGAGCCGTGTGATTTTGAACCGCATTGCGGGGTTTGAGGAGATCGCGCAGATTGCGGGGCAGCACCATGAAAAGCTGGATGGGAGTGGATATCCGGATGGCTTGTCCTCGGCGGAACTGCCGATTGAGTCTCGTCTCTTGACCATAGCTGACTGTTTTACCGCCCTGGCGGAGGAACGTCCCTACCGTGCCGCACTCCCTTTGCCGGAGGTGCTGAACATCCTGAGGCGTGAGGCTCCGCTGAAGTTGGATCAGCAGATTTTTGAGGTGCTTGAAGTGTTGGTTACGCGTTGGGGGGACTGTTTGCCCCCGGTGTTTCGTTCCCCTGCTCACAACAACTTGTGTGCTGTTGGGGTGTGAGGCTTTCAGTAATTTGCGGGGAGGGCGAAGAGCGGGTCAGACGTGTACGCAATCGAGTTTTGATCCGAGCCGCCGATCGAAACGGGTTTCAGACTTTCAGGTTTCGCGCTGCCGGTTCGGGAGCGGTTCAGTCCTGCTTCAGAGAGCGGATCGAACTCCTTCAAGGCCGATGGGTGTGCAGAAGCGTTCAGGGCGGGCGGTCTCTTCCTAGCAAGCCCCGAGGCGTCGTACGGAACCGGGACAACCTTAATTGTTGACGGTGGCACTCTCGTCTAAAAGCTCGCGTCGAGCTGGGTTACGGAGGAAACGGCTTCCTTGATTTTGAGGATGCTTTCTTCGATCTGGGCGGGGGTGGTGTCGTGGGTGAGGGTGAAGCGGACGGCGGTCTGGGCCAGGTCGCGAGCCAGGCCCATGGCGGTGAGGACGTGGGAGGGTTCGTCAGAGCCGGCGGCACAGGCTGATCCGCTGGAGCAGAGAATGCCGCGTTCCTCAAGCTGAAGGAGTACGGCTTCGCCGGAGGTGCGGGGAAAGCAGAAGCTGGCGTTGTTGGGGAGACGATGGGTGGGGTGGCCGGTGAGAACCGTGTCAGGGATGGCGTCGAGAACGCCTTTCACGAGGCGATCGCGGAGGAGCGTGAGCTGGGGGATGCGGGTGGGGAGTTCCTTTGCGGTGAGTTCCAGTGCGGTGGCGAAGGCGACGGCGCCGGCTACATTTTCCGTACCCGAGCGGCGATTGCGTTCCTGGCCTCCGCCGTGGAGGAGCGGTTCAGCGGGGATGCGGGCGCGCAGGTAGAGGGCGCCGATGCCCTTGGGCGCGCCGAGTTTGTGACCGGAGAGGGAGAGGGCGTCGGCGGAAAGGGTGGGCAGATGCAGGGGAAGCGAGCCGCAGGCCTGGACGGCGTCGGTGTGGAGGGGGATGCCGTAGGTGTGAGCGATGGCGGCGAGAGCGGCGATGTCCTGGACTGTGCCGACTTCGTTGTTGGCAAGCATGACGGAGACGAGAGTGGTGTCGGGGTGTTGGCGGAGAGCGGTTTCTAAATCGGCGGGGTCAATACGGGCCTGTTGGTCGACGGGGAGGAAGTCGATGGCGAAATTGTGGTGGCGGCGGAGGTAGTCGCAGGTGGCGAGGACGGCTTCGTGCTCGATGGGGGAGGTGAGGATGCGGTGGCCGCGCGGGGAGGCGAGCGCGATGCCTTTGAGGGCGAGGTTGTCGGCTTCGGTGCCGCCGGAGGTGAAGATAATTTCATTGGGACGGCAGGCGAGGACCTGGGCGACGCGTTCGCGGGCAGATTTGAGGGCGCGGGCGGCCGCCTCGCCGAGAGAGTGACGGCTGGAGGGGTTGCCGAAGGATTCGGTGAGGTAGGGCCACATGGCTTGGAGGGCTTCGCGGCGGACGGGGGTGGTAGCGGCAGCGTCGAGGTAGATCATGGTGTCCGGGAGGTTCCTGGACCGGCCTGGGCGCAAGTCCTGTTGTACCGATGATACGGACGGGGCAGAGCGAAGGAAGAATGGGGCAGGAGGGCTAAAGTTTTACGCGGGATAGCCGAAGAAGGTACTGGACGCGTTTACAGGATGAGTGAGGCTGCATTCGGGTTAGTTTTGGCTGAGGGTCTGCCTGCTTTCCGCAGGTCCAACTTGCTGGCCCTAAGCCGTGCGTGGCGCCTGAGATTCGAGGGCTTCGAGTTTTTGATTTGCCTGCTTTCGCTCTGCGATGAATGCCGCGATGTTCTCGAGGGTCTGGTTCCAGCCTTCGAGTTAAGCGCTGTTGGCGGCGGCTTCTGCGGCTTCGTTATCGATGAAGGTCAATTTGGTTGGCCGCTGCCGGCCTCGAAGAGGACTGTGTCGTGAGCGCCTTCGATTGCCTCATGTTGTATGCCACAGTGCTCGGGCTCGACTTTGGTTCCGTTTGCGTCGGCAAAGTACATGGAGGGAGAATTTTCGTAGGGGGTGATTTCGTGGTATTCGACCGTGTTGCTGCTCGCCACTGCTGACGTCCTTTCTAGTTGCTGTACGACAACATCCAGCTTGTCGAGGCTCTCTTTTCTAGGATCGGCGGTAGGTCGTGGCTCAGTTGCTGACGGGCTTACTAGACTCTGGCCTCAGGGTGCATATGCTCTTGCGGCCGTGCTTTTTCTTCGTCAGTATGCGTACGCGGACGAGGTAGGCGATGTGTTTGGAGATGATTTTGTTGTGAGAGGGCGAAGGTTTGTGAGGCGGTGTACGGAGGCGGGGCCGCGGGTGAGGCGGTCGATCATGGCCCGATGGGTTGGGGCGGACAGGGCTGTGAATGTTGTGTCGAGTTAGTTCAAAAGCAGATAGTAGTGGATTTTCTTTGGAAGTGATTCGAAAGGTTTTCGCTACTCGTGATCTCTGTTCCTGGTATGTGGACAGCGATTGCGCTCATTTGCGCGACGAGGCGGAAAGGGATCTTGCAAGATCTTTTCGGAGCTTGTGGTGAGGTCACTTCGGGCTTGCTTTCAGGCTCTTCGCGGGGCCTGATCAGGCCTCTCGTAGTGCCTCGAAGGTACCCGGCCTGGCGCGTCCACCGCCGCGAGGACCGGGGCCGTGTTCTGTCGCAGAATGCGCCAGGCGATAGTGGGAAGCACGATCAAGGCGAGCTTGCGACCTGCCAGGTTCTGCTGGTAGGACAGGTTCTTGTCTCCCGTCACCATGACGTCGAAACCAGCGGTTTCGGCCGCGAGCAGCGCTCCGTTCTTGAGTTCCTGCCAAGCGAGGGCTTGCGCACGTGTGACCTCATGATCTGGAAGGTGGCTGCGGAGATTTTGCGGGTACGTTTGCGTCGAATAGCACCCTCACAGGGTGAGCGCCGCAATCTGTTTGGCAGCGTAAGACAGCAACGCACGGATCTCGGCCTCGGGTATGTCGAAGTTCTCCGCGATCTCTTCCACTGGGGAGCCGGTCTGAAAATTCGAGACGATGCCGTCAGCGGGCATTCGCGTCCCTTTAACGATGGGAACACCGCTGACCTTGCCTGGTACCACTTCAACAAGGGGGCATTCGGTCCAGTCGATCTCGGAGCTTTGGCGTGGGTGAACCATAGATCACTAGCATAGGCCGGGGCGGCCCGCGCTTCAATGACGACGAGAAGTGCACTTAGCTCTGCTACCGATTCTCAGAGACCAAGCACGCGCTATAACCCAACCCCGTCCTTCTGCTGTGGAACTTACTTCGGACTTGCCCTAATCACGTCGAGCAATGAGTGAGGTGGTGGAGCGTCACCGAGAAGTTGCCAGACCATGATGCCGCCGTACTGCGATGCGAGTTTGGCTTCCTTGGCCATTGTGTCTTCGCCGAGATAGTTGAAGACGGTTCCGTTCCGGAGTGTGCCTCCGCCGACTGTGTCGACCCGGTAGGCATTAGGGTAAGACGCGAGAATGTCGGTGTAATCTGCGTTGGCACCGCTTGGATTTTCGCCGAAGAAGCTGACGCCGAGGACAAGTTTTGAGGCAGGTACGTGCTTGACGTTGACGAAGAAGTTGAGCTCTGCCTGGGCATCTTTGAGATTGGAATAGACCATGAGGCTGATGTAGTCGAAGGAGAGCAGCGTGGTCTGCGGCATGGAGCCCTGGATGTACCTTGCGGTTGCGCAACTGACGAGCTTGCCTTGCGCGTGCATGGCGATGATGAGTTTTGCGATGAAGTCTGCGTAGGGGGCGCCCATGCTGTAGGGGATTTCAATATCAGCGTCGATGCCGTCGAGTTTGTGCTTTGAAACATACCTGTTTAAGGCAGCTACAAGCGGCACGCTGAGGCCTGCGTTATAGAACTGTGCGACAGCGGGAATTCCTTCGTCACCCCCACCGATGGAGGCCATGACGTTAATGCCCTTGGCGTGCGCGAGCAGAACGACAGCGTCGACGTCGGCATCGGTGTGGGAGTCGGCAGCGATGGTGAGATTACTGGCGTTTGTGCAGGTGTCGTTGCAGGGCGGAGGACCGACGAATGCGATATCGATGTCCGTGACGCCGGTGAGATTCGTGGTGGCGAGGGTGGCGGCCATAGGAACTTGGCGGTAGAAGGGCAGGTACACGACGAGGCGCTTTGCGGGCTTGCTTTGCCCGGCAGCCAGGGGGTCTGTGAAGATGAGAGTTGCGAGGGCAAGGGCAACCAGGAGTCGGAACATACCTGATTATGAATGCCTACTGCAAGGTGGCGGGAACGGGATCCTTTTTCACGGCGCATCGGCTAACTCAGGGGAAGGTCGAGATAATGGAGTTTGCTGGCCGCGAAACTCAGGTTCCCTACGGGAATGACAACAAGAGAAGTTGAGGCTACGGCAACGCCTCGAAACTGCCGGGCTTTGCACGGTC
>CAZZWG010000202.1:4700-5913 GCA_964657685.1 Verrucomicrobia bacterium Tous-C9LFEB | reverse complement strand
ATCGAACGACAGAGATCGAACGACGCCCGAACTGGACCGTCGGTGATGTCACCTTCCCAACATTCGTCGGAACGGTTCCTAAACATCCAAAGCTTCAACATTCAACTCAGCCTCGCTAAACTCCTCCGGCGTGTTCAAATTCGCAAACCAGAACTTGCTAGCCCGTCGCTGTACCTTTGTTAAAGACTCAGAGTCTTCGGCCGCGCGACTCAGGCCTGTTGTTGTGGTGTGGAACTCTGCCGACGAAGAAACGTTCCACCATCTAATTCCTAATACACCCGGATCTCGCCTGCCAAGCTCAGCCGCTGCCCGCTCCAGCGCCGGCAACAGCTTGTACTGCCCACGCTCTAGCGACCCGGTCAAGTACGGCCGCACGTCCCGATGGATCAGAGCCACCGTAGGCTGCGCCACACCGTCCACCTTAACGAGATAGACCCGGGCGCCCATTGCCTCCGTCTCCGGCAACGAGGCAACCCAGGCTCTCAGAAGAGCCGCAGGTAAAAAGGGCACGTCGACAGGCAGGAACAAATTCCACGCGCACCCCGTGTGCAACAGCCCAGCCTCCATCCCGCCCAACGGCCCACATCCAGGACGAACATCCGGCACCAAAGGCGCATATTCCGCCAATGCCGGATTGCTGCTTAAAATAGCCACCTCCCCGCACACCCGCCGCAGCTTCGTGACGGCTTGCTCAATCAGCGGCTTGCCACCCAACGCCAGCAGGGCCTTCTCCCGCCCCATCCGCGAACTCCGCCCCCCCGCCAGCACATACCCGCCCACCTCGCGGCCAGGCCCCACGCTACTCTCCAACCCGCCCCAGAAACCGCACAATCGACTCAATCCCCCGCTCAAAGTTCGCCAGATTAAACTTCTCATTCGGCGCATGCAGGTTGTCATCCGGCAGGCCAAAGCCCATCAGCACCGTCGGTATCCCCAACTCCCGCACAAAATCTCCCACAATCGGGATCGACCCACCTCCCCGCACAAACACCGTCTCCTTCCCGAAAACCTCCGCCATCGCCGCCGTCGCCGCCCGCACATACGCATTGTCGGTCGACACCACAATCGGCTCGCCCGAGTGGATCAACCGCACCTCCACCGTCACCCCTTCCGGAACAATCTCCTCAACAAACGCCTTGTACTTCGCAAAAACGTCCTCCGGCTTCATCCCCGGCACCAGCCGGAAGCTGATCTTCGCCGTCGCCTTCGCCGG
>CAZZWG010000202.1:0-4600 GCA_964657685.1 Verrucomicrobia bacterium Tous-C9LFEB | reverse complement strand
CGCCCATCCGTCCGCTTCAACTGCGCAATCATCTGCGCCAACGCCACAAAAGGATTCGGCGCCGCTCCGCCATACATGCCCGAATGCAGATCCGTGCGCGCCCCTCGCACCTCAAGCTCCGTATAGATCATCCCCCGCAACCCCACGCACAACGTAGGTGTATCCGGGGCAAACATCTCCGTATCGCTCACCAGCGCGCAATCCGCCTTCAACTGCTCCCCATGCTCGCGCACAAACGCCGCAATGCCCTCACCGCCTACCTCCTCTTCCCCCTCAACAATCACACGCACGTTCACCGGCAACCCCGGCCGCCCGGCCGCCCCGTCCTCCGAAGACCCCGCCTTCATCAGGCTCTCCAAGGCCTTCACATGCATCCACATCTGCCCCTTGTCATCCACCGCCCCACGCGCGTACAGGTTGCCATTCCGCTCCGTGGGCTCAAACGGCGGCGACACCCACTCCTCCAAAGGCTCCGCCGGCTGCACATCATAGTGCCCATACAGAAGCACCGTCGGCGCTCCATCCCCCGCTCCCATCCACTCGCCATACACCAGGGGATGCCCCTGCCGGGCCCCCGTCGACGTCTCAATCAACCGCACTCCATCCAACCCCGCCGCCCGCAACCCATCAGCCACAAACTCAGCCGCCCGCCGCACATCACCCGCATGCGCAGGATCCGTCGAAACGGAAGGAATCCGCAACAAATCCTTCAACTCCTCAACAAACCGCCCCCGATGCTCCCGCGCATACCCAACCGCCGCCGCCACACCAACACCCGTCTTCTGCATGTCCGCATTCTACCCACCCCAGCTCCTGAGGCAACGCCGTCGCCGCATCCGGGAAAGCATCAAGCGCCGCCCCTCGTGCCCGGCGTCGCAAACCTCACTCTGTCGACCAACCCAACAGGTCTGCCCCTGTAGCTCCAACGAACCCCTGCACACCCAACAACCAACCCGCGCCCGCCCGCGAGCAGCCCTCTACCGCATCACTTGCGACAGCAGCCGCCGCCAGTTCTTCTGATTACGCCTGAAACTCTTCTTCAAATCATCCAGCGTCCGCCGGAAATCATCATTGTCCCCCATGCCCCGCCACGCCGGATTGATCGCAAACCACGGATAATTTTCATTGCCCAGATAGATCGCCCGCCGCAGCCAATGCAGCGCCTCACTCGGATCCCCCTCCACCGCAAAGTAGGTCGCCAGCCGGTAAGCCATCTCGCTATCCGCCTCCGCCGCCCCCAGCACCTCTTCATTGATAAACTCCGCGGCCCGCTTCCGGTCTCCCAGCTGCACATAGCACATGGCAATGGTCGGAAACACAATCCGCACCGAAGGGTCATCCCGCACCACCCCTTCCAGCGTGTCGATTGCCCGGCTCAACTGCCCCAGCCGCATCTGCTGGTACCCACTCGAAATCCGCAACAACGGCTGCCGCGGCTCCAGCGTCAACCCCTTCTCAATCTCATCCCCCGCCAGCTCCAGCTGATTCTGATACTGGTACACCCGCGCCCGGTGGTTATAAATCAACGCCGCATTCGCCGGATTCAACCGCAGCGACTGGTTAAACTGATCCAACGCCTCCTCATACAACCCATCCAGCCGCAGCGTCAGCCCCGCCACCAGGTGCACATTCCAGTCATTCCCCGCATCCTGCAGCAGGTGCTCGATCCCATGCCGCGCGCTCTCCTTCTCCCCCCGCGACAGCAGCATATACACCCGGTATAAATTCGCCTCGGCCGACGTCCCATCCCGCTCCAGCGCCCGGTCAAACGCCCGCCTTGCCTCCAGCACATGCATCTGCCCCCCCAGCCCATGCCGCGTGTACTGCAAATGCGTAATCCCCAACCCCGACCACCCCGGCGCAAACCCCGGATCCCGCTCCGTCACCCGCTCAAACATCCGCCGCGCCCGCTCTAAATCCTCCCGGCTCCCCGTCCGGTTCATAAACGACGACAACATCGCCCTCGCCTGCAGATACTCCTCACTCGCCGCACTCCCCAGCCCCTTCTCCCGCGCCCCGTCCGTCAGATTCCCCCCCTGCAGCGCCCCCGCCCCCCTCAGCTCCGCAAACACCTCATCGCAAATCTCCTTCTGTACGCTGATCAAATCAAAACTCGCCACACTGATCGACCCCCCCGTCCGCACACTCTCCCCCTTCACATCCAGCAGCTGCCAGTTCAGGTCAAACCCACTCTCCAGCCGCAGAAAACTCCCCGCCAGCACAAAATCCACCAGCAGTTTCCGCCCTAAACTCAACGGATCCATCTGCCGCGAACTCACATGCATCAGCGAGCTCGACGGCCGCACCACCAGCGACGGCACCCGCGCCAGCCGCGCCCCCAGCGCATCCGACAACGCCGCCCCATAAAACGGCGTGGGGTACGTCTCCCCCAGATTCACAAACGGCAGCACCACAATCGTCGTCCGCCGGTCCCCCGTCTCATGCGGGCTCGAATCCCGAAACCGCTCCGCCAGCATCGACAAAATCCCCGTCGACCGCCGCTCCTCCTCCGGCGTACTCTGCAAATCCAGCCGCTGCTGCGCCGCCATCGACGTCGCATTCGACCCCGGCATCACCTCCGCATCCAGCCGCAGCGTCCCCATCACCGTCTTCAGCGCCTCCCGCACATCCGCCGCCGACGCAAACCGCTCCGTCGGCTGCTTCTCCAGGCACCGCGTAATCACACTCTCCAACTCCTGCGGCGTATCCGGCACAAGCTCCCGCAAATTCGGCGGCACCGCAAATTGAATCGCCCGGATACTCTGCAAGTCCTGCGCATCCGGCTTATGAAACGGATGCCGCCCGCTCACCAGCTCGTACAGCAGCACGCCCAGCGCAAAAATATCGCTCCGCACACTGCTCTGCCCCGTCACAAACTGCTCCGGCGCCATATACGCAATCGTCCCGCCCCGCGCCGTATACGTCGCATCCGCAATCGCCGGCAGCATCGCCGAACTCAGCTCCGAGGGCTCCGTCGGATCGAAATCCACCTGCTCCCGTTTCAACTGCCGCGCCAACCCAAAATCCAATATCTTGATCAGCCCGCCATCGGTCAGCATCACGTTCGCCGGCTTCAAATCGCGGTGAAAAATGCCAAGATTGTGCGCCGCCTGCAACCCATCCGCAATCTGGATCCCACTCGAGATCACCAGCTGCACACTCGCCGGCCCCTCCCCAATCACCTTGTCCAAACTCTTGCCGGGGATGTACTGCATGACGATATACGCCTCGTCATCCTCCTCCCCCACCTCGTAAATCGCGCAAACATTCGGGTGATCGATCGCCGAAGCCAGCCGCGCCTCCCGCAGCTGCGTCGCCCGGATCTGCTCCGGCGTCTGCACCCCGCGCTTCAACAACTTCAACACCACAGGCCGCTGCAGCAGCGTATCGTTGGCCAGATACACCACCCCGCTGCCACCCGATCCGATTTTGCGCAAAAACTCGTAGTGGCGAATAACACGCCGCTTCATACCATCATTATCTCAGCCCACGTCAGCAACCCCTTGTGGATGCCGCCAAAGCCCTATCCTGCATCACACACCCAAGTCCCTGCGCCAAAGCGTCTACAACTTTGGTTGCATTTTGGCGATCCGGCTGCCCGCGGATGCAGCCCTTTTCCTCTCACGTCGCATCTCAAATTTCACCATCCGCGAAATTCTGAAATACATTAATCCAGTAACCCCAAAGCTCGGCCGATCCACGGCCTCCAGACACCACCTCCCGGGACGGCATGCAAGCAACAATCCTCCTCATCGACGACAACGCAGTGCAGGCAGCTACACGACAGGCAATCCTTAAACGGGCCGGCTTTTTCGTCATCGCTGTCCTCAGCCCTGAGCGCGCCCTCGAGCAATATCGCAACAACGAATACCCCTCTCCCATCAACCTCATCATCACCGACCACATCATGCCCGGCATGACCGGCGCTGAATTCGTCCGCGAAATCCGCAGCTTCGACGCCAACGTCCCCGTCCTTGTCATCAGCGGGCTCCTTGAAGCCGAAGACGAGTACGGCGACCTCAACGCCCACTTCCGCCTCAAACCCCTCCTCCCCGACGACCTCCTCGCCAGCGTTCACCGCCTCATCCAGGAGGGCGCCCAGAACCTCGCCGCCCACGGCGCCACGAACGAGGATGATTCCTTCACCGAGGCCGGCAACAAACACCACGACCCCGCCGCCTGACCCGGGTAAACCCTTGAGCCCGGGTGCCGCCTTCTTTCGCAAGGTGAAGAAATTGGTGTAGGCGGCCCCGGTGAGTTCTAAAGGCACTGCACGTAGGCACCCCTCCTCGCCTCGTGGCCTCCATGGAAACCCGTCCGGATCCGAAAACACTCCAGCGGACACCACCCCTCCGATCCATCCATCCCACCAAGTCGAATACCGCGCCCATCCCTGCCGCGGGCACCTGGGTCTGCGACAATAACGAGTAAGGGAACTGGCCCTCGCCCCTACTCCGATGCCCCATCCCATGCCCTCGTTCGGCAGCTTCGCCCTCCTCCTCGCTCTCGCCCTCAGCGTCTACACTCTCGGCGCCGGCGCCCTCTCCCTCTACGCCATCACCAACGGCCGCCAACTTGCCGTTCCCCCGGAAAAGCTCCG
>CAZZWG010000201.1:0-5940 GCA_964657685.1 Verrucomicrobia bacterium Tous-C9LFEB | reverse complement strand
TCGACCCCGGCTCCACCACCGTAGAAATCTGGCTCAAACTCCCCAACACCGACGGTCGCTACCGCGTCGGAACCGCCGTCCACGCCGTCATCCACGGCCACACCGTCCCCAACGCGATCCAGCTCCCACCCGCCGCCATCCTCCCCGGTGAAGACGGCGGCAACACCGTCCTCGTCGTAGGCCCCGACAACACCGCTCACAAACGCCCAATCACGGTAGGTCTCCGCACCTCTTCCGCCATCCAAATCACCACCGGCGTCACGCAGGCGGACAACGTCATCACAGAAGGCGGCTACGGCCTCGACGAAGGCACCAAGGTCAAACTCGGCGACGAAAAATCCGACGACAAGACCGACAAACCCGACAACAAAGCTGGAGACAAGCCGTAATGGCCTCCACCACCGCCCCACCCCCCACCGTCCCCGCAGCCCAAACCTTCTGGCTAGCCCGCAGCGTCCGCACGGTCTTCTTCCTCGCCCTCGCCCTCACCGCCGCCGGGGTCTACGCCTACTTCCAAACCCCCATCGCCGTCTTCCCCGAAACCAACTTCCCCCGCGTCGTCATCGGCGTCGACAACGGCGTCATGCCCGTCGAACAGATGCAGGTCACCATCACCCGGCCCATCGAAGACGCCGTCAACAGCGTCCCCGGCCTCACCACCGTGCGCTCCACCACCAGCCGCGGCTCCGCCGAAGTCAGCCTCTTCTTCGACTGGAACATCGACATGTTCCGCACCCTCGAACTGGTCAACTCCGCCCTCAGCCGCGTCCAGCAAACCCTCCCCAACACCGCCAAACTCACCACCAACCGCCTCACCTTCGCCACCTTCCCCATCCTCGGCTACTCCCTGACCTCCAACACCATGTCCCAATCCGACCTCTGGGAACTCGCCACCTACACCCTCAAACCACCCCTGAACCGCGTCAACGGCGTCAGCACCGTCACCGTCCAGGGCGGCCAGGTCCCCGAGTTCCACGTAGTCCCCAACATGGCCAAAATCCAGGCCGCCGGCGTCACCATCCTCGACCTCACCAACGCCATCAGCACCTCCAACATCATCGACTCCCCCGGCCTCTACCAGCAGGACCACGAACTCGTCCTCGCCCTCGTAGGCGCCCAGGCCCACGACATCGACGGCCTCAAACACCTCACCGTCAAAACCACCACCGGCGGCGCCCCCGTCCGCGTCGGCGACGTCGCCGACGTCATCAAAGCGCCCCTCCCCGTCTACACCTACGTCTCCGCCAACGGCCACCCCGCCGTCCTCCTCAACATCACCCGCCAGCCCTCCAGCAACACCGTAGCTGTAGCCAACAGCATCGACGCCGCCGTCTCCCAACTCCGCACCAAGCTCCCAAAAAGCGTCACCCTCGCCCCCTACTACGACCAGTCCGAGCTGGTCCGCGAAAGCATCAAGAGCGTCCGCGACGCCATCCTCATAGGCCTCCTCCTCGCCTGCGTCATCCTCTACCTCTTCCTCCGCGACTGGCGCTCCTCCCTCATCGCCGGCCTCGTCATCCCCGTCACAGTGGCCGTCACCGTCCTCGTCCTCTGGCTCTTAGGTGAAAGCTTCAACCTCATGACCCTCGGTGGCCTCGCCGCCGCCATAGGCCTCGTCATCGACGACGCCATCGTCGTCGTAGAAAACATAGTCCTCCACCGCGACGCTGGCGAAGACCGCATCGAAGCCGTCCGCAAAGCCCTCCACGAAATCTCCCGCCCCCTCATCTTCTCGACGGTCACGCCCGTAGTCGTCTTCCTCCCCCTCATCACCGTCACAGGCGTCACCGGCAGCTTCTTCCGCGCCCTCGCCATCACCATGGCCGTCTCGCTCCTCACCTCCCTCGCACTAGCCGTTTCCTGGACGCCCGGCCTCGCCATGATCCTCCTCAAGGACCGCAACGCCTCCGAGACCCACACCACCCACGAGCACCCGGAGCCCGGCCCCATCCTCGGCCGCATCATGAAAGGCCACCGCCGCGCACTCGACTGGTCCCTCAGCAAACCCGTCTACCTGGGCATCCTCTGCCTCATCCTCGCCGCCGTCAGCTACTTCGCCTACACCCACCTCGGCTCAGACCTGCTTCCCGCAATGGACGAAGGCGGCTTCATCATCGACTACGTCATGCCCGCCGGCAGCTCCCTCACTTCCACCGGCGCCGTCCTCGACAAGGTCGAACAGATCCTCCACAACACCCCGGAAGTAGAAAGCACCAGCCGCCGCACCGGCCTCCAACTCGGCCTAGCCGCCGTCACCGAGGCCAACACCGGCGACATCAGCGTCAAGCTCAAAAACAAACGCACCCGCGCCATCGACGAAGTCATGGCCGACATCCGCAAACAAATCAACACCTCTGAACCCCAGCTCGACATAGAGTTCACCCAGGTCCTGCAAGACCAGATCGGCGACCTCTCCAACGCCCCCGAACCCATCCAGATCAAGCTCTTCACCCAGGATCCCGCCCTCCTCAACTCCATCGGCCCCCGCGTAGCCGCCGTCATCAAAAAAGTAGACGGCGTGGTCGACGTCCAGAACGGCATCGACAACACGGTCAGCGGCCCCGCCACCAACTTTGAAGTAGATCCCCAACTCGCCGGCCGCCTAGGCTTCACGCCCCAGGAAGTCGCCGAAGACGCCACCTCCATCCTCGACGGCGTAGAAGTCACAGAACCCGTCATCAGCAACGGCCGCCCCTACACCGTCCGCGTCCGCCTCCCCGACGACACCCGCCAATCCCTCGACACCATCCAGAACACCGTCTTCAACTCCGCCTCCGGTCACACCGCCTCGATAGGCTCCATGGCCACCGTCACCCAACTCCCACCCCAGAACGAAATCCGCAGAGAAAACCTCCAGCGCCTCGTAGTCGTCACCGGCCGCCTGGAAGGCACCGACTTAGGCACAGCCGTCAAAGAAGTCCAATCCCGCGTAGCCGCCATGCACCTCCCGCCGAGCGTCCGCGTAGAGTACGGCGGCACCTACCAGGAGCAACAAAAATCCTTCGCCGACCTAGCCAAAGTTCTCGTCATGGCCCTGGTCCTGGTCTTCGGCGTCCTCCTCACCGAGTTCCGCAACTTCGCCGCCCCCATCGCCATCCTCATCTCCTCGGTCCTCTCCATCGCCGGCGTAGTCGCCGCCCTCCTCCTCACCGGCATCACCTTCAACGTAGCCAGCTTCATGGGCCTCATCATGGTCATCGGCATCGTCGCCAAAAACGGCATCCTCCTCCTCGACGCCGACGAACGCTTCCGCGCCGAAGGCTCTGACGCACGCCAGGCCATGGTCATGGCAGCCCAACGCCGCCTCCGCCCCATCCTCATGACCGCCCTCGCCGCCATCACCGGCATGCTCCCCCTCGCACTCGCCCTCGGCGCCGGCTCCCAAATGCTCCAACCTCTCGCCATCGCCGTCATAGGCGGCCTCGTCATCTCCATGCTCCTCAGCCTCATCGTCACCCCCGTCGTCTACTTCCTCCTCACCCGCCACCACGCTCCCGAAGCCCTCGCTTCCGTCTAAATTCACAGCTCATTCCCTACGCTTTTTCATTACGGATCTTCCGCCCGCTGGCTTCTCCACACCCGTCTGGACCCAGTCTGCAAACGCCCTCTGTACATGGTTCAGGCTGCGTCCTCGCAGCGTTGCAAGCACAATGGTGCGGCGGGCACGCGCATCTTTCAGCCGTAGATAACAGCAAGCCGCACCCTCGTCCACCGCCATCTCCGGAACCATCGAGATACCCAGACCAGCCCCCACCATCGCAAGCACGCTGCTGAACTGACCGCTCTCGAAAGCAATGTTCGGTGTAATCCTCGCACTGCTACACGCGGCCACGCTGAGGTCGCGAAAACAGTGGCCATCCCGCAGCATCACAAAGGGCTCTCCACGCAGCTCCTTCAACGCAATCGACTTCGACCCCGCGCGCGGGTGGCCCTTCGGAAGCGCCGCAAAAACCGTCTCTGTGCGTAACGCTGTCAGCTCAAGGTCCTTGTGTCGCAACGGCAACGCCAGGATCGCGAGATCAATCGACAGATCGCGCAGCCCCTCAAGCAACACCGGCGTCATCTCCTCGATAATCCGCAGCCGCGCCTCTGGAAACTTTGCCGTAAATCCTGCGACGTACCCCGGCATCAGGTACGGTGAAATCGTGGGTATCACCCCGACGGACACGCTTCCACGAACATCCGTCCGCTGCGCCGTAACGCTCGACCGTGCCACCTCGAGTTCATCAAGCACCGACCGCGCATGAGGTAAAAAAGCAATGCCGGCCTCGGTCAGCCGTATGCTGCGGCCAAGCCGGTCGAAGAGCCGTGCGCCCAGGTCCTCCTCAAGCTTCAAAATCTGCTGTGAAAGCGAAGGCTGCGCCACCTGGCAGCGCTCCGCCGCCCGGCTGAAGCTGCCCGTGTCCGCCACCGCACAGGCATATCGAAGCTGATGAATCTCCATAGAGACAGCCTATACCTAGCAGCTCCGCACTCTATTGGAACTATGGCTGCAGAGGTGCTACTGTCAGAACTGGACTCCGGCAGATGCGCCCGTATCGCCTGCACTCAAAACCAAAACATCGATCAACCGCAACACCGCATGGAGAGACAAAATGGCTGTCGAGAACACCGAATACATGTCCGAAGCGAAAACCGAGATGAACGCGATGGTTCCCGGCGCAGCTACAGCGGAAGCCAAGTGCCCCTTTAATCCCGCCGCCGCCGCAGCCAGTCCCGTCAGCGCTCCCAGCGGTCCGCGTACCGCTCGCGACTGGTGGCCTAATCATCTCCGCCTCGACCTGCTCCTCGCCCACTCCGAACTCTCCAATCCCATGGGCGAGGAGTTCGACTACGCCAAAGAGTTCAAGACACTCGACTATGCAGGCCTCAAAAATGACCTCTCCAGGCTCATGACCGAGTCGCAGGACTGGTGGCCCGCCGACTTCGGGAACTACGGCCCCCTCTTCATCCGTCTTGCCTGGCACGCCGCCGGCACCTACCGCACCTACGACGGCCGGGGTGGCGGAGGACGCGGCCAGCAGCGCTTTGCGCCTCTCAACAGCTGGCCTGATAACGCCAATCTCGATCGCGCCCGTCGCCTCCTCTGGCCCATCAAGCAGAAGTACGGCAAGAAGATCTCCTGGGCCGACCTGCTCATCCTCTCCGGCAACGTTGCCCTCGAAACCATGGGCTTCAAAACCTTCGGCTTCGCCGGCGGCCGCCCCGACACCTGGGAGCCTGATCACGACGTCGACTTCGGCGCGGAAACCACCTGGATGGGCACCGACAAGCGCTACTCCGGCGATCGCGAACTCGAAGAACGCCTCGCCGCCACCACCATGGGCCTCATCTATGTCAACCCGGAAGGCCCCGAAGGAATGCCCGACCCCGCCGCTTCCGCCAAGGACATCCGCGTCACCTTCGGCCGCATGGCCATGAACGACGCAGAAACCGTCGCGCTCGTCGCCGGTGGCCACACCTTCGGCAAGACCCACGGTGCCGGCCCCGGCAGCCATCTCGACAAGGAGCCCGAAGGCGCTCCCATCGAGAACCAGGGCCTCGGCTGGAGCAGCGCCTACAAGACCGGCATCGCCGGCGACGCCATCACCAGCGGCCTCGAAGTCACTTGGACCACCAAACCTACGCAGTGGACCAACGAGTACTTCGAGCACCTCTACAAGTTTGAGTGGGAGCTCACCAAGAGCCCCGGCGGTGCGCACCAGTGGAAGCCCAAGGGCGACGCCGGCGCCAACACCGTGCCGGATGCCCACGACCCCAACATCAAGAAGCAGCCTGCAATGTTAACCACCGATCTCGCCCTGCGCGTCGACCCCATCTACGACAAAATCTCGCGCGATTTCCTCGAAAACCCCGACAAGTTCGCCGACGCCTTCGCTCGCGCATGGTTCAAGCTCACCCACCGCGACATGGGTCCACGCTTCCGCTATCTCGGCCCCG
>CAZZWG010000200.1:3768-5945 GCA_964657685.1 Verrucomicrobia bacterium Tous-C9LFEB | reverse complement strand
CAAAAACCAGATCTATACGCTGTGTTATCAGCTGCTGGGAAACGCGGCCGACGCTGAAGACCTCTTACAGGACGTTCTGCTGCGCTTGTTTCTCAGCATCAGCAGTTTTGACGGGCGATCAGCCTTTTCCACATGGCTGTACCGAGTGGTTTACAACCAATGTCTAAACGCATTGGCTAAACGGAAGAGGAGTACGGGACGAAACCATGAGTTGGCCAATGACCCGCTCGATCCACGTACGCTGCCGCAAGCCAGGGAAGGACGCGCGCAGCGAGCACTTAACCTGCTCAGCCATGAAGATCGGTCTTTGCTCATTATGAAATACCTGACGGAGCTCGAGATCAAAGACATAGCCCAGATACTGAATTTGAGCAGCAGCGCTGTCAAAATGCGGCTTCTCAGAGCGCGCGAGCTCTACCGAACGCAATATAGGGGAATGGAATGAAAAGCGACCCTCAAGACTTCGCTATGGTGGCGCCGGAGTGGCTGGCAGACCTGCGCACAGAAGCGCCCGCGGGTACGCTGGAGCGGTTCAGAAAGCGTGCGTCTTTGCTGAAAGGTGCGCGCTTTGTGCTGGAAAGCCAAATCTATGGTTTCTGGATTGTGTTGGACACGTTCTTCAAGTTGGTCTTCAAACATGTGAATGTGCCTGTAGATGCTCCCAATGAGGAGCAGGCCAGCCGTTATCGTCGTGCACTTGAGAACAGCAAGGAAGGGTGACAATGCATCACTTCATTTCAAATTTTTCGACCATTTTGCACGGCACGTTACTTGCATCGCTGCAACGAATCGTCGAGTTTCTGCCTAATCTGCTCAGCGCTGTTCTTGTATTGCTGATCGGGTGGGGATCGGCCCTCCTGATCTCGCGCTTAGTGGGCCGGCTATTTGTTTCACTGAAGCTGGATCAATTTGCGCAGCATCATGGGTTGGCAGGAACGCTAAACGACATCGGGATCGATTTTCCGACATCGACGATTGCGAAAAGCTTCACGTTCTGGCTGCTGCTGTTTTTGACTCTGGAGCCGCTGACAGAAGCCTTAAAACTGGACTTCCTATCGCACATCGTCGCTCGTCTGTTGGGGCTTATCCCGTCCGTGCTGGCCGCGGCGGTCATCCTGATCCTGGGGCTTTCGCTCGCGCGGGTGATTGGGGCGTCGGTGACGCGGACTGCACGGGCAGCAGACCTGGAATATGCGGGAGCGCTCGGTGCGTTAGCACGGTACTTTCTGGCTCTGATCGTGGCAATCATCACGTTGGCGCAGCTTGGGGTGCAGACCGCGATCCTGACAATAATCTTTGCGGTGATTTTGCTGTCAGTAGGAATCGCTTCTGCCTTGGCGTTTGGAACCGGAAGCAAGGCAGTGGTGGCGAACATTCTTGCGGGCGCCTTTATCCGCGATCATTTCCCCGCAGGGCGAGAAATCGATGTTCAGGGTGTGCGCGGCAAGGTAGTCACCGTGAACTCCGTGGGAACGACTGTGGACAGCGATGGCCGGATCGTAACCGTCCCGAACTCCGTGCTGATGGAGAATGTGGTGGAATGAGGCAAGGGCGATGTTCGACCAGATCAGTAATGCCCATGGAAGTGACGCGAAATGTCTGCCCTCTTCCATAGATTAGCCGCATTGAGTTGTCCACCTGCATCGGGCGACGTCTCTCTCGAGCGGGGACTGAGATTCATGCCATCCCATCGCCATTCCCTCACCCAGTCAAGAGGACCTCGGCGGTCTCACCATCCCGCCGCGCCTACTTCAAGGCGTCGAGACCTTTGCGGCCCGGTGCGCCTTTGGAGAACCGGCTTCAGCAAGCAACATTGTTCGCAGACGTAAAACATAAATCCGACAGAGATAGGATTTGGCGATGCAAGTGCCAACGAGCCGAGATCTTCACCTGGAGTCGACTTCACGAAGTCCGCTGCTACGCGCGTGTAGGTCTTCCCTTCCATGCAGATTCCGCTTCAAATCGGGGCGGGTATTTGCTCGCCAGGCGTCTTGTAGAGAGCCTGCTGCGACAAGGGCTCCCTCCAGTGCATTGAGCGAAAAGCCGTTCAGTCCGTCAGAAGAGTAACCAGACATCAATTCGGTCATGTCGGTTTTCATGTGTGTGTGCTACCTCGAAGTTTCGGGAAAGACTACCTGAACGGTGATCAAAGGCCGGAATTGCGCGCCAACGGACGT
>CAZZWG010000200.1:0-3668 GCA_964657685.1 Verrucomicrobia bacterium Tous-C9LFEB | reverse complement strand
TGGAGCCCTGACCGTGAGGATGTTAAAAGTCTTGGATGCCCGCATCGAGAAGGTCTCAATCGGCACGTTGACGGTTGATCAACTAAACGAGCATTCGGACTAAATCGCTCAATCGCCACACCTCGTGGCTTTAGGCAAGCCAGTCCAACTGGGAGCACTGATCGAAAAAAGTCAGGTTTATTGCTGTAGTACTAAAGAGCGGCACTCGCTAAGGATCCGGCTTCCTCAGATTGAACACGAGACTTGTTTGTTCATGCCCCTGCGATGCCGCTCTCGCCACAACTGCAAGAACTGCTACAAGCCGTTTCTAATTGTCCAGGAGATTGAATCAACACTCTCACAACGGACATGCGCCCGTCCCAATCAAGTCTCGCCTGATCCATGGGCATTCGGAACTGGCCGATTTCCTAAGTTCTTAGGAGTGGGCTGCGACCTCGGTCGCGCCTATTCAGAGTTGGCCCAACAGACTGACAAATGCGCTAAACCTGGTGCTTGGCTGCGGCTTCCCGACCTCGATTTGGTGGAGAGGCGACGGGGTTCAGTTTTACAATCGTAACTAGAGGGCCCTGTACCCGAACACCGTGGTTCCCGGCCCACGAGAGGAAACACCATCTAAATGAAAATTCTGCACCTCGACTCCAGCGTCACCGGAGAAAAATCCGTCAGCCGGCCCCTCACCCAGACTGCCGCCGAAAGACTCAAGACCCTCTATCCCGGCGCCGAGTACACCTACCGCGACCTCACCAGGAACACCCTCCGTCACTACACCGCCGTCCTCCGCCTGTACGGCGACAACCTAGACCAGGTCACCGACGAGCAGAAAGCAGAGCTCAAAACCGGCGAAGACATCCTTGCGGAGTTCCTCGCCGCCGACGTCATCCTCATCGGCTCGCCCATGTACAACTTCGGCATCCCCTCCCAGCTCAAGGCCTGGATCGACCTCATCGCCGTACCCGGCAAAACCTTTCGCTACGGCGCCAACGGCCCCGAGGGCCTCGCCGGCGGCAAGCGCGTCATCATCATCTCCTCCCGCGGCGGCCTCTACGGCCCCGGCTCCCCAGGCCAGGCCTTCGACCACCAGGAGCAATACCTCCGCCACGTCCTCGGCTTCCTCGGCATTACGGACATCACCGTCATCACCGCCGAGGGCGTAGCCTACGGCCCTGACAAAGCTGAAGCCGCCATCGCCGAAGCCAAAACCAGGATCGCCCAACTCACCTGACGCACCTGCCCGTCCCGTCCCAGGCTGCCCAAAGGCCCGGGGCGGGACGGGACACCAAAGGTGTCGCGAAAAGGTAACCTCCGCGCGTTACTCTTATCGGTATGCCCCTGCTGGTTCGCCTCGCGCTCGCCGCGTTCGCCTCCACCCTTCCCCTCGCCGCACAGACCGCGTGCACCCCCGCCGCGCTCAACACCGCGGCCGCCACCGTCACTGGCATTCGCCATACTCTGCACGACCAGGCTGTCCCTGAAGGCAATCCCTCCGTTCCCCCGGCCATCGCCGCGCAGCTAACGCAACTCAAAGACGCCCTCACCCAGGCCGCCGACGCCGCCTTCTCCTGCTCCGCCCCCGCCACGTCTCCCGACGAGATCCAAACCACCCTGGCCAACGCCCTCCATGCCAACACCTCCCCCGCCGTCGAATCCTCTGCGATCACCCGCAACAAGCACGACATCGGCGCCTACGGGTCCGACCTCTCCGTCCAGATCTTCCAACTCACAGACTCGCCCAGGTACTTCGAAGTCGACTTCCGCTACGGCATCGAGTGCGGCGACGACAACCTCATCCTTCTCTACGAAACGTCCAAAGACCAACCCGCCTGGCAACAACGCCTCCGCTGGGACACCCCCACCTACCGCACCGTAGCCGACGCCCTCGGCGACTTCGTCATGCTCACCCCCCTGACCGGCGACTTCCGCCACCCCGCCTGGCGTTTCCTCATCGCTCACGGTCGCCCCGGCTGCGGCCCGGCACCGCGCCCCACGCACTTCGACCTGGACCTGCTCGCCCCCGCAGCCAATCCCGCCAAACCCACCCTCTCGTGGCACTTCGAACACGACTACGTCCTAAGCCCCACCACCCTTCCCCGCCTCGCCACCACCGACGACACCATCGATTTCCGCATCCAGTCCGGCGATCCCGCGAAAGTCCGTTCGCAGACGAACTCCCCCAGGGGCGAAGAAATCTACCGCTTTCGCCTGACGGGCAACGGCCTCGTAGAACCGCTGCCCGCCGACGCTCCGGAAGAACTCCCCGCCGGCGCGCACCCACCTTCCACTACAGCGAACTCGCCTCGCTAAGCGCCTTCACCTGTGCCTCACTCAGCTTCAGATCCACCGACGCAAACAGCGCATCCATCTGCTCCACACTCGTCGCACTCGCAATGGGCGCCGTCACCGTAGGCTGCGCCAGCAACCACGCCAGCGCTACCGAAGCCTGCGCCGCCCCGGTTTCCTCACTCACCTGCTTCAGGGCCTTCAGGATCCGCATCCCACGGGCGTCAAAATACTTCTCCACCCGCGCCCCGCGCTTTGCTCCCTTGCTGTCCTCTAACGACGCATATTTACCCGTCAGAAACCCCGAAGCGAGCGAAAAGTACGGAATCACCCCCAGCCCGAAGCGCTCCGCCACCGGCGCCAGGTCACTCTCGTACGGCTGCCGGTCATACAGGTTGTACTCCGGCTGCAGGGTCGTGTAGGCCGGCAGACTATGCTGCGCGGCCATCTGCTCCGCCTGCGCAAGCCGTCCGCCTTTGTAATTGGAAGCCCCGATCGCCCGCACCTTCCCGCTCTGGATGAGCTCGTCATACGCCCCCAGCGTCTCCTCCAGCGGCGTCGCCTCATCATCCGTATGCGATTGATACAGATCAATGACATCCGTCCCCAACCGCTTCAACGACTCCTCCGCCGCCCGCAGGATGTACTCCTTCCGCAAGCCCTGCGACCCATCCCCCATCTTGAACCCCACCTTGGTCATCAGCGTAACCTTGTTCCGCTTCCCGCTCTGCGCAAACCACTTGCCCAGAATCGTCTCCGACTCTCCACCCACATGCCCCGGAACCCACACCGAGTACACATTCGCCGTATCCACCGCATCGAACCCGCGGTCAACAAACGCATCCAGCAACCGGAACGAAGTCGCCTCATCCGCCGTCCACCCAAACACATTGCCGCCAAACACCAACGGCGCAATCTCCAACCCAGACCTACCCAAAGCACGCTTCTGCATCATGTCTCCTCCATATAGGATGAGCAAACCCACCATCCGGTACCTCCGCCAAAATCCTTGTCTCATCAGGGCCGAAGCGACGTCCTGACCTCGTCATAGCCAAAGCAAACGCCCCAACATACCGGCCTCGCCCATAGCCGAAGCCAACGCCCCAACATACAGTCTCGCCAGGGCCCGAAGTCAACTCCCAGACATACTGGTTTCGCCATAGCCGAAACGAACGCCCCAACGTACTCGTCTCGTCAGGGCCCGGCTTCAGCCGGGCCATTCAGAGCCAAACCGAACTCGGCTTTAGCCGCCGGGTAAGGTCCTAAGACCAACACATCACTTTCAAAGCGTCCTTACCTCGTCATAGCCGAAGCCAACGCCCCAACATACCGGCCCCGCCCGTAGCCGAAGCCAACGCCCCAACATACCGGTCTCGGCCACAGCCGAAACG
>CAZZWG010000199.1:0-6124 GCA_964657685.1 Verrucomicrobia bacterium Tous-C9LFEB | reverse complement strand
CGGAGCGTGTCTTCGAGTTGGATCGCGTTTGGGGTGGCGTGGCCGAGGGCTGTGTTGTCGAAGATGACCCAGGTTTCTTTTGCTTCCGATCGGCTTTCGAGTGACTTGAGTTGCTCTGCGAACGTGTGTAGCCAGGGCTCTTCGTAGATGGAGTAGTAGGTGCGGGGGGTTCCGTGGAGGCGGTAGTAGGAGAGGCCGGGCCAGCCGCCGGGTTGGGCGGCGAGGTCTGAGCCTTTGGGTGGGTCAGCGGCGGCGCGGGCGATTTCGAAGCTTCGCAGGAGACGGTCGGCGGGGGCGGTGAACCAGGTGGCGTGGCGAGGCTCCAGGACGACTGAATCTGGGTGCAGTTCGCGCAGGGTGGTGAAGAATTCGTGCGCTACGCCTTCGTCGTACTCGAGCCTGGGAGGGAGTTGGATGAGTACGGGGCCGAGTTTATTGCCGAGGCCCTGCACGGCGTTGAAGAACTCCAGCAGGGCGGGGCCGGTGCTCCTCAGTTTGGCGGTGTGGGTGATGGTTTTTGGTGCTTTGACGGCGAAGCGGAAGTGTTCTGGCGTGGTGGCGGCCCAGCGCTCCCAGGTGGCGCGGCGGTGCGGGCGGTGGAAGCTGGAGTTGATTTCGACGCAGCGTAGCCGGGTGGCGTAGAGCTCGAGGTGAGAGAGCTTCTTGCCGTCGGGCGGTGGGTTGAAGAGGGGCCGGGACGGCTTCGGCACGTTCCAGCCTGCGGTGCCCACGTGGCATTGCATCGCTACCAGGGTACGCTGCTGTAGCAATCAGGATTCTTAGCGGGAAGCGAGTTGCGATTGGGCGGGCTGGTGCTCGAAGGAGTACAGGTAGGTCTGGTGGCACGCGTCGCATTTGACGACGACTTGCGCGCGGGTTCCTGCTGTTGCGTCTCCGCGACCGGGTGTTGGCGGCGTCAGCTCATGCTCTTTGCTGCATTTGGGTGTTTTGCAACGCACGTTCATGCGAGTGACTCCTTGTGCTTCTGACGAAGCACAAGGAGGATGGACTCAAAACATGTTATTCGGGGAGGGTGGTTGTGCCTTTTACGTCGAAGCTGCCGTTGACGGTGGGTGCGCCTGTGTTGGGTTGGCCTCCGCCTACGGAGACGGTGTAGTGGCCTTCTGCGATGACGGGCTCACCGGCCTCTGTGACCATGCTGAGGTCGCGGGGCTTGAGGGTGAAGTGAACGGTTTGGGATTGGCCTGGGTCGAGGTGGACGCGGTCGAAGGCGCGGAGGGCTTTGCGGGGGGCGCCGGGCGCGTTGGGGAAGGTGAGGTAGAGCTGGGCTACTTCGTCGCCGGGGAGTTTGCCGGTGTTGGTTACGGTGACTTCGGCGGACATGGGATCGGTGCCCGCGGCGGCAACGGATTGCGGGAGGTGGAGGTCCTTGTAGGCGAAGGTGGTGTAGCTGAGGCCGTAGCCGAAGGGGTAGAGCGGCGTGCCTTCGAAGTAGCGGTAGGTGCGGCCCTTCATGGCGTAGTTCTCGAAGGGTGGGAGCTGGTCTACGCCGGTGTAGAAGGTGACGGGTAGGCGGCCAGAGGGATTGTTTTTGCCGGAAAGGGTTTCGGCGACGGCGGTGCCGCCTTCTTCGCCGGGGTACCAGGCGTCGAGGATGGCGTTGACGTTTTTGTTGGCCCAGTTGACGGCGAGGGCGCTGCCGTTGGTGAGGACGAGGACGATGGGTTTGCCGGTGGCCTTGAGGGACTCGAGGAGGTCTTCTTCGGGCTTGGGGAGGTCGATGCTGGTGCGGTCGCCGCCTTTGAAGCCGGGCTCGGAGACCTGCATTTCTTCGCCTTCGAGTTCGCTGGAGATGCCGAGGACGGCGACTATGACGTCAGCGTTCTTTGCGGCGGCGAGGGCCCCGGGCTGGGGCTGCATGTTGACCTTGGCCCAGACGAGTTGGGCGACGGGCGTGCCGGTTTCGGGTGGGGTGTATTCGACGTGGAGGAGGGCGGGCTTGCCGGCTTCGAGATGGACGCGGCCGAGTTTGGGTTCGGCGGCGTCGCCCTCATAGGCGGAGGTGACGGCTTTGCCGTTGAGGCTGATGCGGAAGAAGCCGTTGGCGCGGAAGCCGAGGTTGTAGTCGCCGGTGTCCGTGGAGGTGATGTTGCCGTCCCAGTGAATGGAGAGGGGATGGGCGTCGGCGGCGGCGGGCGGGATGGCCTGCGCGGCGAGGTTGACCATGGGGACGGTGCTCTCGGCGAGGGGCCTGGTGGCGGACATGTTGTTGATGTCGCTCATGTCGAGGGTGGAGTAGCTGACCTTGATGCCGGGCTTGCCATCGACGGTGAAGACGGAGGCGGGGACGAGTTCGGCGTCGTGGCTGAGGAACTGGGTGCCGGCGACGTACTGGATGTTGGCGCCGGTGAACTCTTTGCGGATGCCTTCGAGGACGGAGACGGTGTGGGTGGGGCGGCCGTTGTAGTTGCCGAGGAGGACTTTGGGTTGGTCGGCGATGGGGCCTACGACGAGGAGTTTTGCGCTGGGCTTGAGGGGGAGGGTGCCGTCGTTTTTGAGGAGGACGAGGGACTCGTCGGCGATCTTGCGGGCGAGCTCGCGGTGGGCGGGGCTGGCGAGTTCGGAGTCGGCGATCTTGGTGTAGGGGACCATCTCGGGTGGATCGAACATGCCGAGTTTCATGCGGGCGGTGAAGAGGCGGACGAGGGCGGTGTCGATGTCGGCTTCTTTGAGGTAGCCCTGTTTTACGGCTTCGCCATAGGCGCGGTAGTCGCGGTCGTCCTTGACCTTGAAGCCACCGTCGACGCATTCGTTGTCCATGCCGCGCTGGAGGCTGATGGCGGAGGCCTGTGGCTGGGTGGGCTGGAATTTGTGATTGCGGTAGATGTCGACGACGGCGCCGCAGTCAGAGACGACGTAGCCGGTGAAGGCCCATTTGCCGCGAAGCTGGTCCTGGAGAAGGAACTGGCTGGCGCAGGCGGGCTGGCCGTTGATGTCGTTGTAGGCGCACATGACGGAGCCGGCTTTGGCCTCGGTGACGGTGGCGCGGAAGGCGGGGAGGTAGGTGTCGAGTTCGTCGTGTTTGGAGACGGTGACGTCGGCGGTGTGGCGGGTGGATTCGGGGCCGGAGTGGACGGCGAAGTGCTTGGGGGTGGAGATGGCGCGGTAGTACTTGGGGTCGTCGCCCTGCATGCCGGTGACGTAGGCTACGCCCATGCGCGCGGTGAGGAAGGGATCTTCGCCGTAGGTTTCCTGGCCGCGGCCCCAGCGTGGATCGCGGAAGATGTTGATGTTGGGCGCCCAGAAGTCGAGGCCCTGGAAGAAGCCGCTGTAGCCGCCGTTCTTCTTGTTGGCGCGGGCGTTGAGGACGCGGCCTTCGGTGCCGATGACGGTGGCCATCTGCTTGATGGCTGCGGGGTCGAAGGTGGCGGCGAGGCCGATGGGTTCGGGGAACTCGGTGACGCCGTTCTGGGCGACGCCGTGGAGGGCTTCGCTCCACCAGTCATAGGAGGGGATGCCGAGGCGCGGGACGGCGCGGGCCTGGTTGACGAGCTGGCTGGTTTTTTCAGCGAGGGTCATGCGGTGGACGAGGTCGGCGGCGCGCTGTTCGGGGGGGAGACCGGGATCGAGATAGGGGGCTTTTTGCGCGTGTAGAGCGGTGGCGGTGAGGGCCGCGCAAAAGATGATGCCTGGCAGGCTGGTGGGCACGTTGGCTCCTGAGATAAAGCGGTTCATACGAGATGGGGGAACAGCGTACAGCAGCGGAGAGAGGGATGTCGTGTTGGATTTTTGTTGGGGGGCGGCGGGTGTGGCGGGTAAGCTGGGCGGATGTATAGATTTCGTGTGTTCGCGGTGGTGTGCGTGTTGGCAATGGGCCGGGTTTGTGGTGCTCAGGCTGACGCGAAGCCCGCCACCGCCAAAGCCCCGGCGGACGTACTGGAGTTCACCAATGGTGACCGGCTGACGGGTCAGTTGAAGAGTGCTGCGGATGGCAATGTTGTGTTTCACAGCGATATGGCGGGGGATATTACGGTTCCGTTTGCGAAGGTGAAGTCGCTTACGTCGGGGTCGGAGTTTGTGGCGCTGCATGCGTTGAAGCCGGGCAAGGTGAAGGCGGTTGGCTCGGGCAAGGTGACTTATGAGGCGGAGAAGGTGGTGTTGACGCCAGCCACGGGCGCTGAGCAGACGGTGGCGACGAAGGATCTGAGCTACCTGGTGGATGCGCCGACGTATGCGAAGGCGGTGGACCACCGGGCGACGTTCCGGCAGGGGTGGAATGGGATGGCGACGGCGGGGTTGACGCTGGTGCGGTCGACGGAGACGACGAATACGTTTACGGGGGCGCTGAACCTGGTGCGGGCGATTCCGACGGTGCCGTTTTTGCCGAACCGGAACCGGACGACGATTGATGTTGCGGAGACGTATGGGACGAACCGGACGCCGGTGATTCCGCAGACGGTGCCGGCGTCAGCGCCGGTGGTGGTGCAGACGAGTATCTTTCATGCGGATGGGGAGCGGGATGAGTATTTCTCGCCGCGGTTTTTCGCGCTGGCGGATCTGTCGTTCGACCATAACTTCTCACAGGGTTTGCAGTTGCAGCAGGTGTATGGCGTGGGTGCTGGGTGGACGGCGTTGCAGGATGCGAAGCAGGAGCTGGATCTGCGCGGGGATGTGCACTACGAGAAGCAGCAGCTGATCCTGACTGCTGCGGGTGCCGGGCAGGATAACTTGAACCTGATCGGGTCGACTTTTCAGGAGAACTACCGGCGGACCCTGCCGCGGAAGTTCGTGCTGACGGAGTGGGCGAATGTTTTGCCGTCATGGAATGACAGGCAGGCGTATTCGGCGAATGCGTACCTGGGCTTGACGATGCCGATTTTTAAACGGCTGGGTGTGACGGTGGGGGCTACGGACAATTACCTGAACAATCCGGCTCCGGGGTACAAGACGAATTCGGTGCAGTTTGTGACGGGGGTGACGTACTCGCTGAAGTAGGGTCTAACGGGCCAGCGCCGCCGCGGAGTGTTCTAATGGGAATGCGGTCAATTACGCCGTGGACGTGGTGCAGGAGCGCAGCTTGGTGGTTGGTTTGGGTACAGGTAGGCTTTGGGGTCGGGGTTTCGGTCGGTGGATCGCCGGCGGCCTGCTGATCGGTTCGATGTTGGGTGGGCTTGCGGACGGGCAGACGCCTTCGCGCAAGCAGCGGCGGGCGCGTCGCGAGACGAACGCGAGCCGGCAGGCGCGGATTCAACGGACGATCGAGGATACGTACTCGCACCGGTGGGAAGCGGTTGGCGGTGGCGGGTTTCTGCGCTGGCAGAGTGGCGCGGCGACGAAGAAGAACAATGAAGTGAGCTGGCTTGCGGGGGCGAACTACTATCTGACGCCGAAGCTGGCGGTGGTGGGTGAGGCGCAAGGATCGTTTGGGCGGGCGCATCCGATTCCGTTCAATCCGAATGCGCAGCCGATTGGGAATCCGCAGATCAATGAATACTTTTTCACGGGTGGGGTGAATTACCGGTTCTATGCGAAGGAAAAGATTGCGGTGAGCGCGCAGGGTACGGGCGGGATTGCGTGGGGGATTTTTTCAAGTGGATCCCCGTATAGCTACTCTGCGACAAACCTGGGACTTTGGCAGGATGGAACGCGGCCGGCGTTTACGTTTGCGGTGAATGCGGACTATAACTTCTATCCGAACCTGGCGCTGCGCATTTCACCGACATATGTTGGGACGACGTTCGGTGGGCAGGTGCAGAATAATGTTGGGTTCAATGCCGGGGTGGTGTACCGGTTTGGGCGCATCAAGTAACAGCAAGGGTGGAGGACGCTATGTCGAAGGGCTGGGAGTCGAAGAGCGTAGAAGAGCAGCAGGCCGAGGTAGAACGGCGGGCTGTTTCCGCGAGTGCCTCTGCCGTGGTGAAGGATGAGGCGGAGCGCAAGCGCCGGCTGGCGGGGCTGGAGATGCAGCGGGAGCGTGTGCTGAGTGAGCAGACGTCGAGTCCGCATCGTCGAAGCGCGTTGCAGTTGGCGCTGGCGACGATTGAACGGGATTTGGAGCAGTTGGGGTGGTCGGTGAAGTTGTAGTCGGTAGCCGGTAGTCGGTAGCCGATTCGGACTGGCTACTGACTACGCCATCGTTAGTTGGGAACGGCGGTGGTGGGGG
>CAZZWG010000198.1:4764-6240 GCA_964657685.1 Verrucomicrobia bacterium Tous-C9LFEB | reverse complement strand
GAGTGCAGCACCAGGTAAGGATTCGCATCCGGACCCACCGACCGCACCTCCACACGCGCTGACTTCTCATTGCCAATCGGAATCCGCACCATCGATCCACGATCCGTCGCCGAAGCCTTGATCTGGTTCGGCGCCTCAAAGTGCGGGTCCAGCCGCCGGTACGCGTTCACACTTGCGTTTAGAAGCAAGCAGATATCGTTACCGGCCGTGAGAATCTTGTCCACGAAGTCCCATCCAAACTGCGAGATCTTCTCCTCGCCTTTCGGATCCCACATCAGGTTCTTGCCGCTCTTCGTGATCGACACATTGGTATGCATCCCTGACCCGTTCACACCGGTCACCGGCTTTGGCAAGAAGCTCGCGCTCATTCCCATCTGCGTCGCCACCTGCCGGCAAATTAGCTTGTAGAGCTGAATCTGATCCGCCGCTCCCACAGCATCGCCGTAGGTGTAGTTAATCTCAAACTGCGACGGCGCAACCTCCGGATGATCCTTCTCATTCTCAAAGCCCATCGCCCGCTGCACCTCCGCGCTCAGGTCAATGAACTCCCGCAACGGATCCCCGGGCAGCGAGTGATAATACCCGCCCGAGTTGGTGTACACAAACTTGCCCGTGTCCAAAAACGTCCGCTCCGCATCCAGCCCGTCGAAGAGGAAGCCTTCAATCTCATTCGCCGCGTTCAGCGTGTAGCCGTTCGTCTTGTACTGCTCCTGCGCAAACGTCTTCAGCAACCCACGCACATCCCCCGAGTACGGCGATCCGTTCTTATCGATGACTTCACCAAAGACCAGGCACTTGCCCGCGCCAAACACGTCCGCGGGCGTCCAGTAGAACGATCCCCAGTCCAGCCCCAACCGCAAATCGCTCTCGCGCTGCGCCGTAAACCCGCGAATCGATGATCCGTCGAACGTCAGGTTGTCATAGCTCTTCACCAGGAACTTCTTGTCGTAATCCAGCATGTGCAGCCGGCCTTCCAGGTCCGAGAACAGCACCGTCACCGCCTTGACGCCCTTCTCGTCGGTCAGGTACTTCAACCGCTGTTCCTGGAGCTTGCCCGGGTCGACCCGCTTCCTGCGCTGATCCTTGGCCTCGAGGTTCCGCTCCTCAAGCTCCTCATACGACAACTCCAGAAAATCCCGGTATTCGCTTGACATGACACTCCTTGGCTCGGCAGCCTGCTGCCGGGTGAAAGATGGTTGAAGGCTGCGCTCGTAAAACAGCGCGGGCTAACGTCAGTGATCCCTGTCTAAAAAGTAGCAGAAGATTCACGCAACCCTGGCCCAAACTCCCCAGACTTTTCCGGACTCTTTATGCCTTCTGGCGGCAGTCCCGGCACATCAACCGGCTCCGGTGCACTTCCGGTAGCAGGAGCATCAACCAGCCCCACAACACGCTCTGGCGCGCGACCCCACGTACGACGTCCGGCGTTGTGGCGGCATCCCCGGCGTCACCATCGCCACTGTCGCTTCCCGCCAG
>CAZZWG010000198.1:0-4664 GCA_964657685.1 Verrucomicrobia bacterium Tous-C9LFEB | reverse complement strand
GGAGGAGAGTGGTCCGTTGCCGGCGAGTAAACCCGCCGGCCTCCTCCTCGACACCCACATCTGGCTGCGGTACCTCGGCATCTCCGGCGATCTGCGCCCATCCGCACTGCCCACCCTACGAAAGGCCGAGGCTTCCGGCAACCTCTTCCTCTCCGTCTTCTCCATCTGGGAAACTGCCATGCTGGTTCGAGATGGCCGGCTGAAGCTCAACACGGACATCCGTCTCTGGACCGAGCAGGCCCTCGCTCAACCCGGCTATACCCTGCTCCCTTTTACGGCGGAGATCGCCATCGATTCCGTGAACCTGCCCGAACCCGTTCACAAAGACCCTGCCGATCGCATCCTCCTCGCCACGGCGCGCGTCGAACGGCTCACCCTCGTCACCCGTGACAAGGAGGTGCTCGCCTTCGCGACCCGCAACCATCTCCCACATCTCATCGCTTGAGGAGCCCAGGACCCCTATGCCCCAGCCCACCCGCGTCGCCCTCATCCAGATGTCCTGCGCCGCCGACCCCGCGGCCAATCTCGCCAAAGCCATAGCCCGCGTCCGCGAAGCCGCCGAAGCAGGCGCCAACCTCATCTGCCTCCCCGAACTCTTCCGCGCCCAATACTTCTGCCAGCGCGAAGACCACGCCCTCTTCGCCCTCGCCGAAGCTATCCCCGGCCCTTCCACCGCTGCCCTCGCCGAAGTCGTCCGCGAACACAAGATCGTCCTCATCGCCAGCCTCTTCGAACGCCGCGCCCCGGGCCTCTACCACAACACCGCCGCCATCCTCGACCACACCAGCCACAACCCGGACAACATCACCGCGGTCTACCGCAAGATGCACATCCCCGACGACCCCCTCTTCTACGAGAAGTTCTACTTCACCCCCGGCGACCTGGGCTTCGGAACCCAACGCACCTCCGCAGGCCCCATCGGAACCCTGGTCTGCTGGGACCAGTGGTACCCCGAAGCCGCTCGCATCACCGCCCTCACAGGCGCCGAAACCCTCTTCTACCCCACCGCCATCGGCTGGCACCCCGCCGAAAAAGCCGAGTTTGGCGAACGCCAATACGACGCCTGGCAGACCATCCAACGCGCCCACGCCATCGCCAACGGCGTCTTCGTCTGCGCCGTCAACCGCGTAGGCCACGAGCTCGGCGACGTCCTCCTCGACGGCCAACTCAACCGCGTCCCCCCCACCGCCAACGAAGTCGTAGGCATGACCGGCGACTTCACCGTAGGCCCCAACCCCGGCCTCGAGTTCTGGGGCGGTAGCTTCATCGCAGACCCCTTCGGCCGCATCCTCGCCAAAGCCAGCCACGACAAAGAAGAGATCCTCTACGCCACACTCGACCCCAAAGAAGTGGAGATCACCCGCCAGCACTGGCCCTTCCTCCGCGACCGCCGCATCGACGCCTACTCGGGCATAACCAGCCGCTTTTTGGACTGACTTCCATCTGTATAGGTAAACAAGGCATCAGCCTGGAAGCTGGCTGTGACTCTACCCTTCACCTCCTTGACATTCGATGACCTGAATCGAGCCTTTGTCAGCCGCGGCAATCGCTTCAAGAATTTCCCCGACGCGGAGCGAAATGAACTCCCACTTCTGCGCGGTCAGCACCACAAGGGCAAGCTGTCTGCCGTCGAGATTCTGCTGGTAACGGAGGTTCTGGTCTGCGGTGATGAATACCTCAAACCCGTTCGTTTCTGCGAGCCTCAGGAGTTCTCCATTCTTTACGCCTGACCAGCGCATATGGGCTACCGTCGCAACCTCGTGCACTTGCAGGATTGACCTGAGTCTGTGCGGCAGATTCTCGTCCAGCAAGACCCTCACGCTGCCGACGCTTGTCGCGACTCGAGGTGTTTGATAAGTCCGAGAATGATGGACTCCTGCAAAGTCGGATACTCATCCCTGATTTTCTCGACCGTAGCTCCCGACCAGTAATACTTCGCGACCGTGTCTGGTGAAATCCTGGTTCCCACTACCGTAGGTGCCCCTGAACACCTTCCCGGCACTTGTTCTACGAACGCGCACCCAGTCCAGTCAACGAGAGTTTTTGTATCCCAGGCAAGCCGTTCCACTCCATAGGAAACCAAGTCGCGGATCGTCTCGAAAGGGAGGGCTGGATAAAACTCTGCAAGCTGCTTCAAAGGAACGCCGCCAGTGAACTTAGCAACGACCTCATCCGCTCCGATATGGGTTCCCTTCACAATGGAAATCCCCGGCTGCGTCGGAACAATCTCCACCAGATCGCATCCACTCCAGTCCATATCCACCTCCTCGAGCCCAGTCTACCCCCCGCAAACCCACTCCCAACGCCTGCACTCTATCGCCGACACCGCCCTCAGCATTTTCCCGTTGCACCCCGCACCGCATGGGAGTACCGTCAGTCTCGTTGAAGGCATTCAACCGGGTCCCGCACCAAATGCACTAGAGGATCGGTCAGCCAGAGCTGCCATCCTTCTCGCGGAAGAGACAACGCTGCAGTCACCGCGATCACGCTTCCCCAGAGACGAATAGAAGCCACCGGCGTTACGCTCCACGGCCACCTGCAAGCCGGGCGTCTGGAGCTACCGGAAACTCACTCACCCTCGATCTCCCCGGCTCTTAAACCATGCCTGTCAGGCGCCCTCAGGGCTCCCAGCCCTCTCACGCCTGCAGCCTGCTACGCAGGCGAAAACACCTTACCCTTCACCACAAGGAAAACACTCCATGGCAGACAAAGTCATCACCCAAGAGCCACCCGCCGCCACCGATAAATCCGTCATCGCCCCCGGTGGTCCACGCTCCATCACCACCACCGTCCACGTCCTCCCCGGCGAAGCCGTTCACGGCGACCTCGCCTCCACGCAGACCATCAGCACCTCCCAAAACTTTAAAGTCGATGGCACACCCGCCACCGCCACGGACCTCGTCCTCACCCCAGGCGGCTTCCGCACCAGCTCCGAGGTCCACCGCATCGAAAGCGGCGCAGTCATCGACGGCGCGCAACACAACTTCCAGAAGCTCGACCTCCAGGGCAAAATCCTCGCCACCTTCGGCATCATCGAACCCAAACCGGCCGGCGTCCCTCTCATGCCCCTCAACGTAGCGTTCCATCCCGGCCTCGCCGCCGCCGCTGCCGCCGGGCACCTCGTCCCCGCGCTCGGCTCCGGCTGGATCTGCTACGCCTCCTGGACCGAAAACGCCAAGCCTCTCTCCTTCTTCACCACCTCCTGGGTCGTCCCACCCGCACCCGCTACCCAGTCCGGCCAGACCATCTTTCTGTTCAACGGCATCCAGAACTCCACCATGATTTACCAGCCCGTTCTGCAGTGGGGACCCTCCGCCGCCGGCGGGGGCAACTACTGGGCCGTCGCCAGTTGGTATGCCGATGGACAGAATGGCAAGTCCTTCTACAGCACCCTCGTGCGCGTCAACCCCGGCCAGGTCATCACCGGTGTCATGACCGAGAGCGCCTCCGGCCCCAACGGCTTCAGCTATAACTGCCAGTTCGCCGGCATCCCCAATACCAGCCTGCCCATACAAAACGTGCAGCAGCTCACCTGGGCCGTCCAGACCCTCGAGTGCTACGGCATCCAGAAAGCCACCGACTACCCCAACACCTGCCGTACCGCCATGCAGAACATCGGCATCCAGGCGGGCGGCGCCAACGTCACACCCGCCTGGACCGCCACCAACGCCGTCACCGATACCGGCCAGCACGCCGTCGTCGTTAGCGACGCCAGCCCCGGTGGCGAAGTCGACCTGTTCTACAACAATTCCGCTGCCTCTGTGTTCACCGGCAAAGTGACTCTTGGCGATACCAGCCCCCGCAGCCCCGCCCTCGCCTCCCTCAATGGCAAGCTCTATCTCGGGTGGAAGGGCGATGGCAACGATCACCTCAACATCATGTGCTCGCCCGACAACGGACTCACCTTCATGGGCAAGTTCACCTCCCCTGAAACCAGTCCGCTGGCCCCCTGCCTCGCCGTCCATAACGGCATTCTCGTCATCGGCTGGAAAGGTGATGGGAACGATCACCTCAACGTAGCCCACGTCAACCTGAGCGGCAACACCGTTACTGGAATGTCCAACAAAGCCATCCTCGGCGACACCAGCTCCCTCAGCCCCTCACTCGCCTCCTTCAACGGCCGTCTCTACATCGCCTGGAAAGGCAGCGGCAATGACAACCTCAACGTCATGTACTCCACCGACAACGGCGCCACCTTCGGCCACAAGATGACCTCACCCGAAACCAGCCCGCAGGCCCCCGCCCTCGTTGTTCACAACGGAAGCCTCTGCATCACCTGGAAGGGCGACGGCAATGACAACCTCAACGTAGCTCACGTCAACGTCGCCGGCGACAACATCACCGGCCTCATCAACCGGGTCACCCTCCCCGATACCAGCCAGCTGAGCCCCTCCATGGCCTCCGCCAACGGCGCGCTCTATCTCGGCTGGAAGGGCGACGGCAACGATCTGTTGAACGTAGAGAAATCAACCAACAACGGGGCGGGTTTCGGAAGCAAGTACACCTCCTTCGAGACAAGCCCCCAGTACCCCGCACTCTGCACCCACAACAACCGGATCTACATCGGCTGGAAGGGCGACGGCAACGACAACCTCAACGTAGCCACACTCTGCGGCTAGACAAACAAACACGGCGCCCACTCTTCACCATCAGAGGAGTGGGCG
>CAZZWG010000197.1:1425-6247 GCA_964657685.1 Verrucomicrobia bacterium Tous-C9LFEB | reverse complement strand
CAGCACCGCCCCCGCCTGCACCACCACCCGGTCCCCCACCACCACCCCCTCACAAAGCACAGCCTTGCTCCCAATCACGCAATCCTCCCCCACCACCACCCCCGCCTCAATCACCGCCCCAGCCCCCACCCGCACCCGCGCTCCCAGCGTCGCCGTCGCATCCACACTCGCCGCAGGATGCACCCCCACCTCCCGCACCTGCCCTAACTCCCGCGCACACACTGCAAACGCATACCGCGGCGCCGCCACCCGTAACACCCGCCCCTCACCCACTCCCCCAGCCGAAAGCCTCGCCAGAATCAACCCCGCCTCTGAAGCCAAAGCCGCCGCCAGACTCGCCTCATCCTCCGCAAACACCAGCGACTCCCCATCCGCCGCCCCAATCGCCCGCACCCGCGTGATCCGCCGCGCCGTGTCCATCCCCTCCGGCACGGCAGCACCCACGATACCCGCAACCTCCCCCGCCAACAAGAAGCCTTCCCTCATAGATACAAACTCGCTTCCCCGGCAGGCCGCGTCTTCCACCGCCGGTGCACCCACAACCACTGCTCCGGATAGCGCCGAATCCACCCCTCGAGCACCGCCGTAAACAACGCCGTGTTCGCCCACGCATCCGCTTCCGCATCCCCGCTCCGCTGCAGCGCCAGCGCCTCCCCAAAGTGCAGCACGTAGCGCCGCTCCCTCGGCTCCCACAGCAAAAACCCCGGCAGCACCGCCGCCCCAGAGTGCGCCGCCACCCGCGCCAGCCCCGACGCCGTACACGCCTCCTTACCGAAAAACGGCACAAACATCCCCTGCGGCGGCGTCATATTCGTGTCCATCAGGATCCCCACCGTCCCTCCCCCATGCAGCTCCTTCAAAATCCCCCGCGCAAAATCATCCTTGTGCAGCACCCGGTTGCCATGGGAGGTCCGTATGCCATTCACAAACGCATCCACCCGCGGGTTATCCAGCCGCCGAATCACCATCGCCATCGAGTACCCCATCAGCGAATGGTAGAAGCTCGAAAGCTCCCAGGCCCCCAGGTGCCCCGTCAACACCAGCACCCCCTTCCGCCCCTCGCGCGCCGCCAGGTAGTTCTCCAGACCCTCATAACGGATCCGCCCCGCAACCCGCTCCCGCGTCCATCGCCGCATCTGCGCAAACTCCGCCAGCTGCCATCCCAGGCTACGAAAACTGGCCCGCAACAGTTTCCGCCGCACCGCGGATTCTGCCTCCGGTAACGCAAGGGCAAGGTTGCGCTCGCCCACGCGCCGCAGCCGCTTGGCTACAACGTACGCCGCCAGGCCCACACCCGCACCTACCAGCCGAGCCAACCTCAGCGGCAGCCGCCCCAGCACGCCCACCACCCCGCGAACCGCCCAGTACTCCAGACGACCCCGCATCCGTGGCCCGCTCTCCTGCGCTCGTTCAATCGCTTTCAACGTCATTCAGTGTAGCCGGGCCGGCCCCGGCACTCCACCCAACAGAAAAGGGCGGCCGAAGCCGCCCCTCTCAGCACTCTCCAAACGCCTTACCTTACCGCCCCTGCGAGGACACAAAGTACTGCGCAACCGTCCGCACAAAGTTCTGCGCCTCCTGCGGAACCGGCACATCTCCGTGAAGCACAGACCCGTACTTCACACCCGGACCATAGAACGCACTCATGTCATCCTCGTTGGCCTGCAGCACGTCGCCGCTCAGATCAAGCCCGGCAAACAGACCCTTGCTCCGCGAATACGTCAAAAACTCCGCATTCAGCTTCCAGTCTGTCCCGGCCTGCGCATTGCGCCCCACCGGCCCGGCCGAAGCCGCCGCATCCGCACCCAGCTTCAACTTGTTGTGCAGCATGTGCTCCATACCGTTCTGGTTCATCGCCAGCAGCACCAGATCCGTCGCCTGCCCGCCAATCTGGAAACCAAAGCTGCCGCCTTCAATCTTCACAAACGCCGGCGCGCTCCATCCGTGACCCGTGCGGCAGGTCGCCACACCCTGACCATACTGCGCGCCCACGGCAAATGCCGCCTTCTTGTACGACGGAATCACCGCAACGCACGTCGCACCGCTCAAAATCTGCTGAGGAATAGCGCGATCCGGAGTCGCCATAATCTCCTGCAGCACTTCAGTCGAGCTCTGCAGCCTCTCGTTCATCTTGTCGTGGTCGGCTGCCCACGCGGGGACGATGCCGGCAGACAGCATCAGGCCGCAAACAGTACCTGCAATGTTCTTCATTTTGTTCAACCTTTCCTTCAGTGAAGCGTGTGGGCGGATGATCACGCCGACAGTCCCTTCAGATGGATCGGTTGTCCGGAGGGTTGCCATCGCAAGAACGCGTAACTACGCCCAGCGTGGCGCCGCGCCGCTTACACCTGCTCTGCCAGCACACGCAGCGTCAGCTCCACCCGGTTCGATGCCTTCGCCTTGCGCAGCATCCGCCCCAGGTGCGCCTTCACCGTAGCCTCGTCAATATGCATCGTCGCCGCAATCTCCCGGTTCGATCGCCCCTGCGTCAACCACGTCAACACCTCACGCTCCTTGGGTGTAAATCGGCTTGAAAGGTTCGCACCCGTCTGCGCGACCACCTTGCTGAGAAATTGCACCTCGTGCTGCTCCACGGGCAGCCAGGGCTTGCCCTCCATCACGGCCTCAATGCAGGAGCGAATCTCTTCCACACCCGCCGTCTCCGGCAGAAAACCCGTCGCGCCCGCCGCAATCGCCTTCGCCAGGATCTCCGGCGTCGCCGTCCGCGCCAGCACAATCACCGGGGCCGCCGGCAGCAAGCGACGCAAATGCTCAACAGACTCCCCCAGCGACGCATTATCATGCAAACCCGCATCCACCATCACCACCTGCGGCCGGCAACTCTTACTCATGCCGCCCTCCGCCAGCAGCATCGTCCGCATCGACAGGTTCTCTTCCAGGATGGCCTGCAGCCCAATCAATCGCAGGGGATCGGAAGCCAGAATGCCCACACATACATCCACCTGCTGCTCCTTTTCATGTATCGGCGCAACTGTCACAGGCACTCCACCTCACCTCAGGATCGGCCCGTCCGCTTCGCCGCTCATGCTGCTCCCTAGAGCTTGGGAAGAACGATGCCCTGTTGCTTCTGGTACTTGCCCTGCCGATCCGCGTAGCTCACTTCACAGGGTTCGTCGCTCTGAAAAAACAGGATCTGGCACAATCCCTCATTCGCATAAACACGGGCAGGCAAGGGCGTTGTGTTCGAAATCTCCAGCGTGACAAACCCTTCCCACTCCGGTTCAAAGGGCGTTACGTTCACAATAATCCCGCAACGGGCATACGTGCTCTTCCCAACACAAATCGTTAGTACATCGCGAGGGATACGAAAGTACTCAATGGACCGTGCTAACGCGAAAGAGTTGGGTGGAACGATTACTGATGGCGCGACAACGGTTACGAAAGACCGCTCATCGAAGTGCTTCGGGTCAATAATGGCACTGTTGACGTTCGTGAAAATCTTGAACTCGTCCGAAACCCGCAGATCATACCCGTAGGACGACAACCCGTAACTCACCACACCCTCGCGTACCTGCTTCTCACTGAACGGCTCAATCATCCCCCGCTCCAGTGCCTGCGTACGTATCCACCTGTCACTCTTGATCGCCATCGTCTCCCGTTGCGCAAGCTCACCTGAAACCCGCGCCCTATCCCTTTCCTGAAAAAGCAGTTCACTTGAGCCTACCGCACCCCGTCACCGTTGACATTCCCTGCCCCCCTCCCTACCATCGGGGAAGTCGGCGACCGTTGCCTATCGGCCCGTTTCACCCCCCAACCGAAAGGTGTACCCGCTTGATCAAGCAGGACCTCATCCAGCGCATCGTCGAGCGCACCGGCCTGCCCCGCACCAAGGCCGAAGCCTCTATCGACGCCATCTTCGGCGCCATGAAGACCGCCCTCGCCCAGGGCGACCGCATCGAACTCCGCGGCTTCGGCGTCTTCACCGTAAAACCCCGCAAAACTGGCGTCGGCCGCAATCCCCGCACCGGCACAAAAGTCAACATCACCCCCGGCCGCGCCGTCCGCTTCAAACCCGGCAAAGACCTCCAAACCCTCGAGTAGCAAACCACGGCCATGAAGAGGCTCCTCCCCCGCCGCCACTTTCTCGCAACGGCAGGCCTCGCCCTCGCCGGCTGCACCCATGGACCGGAACAAGTCGCGTTAGCCGATCCTTGCTCGGACGCCAACCACACCCAGTGGGTAAGCCAATGCCTAATACGCATGCTGGCGATCAAGCCCGGCATGACCCGCGGCGATCTCCTCCGCGTCTTCACAACCCAGGGCGGCCTCTCGACAGGTCTGCAAGAGACCTTCGCCAGCCAGGACTGCCCGCTCTTCCACGTGAACGTAGAGTTCACGGCGGTAGGACGGCCCACTCACGACAAAGACAGAGTGACGCTGTCCAAAAGCAATCAGGACCTCATCGCACGGATCAGCACCCCCTACCTCGCAGGTCAAACCATAGACTGACCGCGCCCTCTTCTCTCTCTTCTCTCTTCCTTCACATCAAATGCAAAGCATCCACATCCACCACCACCCCCCGCCGCGGTATCCCCTCCTCATCCACCCGCGCCAGCAAACCCCGCAAACAAGCCCGCAAAGCATCCCGCCGCTCCGCCCGCAGCACAAAGTGATACCGAAAGATCCGCTTCAGCCGTGAGATCGGCGCAGCCGCAGGCCCCGCCACCCGCACCCCCTGCGGCCGGCTCTTCGCCAACCACGTCCCCAATCGACCCGACCAATCCAAAGCCTCCGTCAAGCTCTCACTCTGCACAATCACATTCGCCAGCGCCGTCACCGGCGGATACCTTGCCCCCCGCCT
>CAZZWG010000197.1:0-1325 GCA_964657685.1 Verrucomicrobia bacterium Tous-C9LFEB | reverse complement strand
ATGTCATGCCCCTTCGCAATCATCTGCGTCCCCACCAGCAGGTTGATCTCCCCCGAATGTAGCCGCTCCAGCAGCCGTTCCATGTCCCCCCGCGTCCGCACCGTATCCCGGTCCATCCGCCCCAGCCGAGCCCCCGGAAACAACTCCGCCAGCCGCTCCTCCCCCTGCTGCGACCCGACGCCTAGGTAAAACAAATGCTCACTCTGGCACTTCGGACACCGCTCCGGCACCCCTCGCCGGTACCCGCAATAGTGGCACTCCAGCCGAGCCCCCACCCGCGCCGGCCCCGCCAACTCCCGCTCATCGCCGCTCTTATGAAACGTCAACGATATCGCGCAATTCTCACACTCAATCTTCTCCCCACAGCTCCGGCACATCACCACCGCGCTATACCCCCGCCGGTTCAGCAGAAGGATCGCCTGCTCTCCCCGATCAAGCACCCCCCGCGTCTCCTCCAGCAGCTGCCGCGAAAATATCGCCTCCTGCCCCGTAGCCCGAAACTCCTCCCGCATATCAATCGCCTCAACCACCGGCAAAGGCCGGTCCGCCACCCGCGTCAACATCTCCAGCCGCGCATACCGTCCTGATTCCGCGTTATGCCAACTCTCCAAAGAAGGCGTAGCCGACCCCAACACCACAGCACACCCTGCCAGCTTCGCCCGCATTACCGCCACATCCCGCCCGTGGTACCGGGGCGTCTCCTCCTGCTTGTAGCTCCCGTCATGCTCCTCATCGACAACAATTAGAGCCAGATCCACCAAAGGCGCAAACACCGCCGACCGCGTCCCCACCACCACCCGCGCCTCCCCGCGCCGCACCCGGTGCCACTGCTCCGCCCGCTCATCCGGCGTCAGTTGGCTATGCAACAACGCAACCTGGCTCCCAAAAGCAGCCACCATCTGCGCCGCCGTAGCCGGAGTCAATCCAATCTCCGGCACCAGCAACAACGCACTCTTCCCCGCAGCCAAAACCCGCTGCATAGCGGCCACATACACCGCAGTCTTCCCCGATCCCGTCACCCCAAATAGCAAATGCGGCTGAAACCCACCCTTGGCCAAAGCCGCAGCAATCGAAGCCAAAGCCTCCGTCTGCACCTCATTCAACGAATGCTCATGCGCAAACCGCTTCCCCTCCCCACCCCGCCCCAACCCACTGACCTGAAAACCCTGCGCCACCTCCTCCAACCGCACCAACCCCCGCCGCACCAGCGTCCCCAAGGTCCCCTCCGGCACCCCCGCCCGCCCCAACCGCGCCTGCAACTCCCGAACCCGCTCCCGCCCTCCACACCCAGCCAGCTCCGCCATCACAGCCAACTGGTTCTCATT
>CAZZWG010000196.1:5338-6282 GCA_964657685.1 Verrucomicrobia bacterium Tous-C9LFEB | reverse complement strand
CCCCGGACATCCCCTCCGGAGTCGGCAAGCCGCCCGCACTCATCCGGTGCACCACGGCCGCCCCCGCCACCGCTCCCGCGACCGCCAGCGCACCCCCACGCCAGCCCAGCCGCCGCCACCCCACCAGCAGCAGGCAAACCAGCGTCAGCGAGGTTGACTCCCGCGCCAGCATCAGCGGAAACATCAACCCCGCCGCCCCCATCATCCAGCCCCGCTCCAGCGCTACCAGCACCCCCGCCAGCAGCGCCGCATACAGCGGATCCGGAAGCCCCGCATGCACCAGCAACGCCGGCCAGAACGGCACACTCACCAGCGCCAGCAACATCCACCGCGGCGCCCGCGTCCGCAGCGCCAGCCAGAACACCACACCCGCCGTCCACGCCAGCGACAGGTACGCCAGCACCGTAAATCCACCCTGCACCCAGAACCCACCCGCCGCCGCGATCCACCGCGCCAGCAGCGGAGCCAGCGGCCGCGCACTGAACGGCTGCGGCACCAGGTCCACCCGCCGGTGCGCCATGTCCACATAGAACGCCACATCCGGCAAACCCCACGCCGTCATCAGGTTGCCGCCCAGCCACGCACTCCACCCCACCGTCCCCACCACCGCCGCCAGCACGATCCACCACCGTTTCCGCCCCGAAAGCGTATGCAGGGGCGCAAACAGAAGCCGCTCATCCAGACCTCGCCCCGCCGCCTTCAAACCGTCGCCCATGCCGTCCGCAGATGTCGCCCCCACACGTAGCCCTTTGTCACTCTATCCTGCCCCCCCATCCCGCCGGCCAACGCGCACGGCCAGGCGCCTGCATCGCAAGCCTCTCCGCAGCATCCACCATCCCCTTCAGAGAGGCCGAGTAGCCGGTACCCAGTTATCGGAAGCAAGTAGCCAGTAATCGGTCACCCGATAAGGTGCTAAACGCCCCGCCCGGACAGCTACCAGCCAC
>CAZZWG010000196.1:0-5328 GCA_964657685.1 Verrucomicrobia bacterium Tous-C9LFEB | reverse complement strand
GACTACCGACTACCGACTACCAGCTACTGACTTATCACCTACCAGACCTTACACTTCGGCGCATGCACCATCGGCTGCCCCGCCTTACACCCAAACGCCTTCCCGAACTCCGGCATGTTACTCACCACGCCGTTAATTCTTGCAAATCCAGGTGAGTGTGGATCCGTAATCGCATTCACCCGCAACAATTCCGGCCGGCTATTCTCACAAGCCCACTGCCCCATCCCGACAAAGAACCGCTGATCCGGCGTAAACCCATCCACCTCCTTCAAACTCTTCCCCTGCTCCTGCACCTTCCACGCCATATACGCCAGCAAAGTCCCGCCTAAGTCCGCCACATCCTCCCCACTCGTCAGCTTCGAGTTAATGTGAATATCATCCACCACGACATACCCCGCATACTGGTCGCGCACGCACTGGATCCGGTCCTCAAACCCCTTCGCGTCCGCCGGCGTCCACCAATCCCGCAAATTTCCCTTCGCGTCAAACTGCCTTCCTTCATCGTCGAAAGCATGGGTTAACTCATGCCCAATCGTCGCGCCGGTATTGCCGTAATTTGGCGCATCATCCAGCGACGGGTCATACAACGGCGGCTGCAGCACCCCCGCCGGAAAGTTAATATCGTTCATCTGCGGATTAAAGTAAGCATTCACCGTAGGCGGCGTCATCCCCCACTCATTCAAATCCACCGGCTTGCCTAGCTTGCTCCACTGCCTTCTCTCTTCAAACTGGTAAGCCCGCATTTCATCGCCAAAGTAATCATCCCGCTTCACCACCAGCGTCGAGTAATCCCGCCACTGCGCCGGATACCCAATCTTATTGCGGATCGCATGAAGCTTCCGCAGCGCCTCCGCCTTGGTATCCGCACTCATCCAGTCCAGCCCCTGGATCTCCTTGCCCATCTCTCCTTCAATCTGCCCCGTCATCAGCTCCGTCTTCGCTTTCATATCGGCAGAAAACGTCCGCGCCACAAACTCCTGCCCCAACGCCTCCCCCAGGTTCCGGTCCACCGCGCGCACACACGTCTTCCACCGCGGCGGCTCCTCCGCGATTCCCCGCAAAGTCTTCGCATAAAACGCAAAATTCGCCTGCTCAAACGGCTTCGCCAGATACGGCGCCGCCGCCGTCAACAGGTGAAATCGCAGATACGCCTTCAGCGCCGGAACAGACTCACCCGTCAGCTCCACCTGCACCGCCGTCACAAACGCGGGCTCCGTCACATTCAGCTTCGCCACGCCAGGCGCTCCCTGCTCCGCCAGCAGGCTTGACCACGGCACCGCCGGCGCCAGCCCCTGCAACTCCGCAACCGTCATTAGGTGGTACACCTTGTGCGGATCCCGCCGGTCCACCCGCGTCAATTGCGCCTTCGCCAAAGCCGTCTCAATCCGCAGAATCGCCTCAGCATCCCCCTTCGCCGCATCCGCCGTCTCACCCGACATCGTCAGCAACTCCCGCACATAGCCGCTGTACTGCTCCCGAAGCTTCGCGCTCCCCGCATCCGTCTTCGTGTAGTAATCCCGGTCCGGCAACCCCAATCCACCCGACCGCAGCTCAACAATCACCAGCGACGAATCCACCGCATCCTGTCCCGTCCCTACCCGGAAAAAGTAACTCCCCGGCGTATCCCGCTCCAGCGCCGCCAGCGCCGCGATCACCTCCTCACGACTCTTCAACGCGTCCACTCTCGCCAGGGTCGGCTGCGCCGGCCCAAGACCCCGCGCATCGATCGCCTCCGTGTTCATACAACTCTCAAAATAATCCCCAACCTTCTGCTGCACCGCCGTCCGCCCGGAAGCCTTCGCATCCGCATCCAGGATCCCCCACAGAAACTGCTGATTGTCGTTCTCCAGCTTCGCGTACACACTCCACGCCGCCTGGTCCGCCGGAATCGGATTCCGCTGCATCCACCCGCCGCAAACAAACTTGTAAAAGTCCACGCACGGATCCACCGTCCGGTCCATACTCGCCGGATCCAGCGAAGGCGAATACGGCATCTTCGTCAACGGGGCAACCGAAGGCGCCGCTACAGCCACCGGTTGCTGCGCCCCCATCCCCACGCCACTCAAACCCAAACACACCACCGCCCAAACCGCCCAACGCAGCAAACCCATGAATTCTCCCGTGCGCCCATCCTACATCGCAGCCGCCCCACCTCATGCCTTGCCATGTCGTACGATTCAAAGGAACCCCGCTTTGGGAGCAAGGATGCACACGGTCGAATCCGCCGGTCCAGGCAGTCAGTTGCAGTGAAGCATCTACCCCAGCTTGACGGTCTCCGCGCCCTCGCCCTGCTCATGGTCTTCGTCCATCACGCCTGGGCCGTGCACTTCCTCTGGGCCGGCGTCGACCTCTTCTTCATCCTCTCCGGCTATCTCATCACCAACATCCTCCTGCGCGATGCCGCCCGCATGCGCTTCGGCCCCCTCCTCCGCCACTTCTTCCTCCGCCGCGCCCAACGCATCCTCCCCGCCTATCTCGTCTGCTTTCTCCTTATCGCCGCCCTCACCCCCGAACCCTGGGCCAAACTCTGGCCCTTCTACGCCTTCTTCCTCCAAAACCTCCCCGTCGCCTTTCATTGGGTCTCGATCGGCGGCCTGGTCCCCCTCTGGTCCCTCGCCGTCGAGCAGCACTTCTATCTCTTCTGGCCATTCGTCATCTTCTTCCTCCCCCGCCGCTGGCTCGCGCCCGCCCTCATCGCTCTCCTTGTCCTCGTCCCGGCCCTCCGCTGGTTCGCAACCCCGCTCTTCGCCACACCGGAGGCCATCTACTCCCTCACTCCCTTCCGCATCGACACCATCGCCGCCGGCGCTCTCGCCGCCCTTTGCCTGCCCCACCTCCACCCCGGGACCGTCATCCGCTGGGCCCAGTGCGCCATGCTCGCCGCCGTCGCCGCCCTCGCCTTCCTGCACGCCAAACCCTGGTTCAGCCGCGGCGCCAACACCCCCGCCTTCAACTGCTTCGGCTACTCCCTCAACATCCTTCTGCTCGGGGGCCTTTTCCTCTGGGCAGTCCTCGCAGAACGCGGCTGGCTCTATCGCATCCTCTCCTGGAAACCCCTCCGCGCCCTCGGTCGCATCAGCTACACCTTCTACCTCCTCCACGTCCTCGTCCTCGTCGAAGCCGCTCACTACCTCCACACCCGCGCCGCCCCCTTCATCGCCTTCGCCCTCACCTGGCTCCTCGCCACCCTAAGCTGGCACGCGCTAGAACGCCCCATCCTCAATCTCCCCCTCTCCCCCGCCCGCAGCACACCCACGGCCATCAGATAACCGGGGTGCTCCAGCCTCCAAACAACGTCCTCATCCCCAAGGTGGAACTGCCGCTTGCCCGCTACCCACTGCTCAAAGCCCGCAACCCGCAGCCCTAAATCTCGCCCGGATCACCTGCATCTCCAAAGCCCCACAACCCCACTCCAGGCAGGTGCCCCAGGTCCCGCCTCTACCACCTGCGTCTTCCAAGCCAGACAAACCTCAATCCAACCCTGGAAAGAGAGGAAGGGTAAACCGGCTGATCCAGAGGGTCGCCTCAATCCAAACGAAGAGGCACGGCTTCAGCCGTGCCATCAAACACCCCCAAAACGCGGCTTCAGCCGCTGAGGTCAAACAACCTCACCTCCAAAGCCTCCAGCCATCCGGCGTCCCCGCCAGGCGCCAACCCTTATCCTCAAAGCTGACCCAATGAACTCTCCCGCACTCCGGCAAAACGGCACCTCCCTTTGGCGTTGGCTCTTCCTCTTCCTCATGGCTGCCCACGCCCTTGTCGTTCTGGCCGCGCCCCATCCGCCCATCCTCCAGGACTACCCGGATTGGGTCTACCAGGGTGTTCTCTTCGCCAGGCGGCTGGCCCACCAACCCGTGCCCGGCTACGTTCTGCACCACTACCCCGTACCCAACACTCTCACCACCGTCGGCATCGCCCTGCTCACCCTTGCCGTCGGCTGGCAACTCGCCGCGAAACTCTGGATTCTTCTTGTGCTCGCCTCCGGGGGTTGGGCTGCTCTCCTGCTTGTGCAGCGCATGGACCAACGCAATGCGGCCGTCCTCCCCGTGCTCGCCTCCACCGTCTTCCTCGGCCTCGACCTCTGGAACGGCAGCATCAACTTCCAGCTCAGCCTCGCCCTCCTCCTGTTCCTGCTAGTCCACCTGCTCAAACCTCAACCCTCTTTGTCCGTCACCGGCATTCTTCTGCTTCTTTGCTTCTTCACCCACATGCTCCCCTGTGCCGCCGGCCTTCTCGTTCTGGCTGCACTCGCCATCCAGCAAAGAAAATGGCTGCCTCTGCTGTCCGCCGTCCCTACTCTGATCTGCCTCGCCTGGTACACACTCGCGCGAGACCGCCAGGCAGTGCCCAGCCCTTCACCCCTCCATCTCTTGCCCGCGCTCCTGGCCGTCATCGCCGTTTTATTCTCGCTTTGGCGAGTGACCGGTTCCTCGTCCGCACTATCGTCCCGCGCCTTCTTCGGTGCGGAAGCCTTCACCATGGCGCCAACTCTCCTGGTCATCAAATGCGGGGTACTTCTGGGCTCCTTCGGGCCCGGGAACGTGCTGCCGTCCTTTCCACGACAGGACCGCATCCTCTGGCATCCAGGACTCTTCCTTACCTTCGCCGCAGCCGGTATCCTCGCCGCCATCCTGACCATCGCCCTCTTCCTCCGCATGTGGGCACACCTCCGAAAACCTCAAACGCACACCACCTTCCTCGGTTACACCTCGCTGTCGCTCGCGCTGCTCTTCCTGCTCCTGCCTGCGGACGCTCTCGGTGTCACCGGCATCGACGTGCGCTTCCTCCACCTCGCCCTCGCGCTCGGTCTTCCTCTCCTCCCACCCTCCAACCCCCGCTGGCTGCTTACGCTCGGTGTTCTCTCCTCACTCCTCGGCGCCGTCAGCCTCTACCAGTTCATCGCCGTGCAGTTCGACGACGCGTCTATCTCTCTCCCACGTGACGCTCCCTTTCCTCTCGGCACTCTTCCAGTCGCTCCCGCAATCCGCCTCGACTACTACACCGACCTGCAACATGGAAAATTCGACGACTGGATCTTCCCCACCGCCCTGTTCGGCAAATCCACACCCTGAGTCAAAACCCAGAAACCCCCGCGGCGAAAGCAAACTCCTGACCGGAGGCGCATGTCGAGGTCATCCCAACACGCCCACGAACGGCATCACCTCAATCCAGACACCAGCTGAACTTCTCCCCATGCGCCCTACCCTCCTAGCGCTCCTTCTCTTGGCTCCAAAAGCCCACCCCCAATGGACCCTCCAAGACGCCCACACCACCGCCGACCTCCGCGGCATCCACTCCCTCGGCAACGGCGTAGCCTGGGCATCCGGC
>CAZZWG010000195.1:0-6284 GCA_964657685.1 Verrucomicrobia bacterium Tous-C9LFEB | reverse complement strand
ACATGCGCACAGCCATCATCGGCTCCGGCCTCGCCGGACTCTCCGCCGCCTGCACCCTCGCCGCCCGCGGCCACGAAGTCACCGTCTTCGAAAAAAACTCCTGGATCGGCGGAAAAGCCGCCCAACTCAACGAAGCCGGCTTCCGCTTCGACATGGGCCCCACCATCCTCATCCAGCCCTCCATGCTCCGCAAAATCTTCGCCGAAGCCAACCGGGACCTCGACGACTACATCACCATGGTCCGCCTTGACCCCCAGTGGCGCTCCTTCTTCAACGACGGCCGCACCATCGACCTCCTCGACGACGAAGACAAAATGGCCGCCACCCTCGAAGCCCGCTGGCCCACCATGGGCGCCGGCTACAAGCGCCTCATGGCCCTCTCCGAAGACCTCCATAACATCTCCGACAAATTCTTCTTCTGGAAGTCCGTCGGCGGCATGAAGGACACCTTCGAAGTCAAAGGCGCCTTCGACCCCAAGGTCCTCAAAGACGTCATGCGCATGCGCCTCGGCAAAACCGTCGCCGGCACCATCCGCGAGTTCATCCCCGACCCCGACACCGCCCAGATGCTCGACCACATGGTCCAGTACGTCGGCTCCTCCCCCGACGCCTCCCCCGCCATCCTCACCGCCATCGGCCACATGCAGATGCAGGAAGGCATCTGGTACCCCATGGGCGGCACCCGCGCCGTCCCCGAAGCCCTCGGCAAGCTCGCCCAGGAACTAGGCGTCCAGTTCCACACCTCGACCGACGTAAAACGCATCACCACATCCGGCCAGAACGGCCACAGCCGCGCCACCGGCCTCGAAACCACGGCCGGCCAGCGCTACACCTTCGACGCCATCGTCTCCAACGAAGACGCCGTCCGCACCCACCGCGAACTCCTCCAGAACACCCCCGCCCAGCGCCACTTCGACAACGCCCGCTCCTACGAACCCGCCTGCTCCGGCGTCGTCCTCTACCTCGGCCTCAACAAGCAATACGACCACCTCGCCCACCACGACTTCGTCTTCAGCCACGACCCCCACGAAGAGTTCCACGCCATCTACGACCTCGGCATCCCCGCCCCTGACCCCACCTGCTACCTCGCCGCCACCGCCCGCACTGACCCCTCCAGCGCCCCCGCCGGCGGAGAAGCCCTCTACGTCCTCGTCCACACCCCCTACCTCCGCCCCGGTCAGGACTGGACCAAAATGTTCCCCGAGTACCGCCAGGTCATCCTCAACAAACTCAAAACCACGGGACAAATGCCCGACCTCGAAGACCGCATCGTCTTCGAACACCACCTCACCCCGCAGGACATCCACGACCGCTACCGCGTCCTCAACGGTGCCATCTACGGCATCAGCTCCCACGGCCGCATGAACGGCGCCTTCAAACCCGCCAATCGCTCCCGCGAGCTCGCCGGCCTGTACCTAGCCGGCGGCGCCGCCCACCCCGGCCCCGGCATGCCTATGGTCATGATGTCCGGCTGGATCGCTGCCGACTCCCTCGACAAAGATGCCAGGTCCCAAACCATCCAGGCCCATCCAAACCGCGAACCCGCTATGGCCTAAACGCTCCCAATTGCTCAGGCCCCCGGTATAAAACTCCGGGGCGCCGCCTCTTCTACCGCTTCCGCAACGACCCCAAGGCACCCCGGTGCCAGGTAACTCACTTCAATCCCCGCTTTTCCATCCGCTCTCGAATACCACCGCACATACCCCTCCCCCGCAATCTCCTCGCTTGCCCCCAGCTTCAAATCGAAAGCAACCTTCCCCGGACTTAGCGGCTCCGCGCACAAAACACTGAAGCCCCCGCGCCCCAGCCCAATGGTCTCGGTACCCGCTGTCCGGTCAAAGCGCTCCGCTTCGATCGACACCGTCTGCAGGGGCGCCACCGCCATCGCCGTCCCCCACAGCGACGACCGATTCGCAATCGCTCTCTCCAGCAGCACCAGCAGCTCCGCCCGGTCAAAAGGCTTGCTCACAAAGGCCTCCACCCCCAGCCCATACATCTCGCGCTGGTCAACATCGCTGAAACCGCTTACAAAGATAATGCTCGGCAGCGTCTTCCCCATCGTTCCCAGGCGCCGCACCAGGGTGATCCCATCCATCACCGGCATGCGCACATCCGTCAACAGCAGATCAATTGGCTCCGTCTCCATCAGCGCCAGCGCCGCTGCTCCATCCGCGGCGGTCAGCACCTTGCGAAATCCTTCATGCCGCAGCCACTTCCCATACAACTCCAGCAGCATGGCCTCGTCGTCCACAATCAACACACTTGCCTCGCTCAGCATCACACCAGCACCTCAACGGGCAGCAGCGGCGGCGCTGGCAAAGTCAGCGTGAGCGGCAACGTGAGCCGGAAGGTCGTGTGCTCCGTCTCACTCAGCAGCGTCAGCGTACCGCCGTGGTCCTGGGCAATCGCCCGCGACAGGCTCAGCCCCACCCCCATCCCCAGCCCAAGCTCCTTCGTCGTAAAAAAGGGCTCCATCAGGTGCGCCCTGAAGTGATCCTCAATGCCGGGTCCGCTGTCGCTTACCTCCACCCGCACCTGGTTCTCTAGGGCACTCACCGAAAGCCCAATCCAGTGCTCGGGCACATCGGCTTGAGAGATCGCATCCACCGCGTTGTTCAGCAGATTGCTGACAATCTGCCCCACCTGCACCTCGCGGCACAGAAAGCGCGGAATGCCCGTATCCATGCGGAGACGAACGCCGATCCCATGCCGTTCAAGGCTCGACTGCTTCATCTGCAGGCATTGATCGACAATCTCGTAGATGGAGCCCAGCTCCATCGGGTCCTGCGCGGCCTCTCGCGCAAATCCGCGTAACCCGTGCAGTATGTTGCCCGCCCGCTTTGCCGTCTTCAGGATGTTTGCGCAGGCCACGCTGACCTCCCCTGCATCCACCGGCGCGGGGGACCGGGCAAGCTCACTCAAATCGCTCGCCACCCCGTGGATAATCGCAAGCGGGTTGCTGATCTCATGCGCCAGCCCCGCAGCCATGTGCGTCAGTGCTTCAATTCGTTTCTCGCGCAGCAACTGCTCCAGCGCCAACTGATCCCGGTTGCTCTTCTCCGCCGTAATGTCGCTGAAGAACACGCTGATTCCCTCGGCTACGGGAAAGGCCCGCGCACTGAACCAGCGACGGTAGGGAGCAAAGAAACTCTCATAACTCTGGTCCGTGCGTTCCGTCATCGCCGCGCGCAACGCCCGTTCCGCGGAGGTGCCCACCACTGAAGGGAAGCACCGCCAGTAGTTATCCCCAATCCGGAATTCAGGAAGATTCGCCGCCGCTCTCTGGTTCGCATACAGCATCGTCCAGTCATGGCCGATCGTCACCACGTTGTCTGAAGTCGAATCCAGCACGGAATGGAACCGCGCATGCGATGTCGAGAGCTCAAGCGCAGCCAGGCGCCGCGTCACGTCCTCCTCGGCAATCGTCGCCCTTAAAATTTCAGCCTGTTCCCGGCTCTCCACGATACTGAACTGGTTGCCGCCCTTATGCTTGGCCACATACATCGCCGAATCGGCAACCCGCAGCGGATCCAGGGATTTACTGTCGAAAATCGGGCTTACCGGGGCAATGCCAATGCTCGCCGTCGAGCTTAGCGTCAGCCCCATCACCTGGAACGGCTCCGCAAGAGCCCCGAGAATCACGCCGCACAGCTGCTCCGCCTCCCAAAGGCTGGTGTTCTCGCAAAACATCGCAAACTCGTCGCCCCCAAGCCGCGCCACAAAGTGTCTCGCCTTGGCAATGTCTGCCAGCCGCGCACCAACCTGCCGCAGAAACTCATCGCCCACCGTGTGTCCGCAGCGGTCGTTAATAGCCCGAAAAGCATCCAGGTCAAGAAACAGCAAGGCGCCCGGGCGCTGCGGCCCCCTGGCCCGCCACCGCGCTTTCCGTTCCCGCAGCTCCAGCCGGTTGCCTAGCCCGGTCAGCGCATCGGTGCGCAGGTGCGCCTGCTTCACCCTGTTACGAAGGCGAGACGCACGGAACACCAGACGCTGTACCCGCAGCGCAGCTTCAATCTCGGCCGGAAGCCAGGCTGGCGATCGTCCGTATTGCACCTGCTCCTGCACCGCAAAGGATCGCCGGGGGCTCCTGCGAATCGAAACGTGCGGGGCCATCTTCAAGCCATCCGGCGGGCCGGCCCACCGCACCGTCTGTACTTCCTCTTTGCGCAGCCATAAAAGGCCGTCCGCAGGCTCCTGAAATGGAATAAACAGCGCGCCGCTTGCCTGGGAGGCAAGGTCCGCAAAGCCGGGGAGAAGGGTACCCACGCGATCTGTGGAGAGCGGCTCTTCCTGCAAACGCGCCTGCAGCACGCCGAACAAGGCAGCGCAGTCCTCCAGGGCAGGCGTTTGGCCCAGAAGTGTCGTCCGCCCGCCCCGCCGGGCTACAACCCCGTCAGCCCGCACCAGGGTGAGCAGGGCCTGCGCTTGATTCGCAAAAAGGTCATCCTGGGTATCTTCCTCAAGCGAGGTTCCCAGCAGATCCAGCAGCACCTCCTTTTCGCGACGGTCGGCAGCTGCGTCGTTGCTCACCGCCGTCCCCAACAGGAGAGAGACAAACTCGCCAAGCAGAGCGCACAGCGCGCGCGTCTCCGGTGTCAGGCGCTTGCTGGTCCGGTGATGCCCGACAACCAAACCCCACAACTCCCCGGAAAGCACAAGGCTGATCCCAAGGCTCGCGTTCACCCCCATGATCCGCATGTACTCAAGATGGTTTGGTGAGCTGCTCCGCAGGTTGCAGAACGTCATATCCAGCGCTTGATCGCCGCTCATCTCGCGGTCGCCGAGTACCGGTACCGGCACGGCATCCACATCCACGATCGTGCGCAGCCGCTGCTGCAGATAAAGCGCCCTGGCCTGTTCCGGTATATCGGTCGCCGGGTAGTGCAACCCTAGAAAAGGCGACATCTCCGCCAGCTTGTCTTCGCCAACAACCTCTCCATGGCCGTCAGGCTGGAAGCGATACACAATCACGCGGTCATATCCCGTAAGCCGCCGCAAAACACGGGGAATCGCTGCGCAGAGTTCAGACACCGTAGAGAACTCGTCCAACTCGCTCGTTGCACCCTTGAGCCGAGCCGCCAGCGAATCCCAGCGAGCCTCGCCGGAAGCCACTTCCAGCTCGGCGCACACCAGGCCGGCGCTCCGGTGGGCCGTGACGTTGAACCACCTTCCCGGAAACCGCGGAAAAGACATCGTGCGCAGGTTCTTCGGGACATTTACCTGCTCGCCAAGAGCCTCTTCAATCGAGGCCATCGCTTCCGGTCCCAGAACCTCCGGCAACGTCTTGCCAAGAAGAAAAGCAGCGGTCACACCCAGAAAAACCGATGCATTCTCGCTGGCATACACAAGCCGCAAATCCCCGCCACGGGCAGCCAGTAGCATCCCGTGCGGCTGGATCAGGGAAGGAATCTGAATCGGCTCAAGATGGCACTGCGAAAGGTCAACGGCCGCATAGCGCGCCAGCAAAAGTTGACTCATGGACGTATCCAGAGAACAACACCAGCGAAACGGGCAGACCCAAAAGAAACAACCCTCACCTTTTGTCCCCGGTCGGGAGCGCTCCACGAGAAGCGGGACAGAGGGGGCAGCACAGGGGGGATGACCGGGTCGTTCGCTAAGTCGGTGATAGTGCCTCCACTGCGGCTACGCCGATATCTCACTGGGGTGTGAGCACATCGTGAAGCAGGCGGCCTGTACCCGCGAGTCTACTCGCCACGGGTCCAGATAGATACAACATTCAAATCCGCAGGCCATGGCAACCCAACCCCAAACTTTCTCGGGAAAAACATCCAGTCACGCCCTTCCTGTTTGCGTACCATTAGCCCCGCCTAAGCTATCCTCGAAATAGGCGATAAAAACTCCCCGCCCGATAAGCCTGCCCCGCGATCGGCGCAGCGTGCTAACTTACCTGGAATGAATACTTTACGTTTAAGTCTTCTATTTTGAAGACTTTGCAAGCGCGGAGCCCGTAACTCACGCAAAACAGATACTTAACAGCGAAAGTACCCGTGGTAACCCGGGGCGGCTCCTCGTACACCACGAACACACCGGCGTAGCATAACGGCATGCCTCGGAACCCAACAGAAACCCAGGTTCCCCCCATCTCCACCCTCACCCTGCGCTTCTTCCGCCTCATCGTTCGCCGCTACTTCCGCCGCCACTTCCGCGCCGTCCTCGCCCAACACCCCGAGCGCCTCACCGCCGTTCAGGGCCCTCTCATCGTCTACGACAACCACAGCTCCTGGTGGGATCCCATGCTGATCGTTCTCCTCGCCGAGCATCTA
>CAZZWG010000194.1:0-6293 GCA_964657685.1 Verrucomicrobia bacterium Tous-C9LFEB | reverse complement strand
AGAGGACGTGGATGGGCAGGGCTAAAGGATTCGGGGAATCTGCCGATAACTCTGTCATGCAGGCAAGAGCCCTTGTTTGGGTTGGGGCAGGCGGAGGATCGAACTTTGGACATACTTCTTGTAGACGACAGTAAAACCATGCGCATGCTGGTTCAACGTGCACTGAGACAGGCTGGGTACCGCGACCTGACGATCGGGGAAGCCGAGAGCGGGAAGGACGCTCTGGATAAACTCGGCCAGTCTATCCCGAAGCTCATTTTGTCAGACTGGAACATGCCGACGATGTCTGGGATTGATTTCCTGAAGGTGTTGCGAGCACAGGCTAACAGCACACCGTTCGGCTTTATCACGTCTGAGGCATCGCAGGCGATCAAGGACCTGGCGCTGGACTGTGGAGCCCAGTTCCTGATCACGAAGCCATTCACGTCAGAAGTAGTGCAGGGCGCCTTAACCCCCTTCTTGGGAGCACGGTAGCTATGGCAGACGCAACCGCGCTTTCCCTCTCACGCTTCTTCTCTGACCTTACTGGCCGTCCCGTGTCTTTCTCGATCGCTGCAGCATCCTCGGCAGTGAAGGGACCACAGATGTATGGCCTGTACGATTTCGCGGACGAAGCCAAACCATTGCTGCTGCGCATTCATCTCCACACCCTTGCTGTGCTGGGGGGAGCGCTCCTTGGTGTGCCCGAGGAAGTCGCCATCGAGAGGGCGCAGCAGTCAAGTGTGGACGAACCACTACGCGATGCGATGCACGAGATCCTCAACATCGCCTCCACAGCGATCTCACCCGACATTCGAATCGTTTTTAGGAGCATGAGCAAATCGACCGCAGCTCTTCCGAACGGAGTTGCAGATCTCATGCAGACTGCTTGCCATAAGACTGCTTACCGGGTGGCGCTGGAGGAGACGAGTCCCGAGCTTTTCACCATCGCTCACTAGGGTGGTTCCTGCGCCTCGTCTCGAGAGGATGCATGGTCGATGATAGATGCTTGCTAGTGCAAATGTGCATCTGACCTGCGTCTCTGGATGGTTCGGAGCCAGCGGCACGTCCGAGGACGGCAACACTACGCGCGAGACAGCGTCAGAAGTGTGATTTCGGAGGGACAGTTCAGGCGGAAGGGCAGGCCTACCGTACCAATCCCGCGGTTCACGTAGAGTTGCATGTGGCCGAACTGGAAGTGTCCTTCCACGTACTTTTTCCCCATCGGTGGAAGAACAAGTGGGCCTACCAAGGGTAGGCGCATCTGGCCGCCGTGGGTGTGGCCGCTGAGCATGAGGTCGACGAGAGGGAAACGCGGGTGGTGCTGGAAGATGTCGATGTAGTCGGGCTCGTGCACCAGGTAGATGACCGGGGCGCGCGGTTCGCGAGGGATGGCCAGATTTGGGTCTGGGTTGCGTGTTCCTGCGTCGTCGGAGCCGCAGATGTAAAGGCGCTCCATACGTTGTTCGAGAGGGAGGTAGCTGTCGACGAGAACCGGAATGCCGTGAGATTCGAGTTCATGAACGACGAGGTCGGCACCGACGCCCACGTCATGGTTTCCCAGGATTGCGATACGTTGAGGTGCTTTCAGTTGTGACGCGATCTCAGCGGCGAGACCAGCCGCTCGAATAGCAATACGCTTGGGTCCGGGGCCGCGACTGACGAAATCGCCGGTGAGGAGGACGAGATCCGGGTTAAGCGCGTTGACTCGATGGACGACCTCTTCAAAGTAGTGAGCTTCGGTGTATTCGAGCAGGTGAATATCAGAGATCTGCGCGATGCGCATGCCGACGAATGAATCGGGGAGGTTGCGTATACCGATGCTGCGCTGGGTGGTTTCGATTTGGTGCCGGCCCTGGGTACCGGCGTAGAGACCGATGCCGAGTGCGGCAGCGCCGGCTCCGGCTAGAAACGCGCGACGGGTGAGTTCGGGCGGCAGGGTTGCCGCGTGTTTGATGTGCTCGGGCGCGAGCTCGGCGACGGGCATACGCTATTGTACCGGGCGCCGGTAGAGACTCGACCTTGAAGGGATCGGGGGCGTCTGCGTCCTTTGTGGCATGCGGATTGTCCGTGATCGAAACGGTATGATGGAGTGATGCTTGAAAAGCAACGGCGAAAGGCAGCGATGCGGGCGGCGAACGCGGCCGGCGCGGATGCCTTTCTGGTGACGTTTGGACCGGATGTGCGCTGGTTGACCGGGTTCACAGGGTCAAATGGCGTTGTGGCTCTCCGGGGTGGACGTGCGGTGCTCTTCACAGACGGGCGGTATACGATGCAGGCCCGGGCTGAGGTCGGGGACCTTCGGGTGCTTGTCGCGGAACAGAGGCCGACGGCAGGGTTAGCGCTGGATTGGCTAATTGCGCGCGGGGCGACGCGGTGTGCTTTTGATTCCCGGCATACCTCAGTAGCTGGGCTGGAAGGAATGCGAAAGGGTCTTCCGAAAGGGGCTGCCAGGCGTGGATTTTTCCTGGCGACCGAAGGCCTGGTCGCACGTTTGCGCGAGGTGAAGAGCGAGGCCGAGGTGAAGCAGATGCGGCGAGCGGCTTCGCTTGGGTGTGCTTTGTTCGACGGCGTCCTGGAGCACATCACGCCGGGGAACACGGAGATTGGGGTCGCGCTGGAGTTGGAGTATGCTGCGCGCCGGGGCGGAGCGGAAGCGATGAGCTTTGAAACGATCGTGGCCAGCGGTCGACGAAGCGCGTTGCCGCATGGGCGAGCAACGACGCAGAAGTTGCCTCGGCGTGGGTTTGTGACGTTGGATTTTGGTGTGGTGCTGGATGGATATTGCTCTGACATGACGCGCACTGTGCATCTTGGGAAGGGCAGCCCAAGGGCGAGGGACGTGTATCATTCGGTGCTGGAAGCGCAGGAGGCGGCGGTGGCTGCGGTGGGCCCGGGTGTAACGTGCGCGGCGGTGGACGAAGCCGCAAGAGGTGTGCTGGAGAAGGCGAAGTTAGCGAAGTGGTTCTCGCATTCGACCGGCCACGGAGTGGGCCTGGAGATACATGAAGGACCTCGGCTGGCGGCGAAGGTGGAGCAGGTTCTGCAGCCAGGGATGGTTGTGACGGTGGAACCCGGGGTGTACCTGCCGGAAGAGTTTGGCGTACGCATTGAGGATATGGTGCTGGTGACGGCAACGGGCGGGCTTGTATTGACGGCCGCGAGCCCGAAGACCTGGACCGAGTTGTAGCAAATTGTGAGATCGGAATTTGGAGTGGGACGCATGGGTGAAGGGGATTTGAAGGAACTGCGTGAACTGGTGGAGTTTCTGAAGGCCAGCGGCGTTGCGGAGTTCGATATGGAGAGGCCGGAATTGAAGGTGCGGCTGACGTTTGCGCAGGCAGTGTCACTGCCGGCGCCTCTGGCCGGCCTGGATATGGCACAGGTAGCGCGATTGATGGCGGCTGCCGGAGGGGCAGTGCCGGCCGCATTACCGGCACAGGCTGAGGTGGCTCCGGTGCTGGCTGGGATTGCCGGGCCGGAGGCGGTAGCGGCGGCATCAAGTGTGGCTGAAGCTGCGGCGGATGAAGATGCGGGACTGCATATTGTCAAGTCGCCGCTGGTGGGGACGTTTTACGACGCGCCCTCGCCAGGGGCGGAGGCCTTTGCCAAGATTGGTGACAGGGTGGCGAGCGGCAAGGTGTTGTGCATCGTGGAAGCGATGAAGATTATGAACGAGATCGAAAGCGATGTGGCTGGAGAGATTGTAAAGGTGTATGGGAGGCCTGGGCAGCCTGTGGAGTATGGGCAGAAGCTGTTTGGCATTCGAGTGTGACGAGGCAGAGTGCAACGTGCTCCTCTCCGGGGCATGGGACGTTGCTTCCATGGTCCGTATCCGGTCTTTTCCCCTGAGCGGGACGATCGGCTTTTTGGGCGCTTACGCCGGAGTTAACCGCCGCTTACGGCGAAAGTAAAGGGTGAGATGTTTCGTAAAGTATTGATTGCCAATCGTGGAGAGATTGCGCTGCGGGTCATCTCTGCGTGCAAGGAGATGGGTATCCGCACGGTGGCGGTGTATTCGGAAGCTGATCGGAACAGCTTGCATGTGCGGTTTGCGGATGAGGCGATTTGTATTGGTCCGCCGCGGTCGTCAGAGAGTTATTTGAATGTGCCGAGTGTAATTTCGGCTGCAGAGATTACGGGGGCGGAGGCAATCCATCCCGGGTATGGGTTGCTGAGTGAGAATGCAAATTTTGCGGAGGTCTGCCGGGCGTCGAACATCAAGTTTATTGGGCCACCGCCGGAGGTGACGCGGATGATGGGCGAGAAGTCGACGGCGCGGCAGACGATGAAGAAGGCGAAAGTGCCTATCCTGCCAGGGTCGGATGGGGTGATAGAGAGTGAGGATGCGGCGCTGGAGTGGGCCAAGAGTGTTGGCTACCCGGTGATTCTGAAGGCTGTGGCGGGTGGCGGCGGGCGCGGAATGCGGATTGTGCGACAGGCGAGTGAGTTGCCGGCGCTGTATCAGAGTGCGTCGACCGAGGCGCTGAATGCGTTCGGCAATGGCGAGTTGTATATGGAGAAGTTCATCGAGCGGCCGCGGCATATTGAGTTCCAGGTGCTGGCGGATGAGCATGGCAGCGTGATGAGCCTTGGCGAGCGGGAGTGCTCGATCCAGCGGCGGCATCAGAAGCTGATTGAAGAAGCGCCGAGTCTGCAGGTGACGCCGAAGCTGCGGGAGCAGTTGGGAAAGACGATTGAGCGCAGCCTGAAGGAGATCGGGTACTGGAACGCGGGGACGATCGAATTCCTGATGGACGAGGATGGCTCGATCTACTTCATTGAGATGAATACGCGGATCCAGGTGGAGCACTGCGTGACAGAGATGGTTACGGGTGTGGACTTGGTGAAGGCACAGTTGCGGATTGCGGCGGGGGAGAAGTTGAAGGATATTGTGCCGGAGCGGCCGGCGATTGTTGGGCATGCGATTGAGTGCCGGATCAACGCGGAACATCCGGAGAAGTTTATTCCGAGTCCGGGCAAGATTACGGTCTACAACCTGCCCGGGGGAAATGGCGTGCGGGTAGATACGGCGCAGTATGCGGAGGGTGTTGTGCCGCAGTATTATGACTCGCTGATTGCGAAGCTGATCTGCCACGGCAAGGATCGTGAAGAAGCGATGGACAAGATGCAGCGGGCCTTGAGCCAGTTTGTGGTGCAGGGGATTCACACGACGATTCCGTTGCATCAGCGGATCTTTGCGGATGCGGAGTTTCGGTCCGGGGATTTCGACACGAAATTTATGGAGCGGTTTCTGGCAAGGGAGAAGGAAGAGCGGGCGTAGGTTGTGGTCGCCGAGCGTAGGTTGTGGCCGGTGAGCGGGAGCGGTGTGGGGATGGGGTTCGAACTACCACTTCAGAACGATATCAGGTGTCCTTGAGGTTGGGTAGTTCGTCGAGGGTGAGGTAGCGGTCCGAGTTGTAGGCGCGCTTGAGGAAGTCTGGCGTGTTGAGGGGGTTGTCGATGACGAAGCGGGTGTGCCAAGTCATGAAATAGAGCCAGGGCGCGGCTTTGCCGAGGAGGTCAGGGTCGGGGATGGGGCCACATTCATGGAGGGGGATGGGTTTGGTGTTGCCGACGATGGCGTGGGCTTCGGCGAAGAGGGGGGCGAGGTTGTTGTGGTCTTTGACGTAGGTGTCGGGGCCGGCGATGTCGACATATTGGGGTCCGGGATACCAATCGGGTTTGGGCTCGCCGGAGAAGCCTGCGATCCAGAGGAGATTATTGAGGCCGCGTGTGGTGGTGAAGTACTCGTACATATAGATCCAGAGGTCTTTGAAGGCGGATGGGCCGTGTTTGCCCCACCAGAACCAGGAGCCGGTGAACTCGTGGAGGGGGCGCCAGAGGATGGGGATGTCGCGGTCTCGGAGGTTCGTGAGTTGATCGGCTATGCCGGCCAGGTCGCGCTGCATGGCATCGTGCTGGGGTGTGCCGGTGCGGAGGGCGGCGGGAAGGTCGAAGTCCTTTTTGGAGTTTTCGTAACCGGTGCCGATGTCGGGGGCTCCCCAGTGCCAGCAGAGGGTGGGGATACCGCCTTGTTCGAGGTACCAACGGGCGGCGTAGTCGTTGACGAAGGCGCACTCGTCGGGGTGGATGTAGTCGAGGCCGAGGATGGCGGGTTGTTTGCCGGTGACGCGTTGCAGGTATTCGAGTTCGCCGCTGGGCGCGGCGCGGGGGGCAGCTTGTTGACCGGTGAGGGTTTTGTGACCGTAGATGTGCCAAAGATAGCTGTAGAGCTTTTGGGCGCGGGGGCTGGCTTGGGGGTTGCTGAGGTGGTGTTTGTGGTGGAAGAGGGGGAAGGCGCCGGCGGCGTG
>CAZZWG010000193.1:0-6304 GCA_964657685.1 Verrucomicrobia bacterium Tous-C9LFEB | reverse complement strand
AGCCATCGCTACGGTGTGGACGTCCTTCCATCCCACCAGCGCCCACGCAGCGCCTGTATCAAGGCCTGGATGGTATTTCCGCACGGCAAAGGGGAGCATCAGACGCACGTTCGCCAGGGTGAGCTGCGGGAGTGACTCGAGCAGGTTTACATCGATGCCGCGGGAATCGAAGGCATGCTGCGCTTCCGCGACGGCGCCCAGCGTGAAGCATAGGTCGAATCGCTTTCCGCCGATGTACACCGGTGTTCGCGGCCAGAGGGTCACCTGCCTATCCCTGGACAGGAGCCGCTACCTGGTCAGCCGCGGGCGCCCAAATGGCCACAATAGCGGCCGCGACTTCGTAGGATGCCTGGATGGTCAGAAGCTTCTGTGCGTCCTTGAAGCTGATCTCCGGGTGATAGGTGTGGAGCGCGCAGGGAAACACAGTGCGCACCGCCTTTAGCCCGATCGACCCCAGAGAGCGAAGCAGATTCACATTCGCACCACGCTGGTTGAAAAAGTCTTCCGCATCTGCCATCGCGTCCATCTCGTAACAGAGATGGTAGGTTTTGCCGGCAATCTCGATCGGTGTCTTCGATAGATCCACCGGGAGGGTAATAGTCCTTGTTTCGGTCTTCTTTGCCATCACGTTTCTCCTGAATTTGCGTTATCTGCCTTGCGGTGTTCGCTTGGCGTGTTGGTGAGAGGCCTGGAGAGAGGCCGCAACCGCCTGGTGCATGCCTCGCCGTACTGCCGCCTCTGTAGCCGCCGGGTCATTGCTGCCGCGGGCATCGATAGAGTAGTGGTGCGTGGTCGTATTGTTGCCAATGGCGTGATTGGGAATGACCGTGCCGGCATGATTAGGAACCATGATTTCCGGGCCCTTGTCGCCTACCAGCATTGGCCGGTGCGCAACGTAATTCCCGCCCTTTGCAAAGGCGCCCTGAAACATGTCATCGAATCCACCGCCGTCTCCCTCATCGCCGCCGCCACCGTCGCCCCCGCCGCCGCCAATCCCACCACCGCCGTCGCCCTGACCTTTTTGGCCGAAGAAGCTGTGGAACAGCTTTGACCAAATAGATCCGCCGCCGCCCTGGCCGTTCTGTCCGCCTTGCCCGCCGCTTGAGCCGCCGCCGAGAACTCCGCCTGCATCCGCATCGCGCGTGTAGATTGGGTTCGTTTTCGAGCCGTCCGCCTTGCCCAAGCCGAAAGCACCCAGAACATGACCCTCAGCGCTCTGCAAGCTCGTCTTTACCAGACCCGAGCCGGCATCAGACAAGGTTTTCCCGAACGCGGCCTTCGATCCATGCCCCGTGATTGCGGCCACAAGGTCGTCGTTTAGTCCGTCCACTGCCTTGGTCATCGTTTCGACTATGCCCTTGGTCATGTTCGACCAATCATTCACCATGGTGCCCAGCGCCTTTTGTGTTGCCGGCCCGAGCTGCTGGTCCGCGATCGCGCTGTTGTCACCCATCTGCTGCGTCTGATACCGGCCCTGGGCCTCCGTCTGAGCGTTGCTGATGCCCTGGAGCGCAGTCTTGCGTTCGACGTCAGTCAAGCTGCTATCGCTTTCAATCTGCTTCCGCTGCGCCTCTAACGCCTCCAGGTTGCGCGTGTACTCCCGGGTGTGCACCGCCGCCATCTGCTGAGCAGCGTCCAGCTCAGAGATCTGCCCATTGGCGAGCTCGAGCGCTATCCGGGTCTTATCGAAGGCTGCAGCATTGGCCGATTCAATCTGGGCTGCCTTTGCGACTTCTCTGTTGTAGGCAGCCCAGCGTTCACCCGTGTGCAATACGTCTTCGCCTTCACGCTTCATCACTGCGGACATTGCCGCGGAGGAAGATTCGAGCACCCGCGAAGATTCGCGTGAGTCAGTCGCCGATCGTCCGCGGGCCTGCTTGAGCGATTCAGCCTGCTCGCGCGCCATCTGGATTTCCAGGCTGGCCACCTTGTTCACGACTTCGCGATAGGCTTCAGAGCCTGCACTGAATGCAGATTCGCGCGCCTGCCAATAGCTCCGCTCGTCAGCGATCGAAGCACCGTACTGGGCTTTTCGCTGCCGGAACTCGTCGTCCATCGCCTGGAGACGCTTCCTTGCAGCTTCCTTCGCAAGCTCGCTGGCGTCGTTGGCGTCCTGCGCAGCGTCTTTCTGGCCGGTCATCAGAGAGTTTCCATACTGGCCTCCGATGGACTGCTGATCCTGAGACGAGACAGTGAGTGCGCTCTGGTAGCGCTGGATTACGGCCCGGGGATCCGATCCAACGGAATAGCTGCCATGGAAGTCTTTTGCAGCCGCCTGCGCCTTATCCAATCCAGCGCGCAGCGCTGCATCCTGGACCGCATAGGCTTTTTCGAGAGCAACCATGAATGATTCGCGTGCCTGCTTGATGTTCCCTTGGTCTCCAGAGGCGAGCGCGTCATCAAGGGTCGGCTGATAGTCATCCCTTACGGCCTGAACGCCAGAGCGCGCCCTCTTGATCGCCGCATCTGCACCCGCCGTCGGCGTGACGTTCTGAACGATCCCAGTGAGTTTCCCGACGCCGCCTTTGCCCATTGCCTCGTCGAAGGCTTTGTTCGATCGCTCGAGCGAATCGAAGAGCTTGTCCGAAGCCTGGCGCATCTGGTCGAGTGCTTCCGCCATGTGGTTCTGTGGTTTGTGCTCAAGCTTCGCAATCTCGTTCGCCAGGCGATCGTTCGTGACAGCCAGGGCATCATTGCTCAGCTTCGCCGACTGGATCATGCCGGAAAACGGATTGTCCGGAATCTCCTTCAGCTTCGAAACGAATTTGTAGACTTCCTCGCCTACCTTGATGAGCACACCAGCCAGTGCGATCGCGCCAACCACGGGGAAGGCTGCCTGGAGAGCAGCCCCCACGCCCGGCAACAGGGAAATGAATCTTTCGGCCGCACGGATGTTGTTGCTGATGCCGCCCTCAAGGGTGCGAATGGACGCGCTGGCCGCCTGCATTTGCGACACCGTGTGCTGGCCCATCTCGCCAGTGACGGCCTGCAGACGCTTCATGGAGCGCTCTGCTTTCGCCATCTCCGCCGAATATCCCGCGGAGTTCAGATTGAGCCGGACTGTTACTGCGCCTGTCGCCACTAGCCTTCCTCCACAGTGCCACCGGAGCCAATCGAAAAGCCTCCGTCCCCAAGTTCCTGATGTTCGTCGAATTCAATTCCGGTGTTCCGACCGCCAAACGATGCCGCTATATCCATCGCGATCGCGTCCTGTGCAGCAGGTTCCGACCGTTCAAAAGCAGGACGTATGAATGGGTGCGCCGGCACTTCCCCGACCACACCACCCGAGCCCACATAACTTTGCCCGAGTGTTCCGCCACGCTTCCGCGACTTGCCGCCCTTGACCAGGCGATGCCCATATTCCACAAATTTTGCGACGTGGCGACTCCTGGCACCTGGTGCGATGATCGCGCTGATGGACCCGTCCGGCTCTTTAACGACTTTCAACGTTATGTCGCTCTTGAGTGCGCCCGGCGGAAGGGCTGTGCCGCTCCACGCGTCTGTACGCACCGGAGCGTCCTCAGTGATCGCGGCCTGGATTACGCGGCCGCCAGCGCGCATTGCGTGACGCGCGATACGCTCCACTACCGGGCCCGCGAGATCCTGCATGTAGCGCGTGAATTCGGGCATGCCTTCAAATGTGATTTCAAGACCGTCTGCCATAAGCCTGCTTTCGATACATCCGCGGCGGGTGTTTCATGGAGCGGAGACCACCGCTTGTCGCAGGCTCTCCCTGCGCACCATAGCCCGACGCGAACCGTGTTAGGCCTTTACGAATTCCAGCATCTTCTGCAGCTCGATGGCGAACGCTTTCGAGTCGTCGACGCTTAATACTTCCTCATCGATGAGCGTCTGGTCGTCGACCGCGTCATCGTTCATGAAGAGCTCATCACCGAAGAGCGCTTTCATATCCTCGCGCATGCCGCGGCCGTGCCGGTCGATGGCGCGCCGGTGTTCGTCCATCGATTTGAGCCGCTTGGCTCGCTCCGAGTCTGACATTGCTTTCAGATTCTTCACGGATGCAATTAGTGCGGCTTCGTTCATCGGGAACGTGACGGCCGAAACCTCGAATAGCTTGATCTCTTTCAGCAGCCGTACGCCATTTTCGACTGTTTCCTGCAGGGTGGAATAGCCGATGGACAATCCGCGGATTACCTGAGCCTTCATCAAGTCGAAAGCCTTTTTGCCGACCGCATCCGAAAGCACGATGCTGCCCTCAACCTGGAGCCCCTGACTCGTCTCTGTGCAGGTGACGTGACCAATCGGATTGTCTGCCTGGTGTTGCCACAAAAGCGGGAATACTTTAGCGCTCTGCAGAGTTCGCGTGAAAGCACCTGGCACGATGCGATCACCGCCCTGGTCCAGGTCATAGGTAGCCGCAAGCCCCGAGAACGTGCCTTGGCCCCCTTGGTCACCGGCGGCCTTGACCTTGAAATTGAAATCTCTGTGTTCCATTGCTGCTCCCTTCACGGTTGCCGTATTGCGGCGCCGGCCTGGTTTGACCAGCGCCCCGGGTTGTACCAGCCTGGCTTACGAGGTTGGACTCGTCACGAACGAGCCGGCAACAAAACTTGCGGGTCGCTTCGTCAACAGGGCAAGTCGTTTTTCACACCTCACGGCGATCAGATTCCTAACGAAAAAATCGGCGTGCTCGGAAGATATTTCGACTTGCATCCCCATGCGATCGCGGATCTCTGCTGCCGCCGGCGAGCCACTGCCGACCAGGAACGTACCGACCGGCATGGAGGTAGTTGCGACTACATCCAGACCGAAGATGCTCGGCCTTACCTGCGTCTGCGGGTCGCCCAGGATGTAGCGGCCGAACCCGTCTTTCGTCAGGCGCATCTTCCACCAGTCGGTCGGGTGAAGGACAACGAACGTGGGTGGGACCTCATTGGCTGCGTCGACCTGTTCAATAGCGGCGCCCACAATGTCAATGCGATTCCAACCGGAAGCGGCCCCCGGCAGCAGACCGGTATTGAAAGACGTCGCCTGCGGGATCAGGCCATGCAGGTTTTCACCGGTCGAATCACCTGCGAGCAACTGTAACTGTTCCTCAAGGTCCACATAGAAAGGCAAACTGGTCTCGATGAAGCCCATCAACTCGGTCATGTCCTCGAGGACCTGCTTTGTAGCTGGTAGCCAGGTCGCGAGTGTGCGAATTTTTTCAGACACGGTCGAAAAGGTTACCTGGTTCTCAGGCTTCAGCGATGCTTCCGCTACAGGCGAGGCGATCGAGAACGGGGTGGTTACTTTCACGAAGTCGACCATCGGCAGTGTAGTCGGACGCGCGCTGAGCACGTCGCGGATCCTGAGCGATGGCCGGGCTTCTGGCACGATCCCCGGAGTTCGGTCGATCTGCAGAACACCTGACGTCGACAAGCCGACAGGTGCCAGCGTATCGCCGCCCTGAGTGCCGCTGGTGAAGGCACTAATGATGGACTTGCGAGACATGATGGCGGCAGTCTGGTGTGGGTCGAGGTCGATGTAGGCGCGACCTTTGCGATCCCTGATGATGCGGTTAACCGAGTCGTTTTCTTTCAACACATCCAGAAGCGATTTTTGCTGCACACCGGAAACATGCCTCTGCGCCAGGGCCACATCGATGGCGTCAACCTGCTTCTGCAGCTTTGTGACAACTTCAATAGAAGCCTTCTTTTCGACGGCCTCTTCCAAACCCTTGCGCAACTGCTCGAGGGTCGCCTTTAGCTCAATGGTGGGGCTGGTGGCTACTGACATGTAGGCACACTCCTGCTATGAATTTTTTGTAGGTTGTGCCGAGTGCCAGAAGGCGAATCGGGCCGGCGATGAAGAATCGAAACTGCAGACGCGAGTGCCAAAATGCGCGAGTCGCGGAATTTCGAAAACGCCTGAATGAATCTTCCGACGAGTCCGCACTGAAAGCAAGCGAAAAATTGCACAGTGAATGGTGCATCACTGCCCGCCTATCCCATAACTCGAAAGCAGTAAGTCGGCGGCCGCTTCATCTTCCGGCAGGATCAACTCGCCCTCGACGTTAGTGCGGCCGAGACGCTGCTGCGCCACCATCTCAAGAGCGTGTTCGCGAGCGATGAGGTTTGCAATCGAGTCTGCAATCTTGTTCAATCGGCGCCGCATTTGCCGTACGCGTTGCTGGCGCTCCGGAGTGGTTGCATGCAGAAGCAGTTGCCATGCTTGGTCGCTGATCTGCTGAGCCTCGACCATCAATTGAGCCGCTCGGACCAGAGGATCAGTTTGCAAGAGGGTCCACCTTCGGCAGCGGCCTCGCCCAGCCGTGCCCAATGAAAAGTTTGTGGTGCTCATC
>CAZZWG010000192.1:0-6330 GCA_964657685.1 Verrucomicrobia bacterium Tous-C9LFEB | reverse complement strand
GTCGGCTCCCCCGGGGTAGGCAGGCACAACCGCCACCCCTCCCGCGCCGCAATCGCTGACATCTCCTCAATCGGCTCCCGCCAGCCATGCAGCGCTAGATTAAACAGGCCCCAGTGGATCGGCATCAGCGCGCCGGCTTTCTCCGGTCCACCCATCCGCCGGTAAGCCTCCGCGGCGCCCTCCGGCCCTAGGTGAATCGAAGCCCAGAGCGGGTGAAACGCGCCAATTTCCAGCATCGTCAGATCGAAGCCATCGTACTGAGAAGCAATCTCCGCAAATCCATCCCAAAGCCCGGAATCCGCCCCGTAATACACCCGGTGCTTCGGCCCCTCGATCACGAATGACCCCCAAAGCGTGGTCATCCTGTCCCAGGTCGTTCGCCCCGAGAAATGCCGCGAAGGCCAGGCAGTCACCCGCACACTCTCTCCCAGGCCCGCCCCGGCAACCTCCACGCTCTGCGTCCAGTCCAGTTCCTGAATGCGCTCTGCGGGTACACCAAAGCCGCGCAGACGCTTCCCCACCCCCAACGAGGTGACCCATCGCGCCCGCGCCGTTGCATTCAACCGGCTCAGCCGCCTTACCGTGTCCCCACCCAGATGGTCATAGTGATCATGCGAGATCAATACCGCATCAAGCTCCGGAAGGTCCTCCAGACGCAGCGTGGGCGGAAAGAATCTCTTCGGCCCCAGCCACCGGGACGGGCTGGCCCGCGGCTCCCAAACCGGGTCTACCAACACCCGCAAGCCGTCGATTTCAAGCAAAAGCGCCGAGTGCCCAAACCACGTCACCCGCAATCCACTCGCCGGCGCCGTCCCGTAAACGCCCGCATCCGTCCGGAACGGTCCCAGCGGCGTCTTCGGCTCCGTCTCCGCCTTGTTTGTTAGATAAAGCGGCAGAACCTTCATCATCAAACTCAGCCCACCAAGCTGGGTAGGCACCGGGTTCTCAAACTTATTTCCTCGCTTCTCCGCACGCTTCAACAAAGACATACCTTTTCGATGCCCCTGACTGCCTGCCGCCTCACAATCTTCCTCCTGGCCTCCCGTCGCAAAAAGGAAAAGCCCCGCATCATCGCGGAGCCCCCTTCGAACCAATGCAAGAAGCCTACTTCGTGAAAATCTGCGTTCCAGGATTCTTGCCTTCATCAGCATGGATCCGATTCTGCGCCCGCTTTGCGCTCTCCATCGCTTCATGGTCTACATGCTCAAGCGGCGTTTCTCCCGCGTCCGTGGCCTTCCCACCCGTTTCCTCAATGGATTCATGCGAAGGACGCGCGCCCGTTTTTGTCGAATCAAGACCTGATGCCATAACTCACCTCTCCCAAATCAGACGAACTCCCCATCGCACAGGTTGGCCGCCCCCCTCCCGAATCCGCCCGCTACACTGATCTCCAGTGCCCGCCCACGTACCCGAAACGACCCGCAGCCGCCGACTCTCCACCCTGTACGCCCGCGCCATGCTGGCAATCGCCTGCCTCTGGTTCGCCAATCTCTACTGCACCGCGCGCCCCCCTTACATCGACCTCACGCGTTACGCCCACGGCACAGAACGCATGCCGTTCCAGGGCCGTGACCTTCTACGCTGGCCAATGCTTGCTGCCGGCCACTCCGCCGCCCTGCAGCACATCACCGCGCACCGCGCCGTTCTTCACTCACCCGAGTTCCTCGTTATGGAACTCACGACCGCCCTGAGCCTCTTCCTCGCCGGCCTTGCCGCCGTCAAGATCTACCGCCTTGCCTCCCCGGACGCACCTCTCCCGGAACTCCCCTTCGCCCTCCTCATCATCCTCTGCCTCTTCGATTTCGTCCTCTCCGTCCCCTTCAGCTTCCCCTACGACCTACCGGCCACCGCCTTCATTGGCTGGGGCAGCTACCTCGCATTGCAACGCCGTTTCTGGCCCTTGCTCCCCATCTTCCTCATCGGGACCTGGAACCGCGAAACCACACTCTTTCTTATCGGCATCTTTGCCCTATCCCTTGCTACCACTCCTGAGGAATTGATCAACTTCCGCTGTCTGAAAACGAGACACTACGCCCAACTAGCCGCTCTCGCTGCCGCCTGGCTCACCATCACGCAGTTCCAAAAACACCTCTATCGCAACAACCCCACAGAAGCAGGCCCCCGCATACTTGCCAACCTCCATCACCTCGCCAACCCGCTGCTCTGGCCCAATATCCTCAGCGCCAGCGCCTTCCTGCTCCCCTGGGTCTACCTTCTCCGCAACAGAATTCCATTCGCCCCGCTGCGCAACAGCCTTCTCCTGCTCCCTTTCTGGGTCCTTCTACTCCTCTCCGTAGGCCAGATTCTTGAACTACGCATCTACGGCGACATCTCCGTCCCGATCGCCGCGGCGGCCGCCCTGATCTTTGTCGCTCTCGCCCAGGACGGCCGCCGAACAGCCGGCACGGAGTAAACCTACTTCGCCGCCAGGATCTCCATCTTTTCAATCCGCAACTCATTGGAAAACAGTTCCGAAGCATTCGCCATCAACGCCTTTGCGATCTCGCCATTCATATGGGCATCGCGTCCAGCCTCGTCGGCAAATGTATCGAATACGCCGTACATGCCGGGCCCCATCTTCACGCCATACCAGGTCACCGTCTGCGGCTCATCCTTCGACATCTTCGCTCCCTGGGCTAGAAATGCTTCAATCTCCGCTTCTTTCCCGGGCTTTGCTTTCAACATTACCCAGATTGCCTGGCTCGCCATTGTGTCTCTCCTTGGGAGCCGAAGCTCCGCCAACCACCATACCGCGCTCGTGGCAACTTTGCGCCCGCCCCCATCGGCGCTACCCTGAAGAGGCCGTGAAGATCCCCACTCTGCTCGCCCTCCCTCTCCTGCCCGCCCTCGCCGCCGCTCAGACCTCCGCGCCGCTGCCGGACGCGCCTTCCACGACCGCCCACGCGGTCGCGCCGGCCGTTCCATCCGGCCCCACGGTTCTTTTTGACACCTCCATGGGCCGCCTCACCTGCCAATTTTTCGATAAAGAATCGCCGGTCACGACGGCAAACTTCATCGGCCTGGCCACTGGCACGAAATCCTGGACCGACCCTTCGACCCATACGCCTGTCACCGGCAAGCCCTTCTACAACGGCACCCAATTCCATCGCGTCATCCCCGGATTCATGATCCAGGGCGGCGATCCGCTGGCTTCCGGTATGGGCGACGCCGGCTTTTACATCCCCGACGAGGTCTCCCCCGCCCTCAGCTTCGACACCCCGGGCCGCCTCGCAATGGCCAACTCCGGCCCCAACACCAACAGCTCGCAGTTCTTCATCACCGAAGTCGCCAAACCCGAACTGAACGGCCACTACACCATCTTCGGCCAGTGCGACCCTCATTCCGTCCTCCTCGTCGCCTCCATCGCCCGCGTCGCCCGCAACGCCGAGGACAAACCCACCACCCCGGTCATGCTCAACAAGGTCACGGTCCTCCAACCCGGCCAGCCCCTCCCTCCAGATCCGACCCCGACCACCCCCGGTTCACAGCCGCCAGCACCACCGCCCTCCAGCCCCAACTCCTAACATCTGTCATCTCCACCGAAGCGCCAAGCGCGCAGCGGAAAGACCTGCGTTTTCGACCCGCCAAGCCAACTTCCCCACCAAACATCCGCCAAACACGCATCCAACCACCCGTAGCACTACACAGCAAGGAGATTCAATGCCATCTACCGCAGTCTTCAAAACATCCGAGGGCACCTTCAAAGCCCGCCTCTTCGAGACCGAGGCCCCCGAGACCGTTAAGAACTTCATCGGCCTTGCCGAAGGCACCAAAGAATGGAACTCCCGCTCGAAAAAGGGCGACAAGCTCTACGACGGTTCCGTATTCCACCGCGTCATCCCCAACTTCATGATCCAGGGCGGCGACCCCGAAGGCACCGGCATGGGCGGTCCCGGCTACAAGTTCGCCGACGAGACCAAGGGCAGCCCGCACGATTTCAAAAAGCCCGGGAAACTCGCCATGGCCAATGCCGGCCCCAACACCAACGGTAGCCAGTTCTTCGTCACCGTCACCGACACCGGCTGGCTCACCGGCAAGCACACCATCTTCGGCGAAATAACCGAAGGCTATGACATCGTCGAGAAGATTAGCAAGGTGCCCACGTCCTCCGGCGATCGCCCGCGCAAAGAGGTCGTCCTCGAGTCTGTCACCATCGAACGCGACTAGTTTCCCGCAACATACCCCGCTAGAGGCCTTGTTCGCACACCGCGGACAAGGCCTTTACACATTCACCGGAACCGCACTTCTCCGCCGCCCGGTGAACCATCGCATGATGGGCCTCTCTACGACCCGGAACACGATCTCCCCTGAGAGCGCGGACAGGGCGATGGCGACGGTGAGCGCGAGGGCAATTTCGCCGTGCCAGCCGTGCGGCCAGCGAAGCAGAAGGACTCCGACCAGCGGCAGCGTGAGCGTGTGCGTGAGGTAGATCGAGTACGAAGCGTCGCCCGCCTCCAGCGCCCAGTGCGGACTTCGCGCTCCCCATCGCCGCTCCATTGAAATAGCCCCCGCAACCATGGCGAGCGCAGGAACGCCCCAGAAGAAGCCGCGCCAGAAGCTCGTAGCCACCAGGTTCTGCGCCAGGATGGAAGCCAGCCCGCCACAGACCAGCAGCGCCCCCCAGCCCCAGGGCAGGCGTCGTACCCACCCTACACCGGCCCCCAGCAACATGCCGAAGAGGAACTCCCAAAGCACGGTCTGTATGTAGAAGAGCGATGGCAGCGGCAGACGCAACAGCCACGGCAGCGGCAGAAACACCAGCAAAGGCACACCTGCCAGCACCGGCGCCAGGCTGAACCATGGTCGCCAGCGCATGACCAGCGCGCCCGCAAACAGCAGGTAGAACGCCATCTCATAATTCAATGTCCAACCGACCACAACGACAGGTTCCAGCCTGCCTTCCCCGCTCATGCTCGGCAGAAACAGGTACGACGCCAGCGTATGGTGCCAACCTCCCAGGCCATTCAGTGCCAATGTGGGCGCCAGCAGCACAACCACCACTTTGATCGTCGTCACCAGCCAGTACATGGGCACAATACGCTCCAGCCGCCGCGCCAGAAACGTCCTTGCTGGGTGCACTGCGTGCCGCAGCGGCGCGGAGGAAAGGGTCATGACAAAGCCGCTGATGACAAAAAAGATGTCGACCCCCGCGCTGCCCTGCATCCACGTGCCTACGGGCAGGTGGTCACGCTGCCCCAGCAGGATCGTCGCATGATGCGCCACCACCAGCAGCGCCGCCAGCCCGCGCAGCACCTGCACCAGGCGAAAGGTGGGTTTGGCCCCGGCGACCTTACCTTGCACGCTGCTCTCCGCCCGGCCTACCCCCATCCAGCCAGTCTATAAGCAAGGTCCTCGGACCTCCGCCGGGAGTAGCAAAGCCGTGAATCCCTGTGCAGGCAGATTCACGGCTTCTCGGTAACCACGAAGTTAAGCGACACCAATCACGGAGCAAAGCTCACGGACAGACTCCGCGCTCTTATTAAGAGCTGCCTGCTCGGCCTCCGTCAGCTTGATCTCGATGATCTTCTCCAGACCCTTCGCGCCCAGCTTGCAAGGCACGCCCACATACAAGCCGTGGATCCCGTACTCGCCTTCAAGGTAGGCTGCGCACGGCAGGATCTTCTTCTTGTCCTTCAGGATCGCCTCCACCATCTCCGCTGCCGCCGCCGACGGCGCATAGTAAGCCGAACCCGTCTTCAGATACTTCACAATCTCCGCGCCGCCATTCGCCGTCCGCGTCTCCAGTTCCTTCAACCGGTCCGGCGCAATCAACTCCGTAATCGGAATCCCAGCAACTGTCGAGTACCGCGACAAAGGCACCATCGTGTCCCCATGCCCGCCCAGCACAAACGCCGTCACATTCTCAACCGAAACCTCGAGCTCCTCCGCAATAAACGTCCGGAACCGTGCCGAATCCAGCACTCCGGCCATCCCAATCACCCGTTCCCGCGGCAACCCGGCCTTCTTGAACGCCGTCTGCGCCATCGCGTCCAGCGGGTTCGACACAACGATCAAAATAGCGTTCGGCGAGGCCTCAACAGCCTTCACCACCACCTCATTCATGATCTTGAAATTCGTATTCAACAGGTCATCGCGGCTCATCCCCGGCTTGCGCGCAATGCCCGCCGTAATCACGACAACATCCGAGTCCTTCGTATCCGCATAGTCATTGGTCCCAATAATCGAGCAATCCCGCTTCTCAATCGGCATGGCTTCCAGCAGATCCAGCCCTTTACCCTGCGGCACCCCCTCCACCACGTCGATCAGCACCACATCCGCAAGCTCTTTCGCCGCAATCCAATGAGCCGCCGTCGCGCCCACATTCCCGGC
>CAZZWG010000191.1:0-6402 GCA_964657685.1 Verrucomicrobia bacterium Tous-C9LFEB | reverse complement strand
CAATCAATTTCAGCGGCCGCGGACGAAGCGCATACACATGAATCGGCAGCAGCTCATAGGTCCCCACTAACGTCAGCGGAACCAGCGGCACCTGCGCCTTGATCGCCATCCACGCCGCACCCGCAGCCATCGCCTGCAGTTCGCCTGACGCCGTTCGTCCGCCCTCCGGAAACACCACTAGCGGCAACCCGCCCAGCAGCGTCTTCACCCCGCGCCCCAGGCTCGCCACCCCCGCCCGCGCCGAACTCTGATCAATGGGCACCTGCCCCGAACGCTGCAGATACCACCCGATAAATGGCAGCTTCCACAACGCAGCCTTGGCCATGATTCGAAACTGGAAGGGAAGCTTCGCAAACAAGACCGGCGTGTCGTAGTAGCTCAGGTGATTGGCCGCAAACACCGCCGCGCCCACACCCCGCAGCCGCTCCGCACCCTCCACTGTTACCGGCGAAAGTGCCAGCCGCAGCAGAACCCGCGCCCATTGCCGCGCCACCCAGTGCTGTTGCCGGCCCGAACGATCCCAAAGCCCGCAAACCAGCGAAACGGAACCAAAAGCGGCAGTCGCCGCGCCTACCAAGGGCAGTAGAAGCAGGTAAGTCATCCACCGGAAAAACACGGGTGGCTGAGGGCTGACATGGGGGGCGGCTGCGATCGGCTCAGCGCCGGGCAGCACCTCGGGCAGGGGCATCACGCTATGCTAAACGCCCCGTCGCACTGCCTGAAACCTCGGTCAGAGCCAGCCCACGCAAAGCACCCACCAGGTAAACCGACCCTGTCGCAACGATCACCCCGTCCGGCGGCGTAAGCGTCTCGGCCTGGTGCAACGCGCCGGCCAGGTGCGGCGCAACGTGCGCCGGAACGTCCAGTGCATGCGCCACCGCCAGTAAGTCATCCGCGGTCGCCGCGCGCACATTTGCAATCGGAGCAAGCACAATGTGATCCCGCCGCCGCGCAGGATCTCCCGAAGTCGAGTCGAAAAGAGGAAACAGAATACTCGCCATCTCCCGGATGTCCTTGTCCGCCAGGCAGGAAAAAATCAGCGTGCGCGGACGATCCTCCGGCAACTGCGACAGCGCCGCCCGCAACGTCCATGCCCCCGCAGGGTTATGCGCCACATCCAGCAGCAGCGGAGCATGCGCTTGGCCTGCACCAGGATGACCCGGTATCCACTCCAGTCGCCCCGGCCAGCGCGTCCCAGCCACCCCAGCCTCAATCGCTCCGTTCGGAATCGTAAACCCATGGTTCACGCGTAATTCCAGGGCCGCAGCCACCGCCAGGGCAACATTCCGCTGCTGGTGCTGCCCGGCAAGAGGCGATCTTAGAAAGATCAGCTCGCCCTCGAGCGAGATAGGCCAACTGTTCAGGCCCAGGGGAGAACGCTCCGAAAGCACCCCTTCATTCCCCGGCAACAACGCCCCGCTCCCCGGCCCTTCCACCTCGTTCAGATTATGGTACCCAGGATCCTTCACAGCCGATAACGGCACCCCCAACCCAACAGGCGCACCCACAAACCCCCGCGGAGGCAGCAGTCGCGCCGCGTCCACGCCTCGAACGCCCAACGCCATGGCCTCCTCCCCAATCGCCGCATTCGCCTCGGGATGCTGCGACAACGTCACAAGCACCCCCCCGGAACGCAAAATCCCGGCCTTCTCCCGCGCGATCTCATTCAACGTACTGCCCAGAAACTCTGTATGGTCTATTCCGATGTCCGTGATCACCGAGACAATCGGTTCCACCACGTTGGTCGCATCCAGCCGCCCACCCAACCCCACCTCCAGCACGGCAATTTCCACCGCCTGCTCCGCGAAATGCAAAAAACACACCGCCGTCAGCAGCTCAAAAAAGCTCGGGAGATGCGGCAGGCGGCCCCCACTCGCGAGTTCTTCCGCACACGCGTGCACCTGGCCGAAAAGTCGCCCAAAATCGGCGTCAGCAATCTCCTCCCCACCCACAACCATCCGCTCATTCACCCGGGCAAGGTGTGGGGACGTATATAACCCTGTCCTCAACCCGGCGGCCGCACAAATCGACGCCAGAGTAGCCGCGGTCGATCCCTTGCCATTCGTCCCCGCGATCAGAACCGAGCGAAACCTTTCCTGCGGTCTGCCCAATTCGCCCAGCAACAATCGAATATGGTCCAGCGAAAACTTCCGCCGCTCCGTCCCAGCCGGAAGAGCCTTACCCGTGCGAAGTTCAGGGCCAAGGGAGGCCAAAATATCAAGCGCTTGCTGATACTGCATCAGAAATCCTTTTCCGTTCGGATCGCGTCATCCGCACGCGTATCCCCCTCGATTGTCGCAGTTGTCACCGCCCTCCAGGCCAGTCTTCCCGCAAGCCATCGCACGTCACGCAACTTCGGCCAGGCACAACCGCCCAGCGGATCCCCGAAGCCCCAGGCCGTCGCGCCGCCCCGCAAAGTAGAGTGCATTCAACTCGGGACTCCCCATGTCTGCCTTCACCCGCAGACCAAAGACCTCCATCTCCTCTGCCAGCCCCACCGGCGTAAAGAACAGTCGAAACGGCTCACCCGCCTGCGCCACACGGGCCGCCAACGAATCCTGCATCAGTTGCTCAACTGGCGGCAGCACCTCGCGCGGCTGCCCATAGTCAAAGATCACCTGGGATCCCTCGGCAAACCGCCGGAGCACACGGCACGTCCCGCCAAACGCCTCGGCCGTCAGGTAAGGAACCACCCCGAGCCACGCCGTCACGGTAGGCACCGCAAAATCAAACCCCGCCCGCAGAAGCTCCTGCCGCAAGGACTGCGTCTCGAAATCCACCGGAACCAGGGAAGCTCCCACCGGTAAGGCAAGCCCCGCATCGGCAAGCCGGCCACGCTTCCACGCCTGCGTCGCCGGGTGATCCACCTCAAAGACACGCACATGGGCGTCAGCATTTCGCAACGCAAACGTATCCAGCCCCGCACCCAGCACAAGGTACTGCACCGCGTTGTGTACACGGGCAGCTTCAGCTAAAACATCCTCTGAAAATCGTGCTCGCGCTACCATCCACGAGCGCATGGCCGCCGAAAATGGCTTCCGCTCGGCCTTCGGCGTGCGTTGGAGCTCTGCCGCGGTCTCCTGCCCCAGGATGCGCAAAGCAAAAGGGTCCCGAAACACCAGTGGCTCCGCATCCACAAGCTGGTGGGCAGCGCGTCGCAGCGCCACACGAAGCGCAGTCCGGGATGGCGAAAAAGGCTGCACGCCACAGACTCTTTCCTAGGAAGACGAAACAGCCTTGCTGCCCGTCATCCATCCAAACGCGTTCGCCAGATACGCCTTTAACTCCTTACGCGGCACCACCGCATCTAGGAATCCATGCTGCAGTAAAAACTCCGAGCGCTGAAATCCCTCGGGCAGCTTCTGCCGGATCGTCTGCTCGATCACACGCGGCCCGGCAAAGCCAATCAGCGCACCCGGCTCTGCAATGTTCAGATCGCCCAGCATCGCAAAACTCGCCGTCACGCCCCCGGTTGTCGGGTCCGTCATTAAGGAAACATACGGCACACCCACTTCATCCAGCCGCGCCAGCCCCGCCGAAATCTTGGCCAGTTGCATCAGGCTGGCAATGCCTTCCATCATCCGCGCCCCGCCCGAAGCCGACACAATCAGCAGCGGCGTCCGTGTGTCATGCGCGCGATCCACAGCCCGCGCAATCGTCTCCCCGACCACGGCCCCCATCGACCCACCAATGAAGCCATACTCCATCACGGAAGCCACTACCGGCAGCCCATCCAGGGTCCCCGTCGCATTCACGATGGCATCGTCCAGCCCCGTCTTCTGCTGCGCTTCCGCCAGTCGCCGCTTGTACGGCTTCAGATCGCAGAAATCGAGAGGGTCCGTGGACCGCAACCCCGTATCCACAATCTCGAAACCGGCATCCAGCAGCAGGTTCAGTCGCTCCCGTGCCGCGATGCGAAAGTGATACCCGCAGTGCGGACAGACCTGAAGATTCGCCTCAAGATCAGCTTTCCAGATCAGCTTGCGGCACTCAGGGCACTTGACCCAAAGCCCTTCCGTGCGCACCTCGTGGTGCGGTGTGGCCTGAATTTCATGGTCTTCGCGTTTAAACCAGCTCATAGGGGCGCTTTGCAGCTACAGGTGCGCCCATGGTTCAAACAGACAGGGTCACCGCCCTTCATTGTAGCGGAGCCGGCCGCGCCAGGGGCCTAGCTGTACAGCGGAACGCCCGCTGAGATGAACCGTCGCTCCCGCCGCGGAACCGCCGCCGGAGCGTCAGGCAGCTGAAATGCCGGCGCGTGGGCGTCTGTGGAACCCGTCACGTCATGCTGCTCCCGAAGCAGACTCTGCATGGTCTGCAGCTGTTGATCGCGCCCGCCCGCTCGTTGGCGCGTCCAGTACACCATGAAGCCCTGCCCGCACGTGGGACAATCCACATCACTAAACACACTCGAAACCTTGCAAAGCATTTGCATGGGTCTTCTTCCCTCAATGACCCGCCGCTGCTTCTGTGCAAAACGGGCTGACCTCACAGTAGGCCTGCCCCTTGGGGGGCTGCGATGCCTATTACGCACACCACACTGCAACTTTGGCGTACCGCAGCCTGGTCCTCCCGTAAAGGCCCCACTCTTCCGAACCGAAAAGCGGCGCGGGCACGCCATCCGCCTCGGGCCAACTATGCTGTAAGCGTGGGAAACAACATGATCCAGGTTCAGCTTCCAGATGGCTCGGTGCGCGAGGTCGCCCCCGGCACAACACCCCTCGACGTAGCCAACAGCATCTCCCCGCGACTCGCCGCCGCCGTCATCGTCGCCCGCATCAGGCCTTTGAAGGCTCCGCAAACATTGGAAACCGCCGATCAAGACGCCAAGGCCGAACAAACCGAAGCCGGCATGTACGCCGCAGAAACCACCTCCGCCGAGCGCCTTGTAGACCTCCGCGCCCCCCTCACCGAAGACGTTGCCCTCGAGCTCCTCAAAGAGACCGACCCCGCCGCCTTACGCGTCGTACGCCACTCCGCAGCCCACGTCATGGCCACCGCCATCCTCGAACTCTTCCCCGAAACCAAGCTCGGCCATGGCCCCGCCACCGACAACGGTTTCTTCTACGACGTCTACCGCGAAATCCCTTTCACCGAAGCCGACCTCGCCTCGATCGAGGCCCGCATGGCCGAAGTCGTCAAACGCGACCAGCCCTTCGAACGCATCACAGAACCCCGCGAACAGGGCCTAGAAAACTACCGCAATCACGGCGAGTTCATGAAGGTCCACTTCATCGAACGCTTCACGGAGCCCGGCGATGAAATCTCCCTCTACCGCAACGGCGCCTTCACCGACTTTTGCCGCGGTCCCCACGTCCCCTCCACCGGCCGCGTCAAGGCCTTCAAAGTCATGAGCATCGCCGGCGCCTACTGGCTCGGCAAAGAGGACAACCAGCAGCTCCAGCGCATCTACGGCACAGCCTTCTTCAACCCCAAAGACCTCGAAGCCCACTTCAAACACCTCGAAGAAATCAAGGCCCGCGACCACCGCGTCCTCGGCAAGCAGCTAGACCTCTTCAGCATCCAGGAGATCGCCGGCGCCGGCCTCATCTTCTGGCACCCCAAAGGCGGCCTCATCCGCAAAGCCATGGAAGACTGGATGCGCGAAGAGTGCCTCCGCCGCGGCTACAGCATGGTCTACACCCCGCACATCATGCGCCGCGAACTCTGGCGCATCAGCGGCCACGAGTCCGTCTACGCCGAAAATATGTACCCGCCCATGGAGCTCGACGACGCCGAATACCGCCTCAAGCCCATGAACTGCCCCGGCCACATCCTCATCTACAAATCCACCCCTAAGAGCTATCGCGATCTTCCCCAACGCTACGCCGAACTCGGTAACGTCTACCGCTACGAGCGCTCCGGCACCATGCACGGCCTCCTCCGCGTCCGCGGCTTCACCCAGGACGACGCCCACATCTTCTGCACCCGCGACCAGATCGAAGCCGAAATCGAAGGTTGCCTCGACTTCGCCGAAGCCGTCCTTAAAACCTTCGGCTTCACCGAGTACCGCGTAGAACTCTCCACCCACCAGCCCGGTAACCCCGACTTCATCGGCACCCCCGAAGAGTGGGCCGAGTCCGAATCTGCCCTCAAAGACGTCCTCACCCGCCGCAACCTCCCCTTCCAGACCTTCCCCGGAGAAGCCGCCTTCTACGGCCCCAAAATCGACATCAAACTAGTCGACGTCCTGGGCCGCCTCTGGCAACTCTCCACCGTCCAGTTCGACTTCAAACTTCCCCAGCGCTTCGAGCTCGAATACGTAGGCGAAGACGGTGAACGCCACCAACCCGTCATGGTCCACCGCGCCCTCTTCGGCTCCGTAGAACGCTTCTTCGGCGTCCTCATCGAGCACTACGCCGGCGCCTTCCCCCTCTGGCTCGCCCCCGTCCAGATCGGCCT
>CAZZWG010000190.1:0-6424 GCA_964657685.1 Verrucomicrobia bacterium Tous-C9LFEB | reverse complement strand
TCGTGGCGGTAGACGACGTGGTCGGCGTAGTCGTAGAGGTGGCCGAGGGCGATGAAGCCGCGACGTTCGCGGACTTCGGGCGTTTCCCCGACGGCGGCGGTTCCAGGGACGGTGTAGGTCTGGGAGTAGCCGTAGAGGGCGGGTTCCCGTTCTTCGCGGAGGATGCCTTCGTCGCGCCAGGCGTGGTAGGTGGCGGCGGCGCGGGTGTAGACGTTTTCCGTGTCGGTGTCGGTAGGTTCGCGTTTGCCGAGGACGATGCGGATGAGGTTGTAGGGGCTCCTGGCGTAGTAGGCGGCCTGCATTTCGGGGCTGATTTTGTCGTAGGGCTGGGTAACGACGTCGGCCATATTGACGCGGTTTGTGTCGTAGCGGAGAGCACGGAAGGGATACAGGCGGGCCATGGCTTTGATTGTAGTTTCCGGAGAGGATGTGCGGTGGCGCGTGATGAAAGCGGGACGCCAAGAAGTTCGAGCGGGGAATAGACGGCGAAGAACTTTACGGTTAGTCTTGTCGCACACATCCCTGTCGCCGCCACGTTTGGGGTTGGGTGGAGGAGTGCATGAGGACGCGGGTCTGGATGTCGAGATGGATTTGGCGAGCCGCGGTGTTGCCCTGCCTTCTGGCCGGCTGCTGCTTGCTCGCGACCGGACAAGAGAGTCCGCTGGACTCGGTGCACTCCGCGGCACCGGCTCCGGCTGCACCGAAGGAAGCACGACCCGTGGTGAATGGGAGCGATGTTGCCGCAAAGGCGACATCGTCGCAGGGCAAGGCGATACAGGTGAATGCCGATCTGGTGCTGGTGCCGCTGACGGTGACGGATCCGCAAAACCGGCTGGTGACCGGGTTGGAGCGGAGCAATTTTCAGCTGTATGACAGCAATACGCAGCAGGTGATCAAGAGTTTTGCGACGGAAGATGCGCCGCTGTCGATTGGGATTGTGTTTGATTTAAGTGGGAGCATGCAGTCGAAGTTTGTGCGATCCCGCAAGGCCTTGAGTGAGTTCCTGCACACGTGCAATCCGCAGGATGAGTTTTTCGTGATCGGCTTCAACGATCGACCGGCGGTTCTGGTGGACTACACCAGCGATGTGGAGGACGTGGAAGCGCGGATGGTGATGCTGAAGCCAGAGAACCGGACGGCGCTGATCGACGCGATGTACCTGGGCGTGAACAAGCTGCGGGATGCGAAGTACTCGCGCAAGGCGCTGCTGGTGGTTTCTGACGGCGGCGATAACCGGAGCCGGTATACGCAGGGTGAGTTGATGCGGACGGTGCGCGAGAGCGAGGTGCAGATTTACTCGGTGGGCATTTTTGACGCGTATGCGCCGACGGTGGAGGAGCAGAACGGGCCGCAGCTGTTGCATGAGCTGTCGGAAGCGACGGGCGGGCGTCTATTTGTAGTGAGGGATGTACAGGATTTGAGCGATATTGCGCAGCGGATCAGTGAAGAGCTGCGGAACGAGTATGTGATCGGGTATACGCCTACGGATCGCCGACGCAACGGCCAGTGGCGTAAATTGAACGTGCGGCTGATGCCACCGCCGGGGTTACCGGAGCTAACGGTGCACAATCGCGAGGGGTACTATGCGCCGTCGCAGTAACGGATGTTGGTTCAGGGTCACGACGGCAGTTGTTTTTTGTTTCGGGCTGGGATCGGAGATAGGGGCAGGGGCGCAGAGTTCGGTTCCTGCTCCGCAGGCGCCGGCGGCTGTGCCGGGGTCGAGTCCGCAGGTGCCGCCGGCGGTGGACAGCGATCCTGTGCCGTCTCCCGACGGAACGGTGGCTTTGCCGAAGGTGCCCGCCGGGAACAGTGGACAGGGTACACCGAATGGGCAGGCGTCACCGGGTGTGGTGACGCAGGAGGGCGGGCGCTATACGCTGCGCGCCGAGGCGTACGAGGTGCGGCTGAACGCGTCGGTTGTGGACGGCTCTGGACGTGAGGTTGAGGATCTTGCCAAGGAGGCGTTCAAGGTCTACGAAGACGGAGCGCCACAAACAATCATTGGCTTTCGGCACGAGGATCTGCCGGTTTCGCTGGGCATCTTGATTGATAGTTCCGGGTCGATGTATGACAAGCGGCAGGCGGTGGATGCGGCTTCGCTGGACCTAGTGCGGCTCTCGAATCGGCAGGATGAGGCGTTCCTGGTGGATTTTAGTTCGGAGGCGTATATCGACCAGGACTTTACGGGCGATATTGCCAAGTTGCAGCAGGGATTGAGCTACATCAAGTCGAGTGGGGGAACGGCGCTGTATGACGCGGTCATTGCGTCTGCGGATTACCTGGCGAAGAACGCGAAGCGGCCCAAGCAGGTGCTGCTGGTGGTGACTGACGGGGATGATAACGCGTCGAGCGCGACACTGGAGCAGACGATCCGGCGAGTGCAGGAGCTGGATGGGCCGGTGATCTATTGCATCGGGCTGCTGTTTGGGGAGGATGTGACGCGCAGTGAATCGCGGCATTCTCGGCAGGTGCTGACGGAATTGGCGGAGCAGACGGGGGGCGAGGCGTATTTTCCGCATGCGTTGAAGGATGTGGACGGGATTACACGGGAGGTTGCGCAGGATATCCGGACGCAGTACACGATTTCGTACCGCAGCACCAAGCCGCCGGAGCAGGGCGGGTATCGGCAGGTGCATGTGGAGGCGAAGGGGAAAGGCTATGGGAAATTGTCGGTGCGGACGCGGGCGGGGTATTACCCGCGTGCGGGGACGGGTGCGAATGGCGGGCGGAATGCGGCGCCGGCGCAATAGGTTTCTGCTTTGCGCGTTTTGGAGGCCGGAGCGGTGTGAGGGTTTCCGAGTTTGTTGAAGTGGCACGTTGGGCGGCTATGCGGTATCGGTCGTTCGGTGGTCTGGTTGATCGGTGAGCAACCGGATGAGGCTGGCAGCTTCGGCGCAGGTTTGGGTTCTCTGATCAACGATGGCACTGCTCATCGGCTTCGGACCTGGCGTCCACACATAGAATTCATTGCAATGAATGATGAGTGCCACGCTCGACCTCCGGAGCCGTGCGCGGTCCTGTTCGTCCGGCTCCGTTGCCGTGCTGCTGTACAGGTAGCCGCGTTCGCCATCGCGCGTTGTCTTGAGCACTGTCTTCGCGAACCGCTGAAGCGCTTCGTCTGCAGCATGCCTTCTCCGCGGAGCGCTGCCTTGCTTTGTGTTGAGCCTTGCCTACTCTCGCGCTCGACTACTCATGCGCATCTGGCAAGGAGGGATGCTTCCTTCTGACTGCGCAGCGCGGGAAGATTACAGCCGTCGGTACAGGTAATCAGCCGAAATTGAACCTTATCGTGCCTTCTGGATCTCGGGAGGTGCAAGGCGCATGGCGGCCCATGCCGGGTTCTGGCCGTCATCGTTCTTTTCGCTGGGGACGCGTTGTGGGTAGGTCTGTTTCCGGCTCCATTTAGGCTGCTCAACGATGGACGGATCGCCAATGATGTGGATCTTTCTCGCGCAAAGGAGTGGGTGGCAGGGTGTTGGTGGATTTCGGCTTGTTCCGGATGCCGATTGGAGAGAGGATGGAGCGGTCAGGGGGCCTCCATGCGTAGAGCTGTTGTGATCCTGGTTGCGTTCTTTCTCTGCGGTGAGGGTTGCTGGTTGGCGGGACAGACTGGTCCAGCAGCGAAGCCGGTGCAACGAAGGGGACCTCTACGGTTTGCGAGTGCGCCTTCCCTTGCGGAATTTGAGGAGTTTAGTACGTCGACTGCGAAGAATGGGAAGGTTATTACGTCCAAGACGCGGAGCGTGCGTGCCCAGGATTCTCAGGGGCGGAAATTCTTCGAGTGGACGACGCTGCCGAGTGGACTGAGTCACACGCAGGTGGAGGATCCAGTGGCGGGGGTGCAGATGGTATGGACTTCGTCGTTTCCGGTGGTCAAGGTTCTGCACAATGCGACACCGGTGCCCGGGCGGAACTCCTGCTGGCAGGTGGAGCAGGATGTGCCCAAGCGGGACGAAGCGCATGTGGCGCTCTCCAGTTTTGGCTGCCTGGCGGCGGAGAAGGAATCCGGGTCTGGGCCCTGCGCGGCGCCGAGCGCGGCGCAACCCAGCCCGCCCCGTGCCGAAACGGTGGCTCTACCAGATTTCGCCTCCTGTTCGGAGTATTTGAAAAGCATGTGGTCAAAGAAGCCTGCCGGTGAGGCTGTGGATTTGGGGGAGCAGCCGATTGCTGGGTTGCAGGCTCGTGGGTGCCGGTTGGTGGCGAGTGCGCCGGAGGGGGATGCGCTGTATGAAGTGTGGGTCGCGGGGACCGGGCCTGGGTCAACGATGAGCGTGCGTTCGGTGCAGGACAGGGCGCTTCCCTGGGGAGACAGGCTGAAAGTCACGAGAGAGCTGGTGCGATGGAGTGGATCGGAGCCGGATGCTGCGCTGTTTCAGCCTCCACGGGGGTACGCGACCAAGGTGCTTGGGCTGAAGGAGGTGCCGTGTGACGCCTCTGGTAATCCGGCGATCGGCACGCCGTAGATTTTTCGGTTTCGGGGCAGCTTTGCTCTTTGCGAATAGTGGAGGGAACGCTTTGCGTTGGCAAAGCATAGGGGTCGGGTGCAGATTGCATCCAAACCTGAGCACACAGATGGCGACGAACATAGGAGCGCCCCCTGGTAAGGAGCACGATGCTTGAGCTTTCAACGCTGAATGATGTATTTGCGCGGGTGGCGGCGCGCGGTGACGAGACGATTGCGCAGTTCAAGGCGGGGTCCGAGTGGAAGCCCATTACGGCGAAGCAGATGTACGGGCGCGTGCGGGCCCTGGCGGCGACGCTGCAGAGCTGGGGGATTGGGAAGGGCGACCGCGTGGCGCTGGTGGGGGAGAACCGGTGGGAGTGGCCGCTGGTGGATTTCTCGGTGCTGGCGATCGGGGCCGTGGATGTGCCGCTGTACCAGACGCTGACGCCGGAGCAGATGGTGTACATCCTGAACGATTCGGGAGCGAAGGCGCTCTTCGTGTCGAACAAGGATCAGTTCGACAAGCTGCTGAAGGTTGCCGACCAGGTGAAGACCGTAGAACATGTGGTGATTTGGGATGACGTGGAGGTTTCCGGGGCGCAGAAGCTTTCAGAGCTTTTGAAGAATGCGCCGGAGCTGGAGGAGCGGGATCAGGATTTTGAGGCGCTGATGAAGTCGGTGAAGCCCGAGGATCTGGCTTCGATCATTTACACGTCGGGGACGACGGGGGATCCGAAGGGTGTAGCGCTGACGCATGACAACATGGCGTCGAACCTGCGGCATTCGACGGATGGGCTGAACATTGTGAAGGGCGACAGTTCGATTTCGTTTCTGCCCTTGAGTCATGCGCTGGCACGGCACCTGGACTATGCGATGTTTGCGCATGAGGCGGTGATTTCTTACCTGCCGAAGTTTGACGATCTGCCGAATGCGATGAAGGCTGTGCGGCCGACGATCTTTCTGGCGGTGCCGCGCGTGTTTGAGAAGGTGCGGCAGGCCGTGGAGGGACGTGCCAAGGGATTTCAGAAGAAGGTGCTGCTCTGGGCCCTGGCGCAGGGGGCGGGGCAGAAGGAAGCGGTGGCGCAGGGCAGGACGCCCGGGTCGCTGGGATGGAAGCTGGCAAACTACCTTGTGTACGGCAAGGTGAAGGAGGCGTTTGGCGGGAATGTGAAGCTGTATGTTTCCGGCGGGGCGCCGCTTGGGAAGGAGTCAACGGACTGGTTTTTGAGCGCGGGCATCCGGATTGTTGAAGGGTATGGGATGACGGAGACGTCGCCGGTCATTGCGCGAAGCACGTTCGAGGCATTCCGTCCGAACACTGTGGGGAAGGTGATTCCGAACATGGAAGCGCGGCTGGCTGAGGATGGCGAGCTGGAGGTGCGGGGATCGTCTGTGTTTCAGGGATATTGGCAGAATGAGGAAGCAACGAAGAAGGAGTACACCGCGGACGGCTGGTTCAAGACGGGGGATATCGGGAAGTTTGAAGATGGGTTTCTGACGATCACCGACCGGAAGAAAGAGTTGATGAAGACCTCGGGCGGGAAGTACATTGCGCCGCAACCGGTGGAAAGCAAGCTGAAGACGAATGGGTTGGTGGAGAATGCGGCGCTGATTGGTGATAACCGCAAGTTTGTGAGTGTGCTGATCTCGCCGAATTTCAAAGCGTTGGAGGCGTGGGCGAAGCAGAATGGCGTGACGGTGAGTGGGCGCCCGGAGCTGGTAAAAGACCCGAAGGTGGTGAAGCTCTACAAGGAGCTGGTGGACAAGGTGAATGGGGGGCTTGCGCACTTTGAGTCGATCAAGAAGGTGACTGTGGTGCCTGAGGAATGGAGTGTGGAGGAAGGGGAGTTGACGCCGAGTTTGAAGCTGAAGCGGCGGGTGATCACGGAGAAGTATAAGGAGCAGATTGAGGGGATGTACCGCGGGGGTGGTGGCGGGGAGTAGGCGCTTACGAGAGACCCCCGAGGATGGTGGCGCGAT
>CAZZWG010000189.1:0-6441 GCA_964657685.1 Verrucomicrobia bacterium Tous-C9LFEB | reverse complement strand
AAGCCGCCTCACCTGCTGACCGGCGAGCGTGGCGAAGATCTTGCGTGGGTTTACCTGCGGGGTCTTGGCTACACGGTGGTGGCCCGTCGGTGGCACTCCGCCCGGCTTCGTGGTGATCTGGACCTTGTGGCCTGGGATGGGGAGACTATGGTGGTGGTCGAGGTGAAGACGCGTACGGCGCATGACATGGCTCCAGCCGAAACGGCGGTCGACCGGGACAAACAGCGGATGCTACGCCGTATGGCGCTGGCGTACCGGCGACGTTTACCGGAGCCCTGGCGGGACATTGTTCCGATACGTTTTGACGTTCTCGGCGTGTACGATCTTGCTTCCGGGGCTGAGTTCGACCACATCCGCGACGCTTTTCCGCTGGGCTTTGCCGCATAGCCGTGGGAACCAACCGGCCCTCACCCGGTGTCTAATAGCGAAGCAGGGATTCTCCCCTTGCGCAAAGGACTGACTCGCACCGATGACCCTGATCGACGCACCTGCCTACGACTCTCGCCGCGCAAACCTCGTTCGCAATCTTCTGCTGGCCCTTGGGGGACTGGTTGTGCTCCTGCTACTCCTGACGGTGCTGGGGTACATTCTTGGCCATGGCTGGTTGTTTTCCAATCTACCGACCGAGCATCGCGTGAACGCGTTCTACACCGCGCTGGAGGCGAAGGATTACCCGAAAGCGTATGGCATTTACGAGAACGATGCGAACTGGCAACAGCATCCGGAGAAGTACAGCGGCTACCCGCTGCCGCGGTTTACGGAGGATTGGACGGACCCGCAATACAGTCCCGCCAAGGGGCCCGTGGTGTCCCATCATGTGGACGTTTCGCGTACGGATGGGAGCGGAACCTTTGGCTCCGGCATTATCGTCGCGGCTACGCTGAATGGGAACCCGGACAAGAGGAGCTTCATTTACGTCGGCCGTGCGGACGGCCTGTTCACCTATCCGTCCCCGCACGTGATTGAGTACTGAAGCGCGCTGCCGATTCGAGGCGAAGACCAGCCGGTCAGCTAGAGTGTGCGACGCCGGCCGAACACCAGGTAGAGCAGAATAAGGACGAGGATGAGGTCGATGCCGCCCCCGCCGTAGTAGCCCATGCCAGGCCCCATATAGAAGCCGCCGCCGCCGAATAAAAGGATGAGAATGATGAGAAGAATAATCATGCCGCGGAGTCTAGCACACCCAGAGTAGGGATGACGGCGGGCTTTCCCGGGAAGAGATGACGACATCTTCAGAAGAGCTGGTTTTGCTCCATTAAAGTCGAGAAGTGAAGCTATCTGGAAGTGGTGTGCCGGGGGCCGCGGCGCGGTTGTGGACAGGGTGTTGCGCGTTGCTGCTGGCTGCGCTGCAGGTGCTTGTTTGCCAGCCTCTTCAGGCTCAGGAGAACGCGGCGGCTGCGTTGCCGGATGCACCTTCAGCCCAGGCCCAGGTAGCTTCGCAGAACCAGGACGGGGTTTCGCTGCGCGGGCTGCCGAAGCGAATTTTGTTGGACGAGAAAGCAGCGATTCTGTCGCCTGCACGGATACATTCGCGGGACCTTGTCTGGCTGGTCCCGCTTGCGGGCGCTTCCGCGGCCGCGTTTGCGACCGACACACGCACGATGCGCGACGTGGTGACACAGGACACAGGTGTGAACAACACAGCGGCGACCGTTTCAGATGGGCTGCGTGACGGTTTTATCGGCGTGCCCGTGTTGCTGTACGGGGTGGGTGCGTGGCAACACCAGGAGCGCGCGCGGGAGGCCGGGTTGCTGAGTGGAGAAGCGATGGTGGATGCCTTCGCTTTGTCAGAGGCGGTGAAATTTGTGACGTTTCGTGAGCGCCCGCTGGTGGACAACGCACGCGGACGTTTCTTTGCAGGCGTCACGAATGGCAACTCGTCGTTCCCTTCCGGGCACGCGATGGTCGCATGGTCCTCGGCCGCGGTGCTCGCGGAGGAGTACCGCCGGCCGTGGCAGCAGGTGGGGATATATGCGCTGGCAAGCGGCGTCAGTCTGACGCGTGTGGTGGGGCAGCAGCATTTCCCCTCCGATGTATTGATCGGGAGTGCGACGGGATGGCTGTTTGGCCACTACGTGTACCGAAAGCACCATAGGCACTGAGCAGAAGGGCTTCGGATCTGTCTGGTGTCTGGGGCGGATGGCCGCGGTGGGAAGGTGTTCTCAGGCGGCCTGGATGTTTGAGGCCTGCTTGCCCTTGGGACCTTGGGTGATGTCGAACTGAACCTTCTGGCCCTCTTTGAGGGTCTTGAAGCCATTCATGGTGATGGCAGAGAAATGGGCAAAGAGGTCTTCCCCACCGCTATCCGGTGTGATGAAGCCGAAGCCTTTTGAATCGTTGAACCATTTAACAGTTCCGGTCGCCATGGGGGTCGTGCTCCTTGGTATTTCGGGTGTGCGGCTACCGTATCACAGGCCGGGGCAGCGTGAGGCATTTGCTTTCCGGGTTGAAGTCTGACGAGAAAAAGCCCAGAGACCGATGAAGCTGCGATCTCTGGGCCTTCTGGTATTGGGGTTTTCTAGTCTGACTCAGTGAAGCTGATGGACGGGGAGGATCCGCCGATCGCAGAGCATTTGCCGAGGTTGAGGTTGTTGGACTCGCCCGTGGTGCCGTCATTGGCGACGCAGGTGGGAGCGTTGGATGTGCCGTCTTTGACGGTTAGGTTCAGTGTGAGCGAAACGCCGGCGTTGAAGACGGCCTCCGAGCCGCCGGCGTTGCCGACGACGTTGAATTCAGATTGCCGCCACCAGGAGCCGAGGTGAACGGTTGTGTCTGCCTCTGAGGCTGAGTACGCCTTTGAGCCGTAGGTGAAGATGGCTGTGTCCTTGCCGCTGGAGACGGCCCCTGAGAGCTTCAGGCTGCCGAGGCTGGTTGCGGCTACGTTAGGTACGTTGACGGCGCGGCTGTTGGTGACGCAGGCGGGGCTTCCGGGGGAGGAGGCGTCCTGCCAGCCGGATGGGCAGCCTTTGCTGCTGTAGTCGTTGGGGGAAGGGAAGACCCAGTTCTGGATGAACGCTTCTGACGGGTAGCCGCTACCCGCGGTGGAGTAGACGAACTGCTCCCAGACGTAGCAGCTGGCGTAACCAAAGGCGGCGCAGGCGGTGGCGGAGGGATTGATGTCGGTGTTCAGTTGCAGCGAGTACTCGTTTTTGCCGAGGATGCCGCCGCCGCCGTAGGCTGCGACGCCGACGCTCTTCTCGGAGGTGATGCCCCTGGCTGCCGGGAAGGTGCCGAGGGCGGACTGGGTGATGCCGCCGGTTTGTGCGACGTAGTCATTGCCGTTGCCGGCGGTCTCGAGGGGAAGGCGTTCGCGATGCGCGGTGGCGGCGGCTGCAGCGAGGGCCTTGGCCTTGTGTGACGAGACGAAGGCCGGGGCGGGGCCGCAGGCGGTCTTTTCCCACTGGACGCTGGGGTAGGAGGTCTGGAAGCAGCCGCTCTCGAGGGGAGCGTAGTTTTTCAGGTTTTCGTGCCAGGTTTTCAGCTGGGCGTCGGTGGCGCCGGAGGCTGCGTCGGTGGTTTGGGCGGAGAGCAGTGGGCAAAGGACGAGGACGCCCGCCATGCAGGCGGCGCGGAGAGTGTTCTTGGAGGGGCCGTGGGACTTGGGGAACATTCAGAGCCTTCTTGGGAGTGAGGTTACCTGAAGGTATGAAGCTCGATTACCAAAGGTGTAGGCAGTGTGCTGCGTTTTGGGAATAGCTGTCAAGCGACTGGGAGGGTTGGTACCCTCCCCTACCCTCCCCCTACTTTTCGCCAAAGTACGGCTTTGATTGAGCTTAGGTGGGTACTTCGAATTCGCAGGGCCGCTTCGGGTGGGGTGCTTTGTTGAGGCTAGTTCCAGTGTAGAGGTTTTGGGTTTAATGGTCGGCAAGGTTCCTGGTAATAAACGCTGATCTGGCCGGGCTGCAGATGGACGGCTTGCGCGGTGCTGGGTCAAGAGGGTTTTGGCTTCGTTGAGGGTGTAGCCCTCGTCCCTTCGCTTCCCTGGTGCTCCGTGTGTCGACCGTAGCCTACAACGCCTCATTTCATATTGCGTTGTTGGTACCTGCCTTTACACTCGCCTCACTTTATTAGGTCCCTAATCTGCTTTCCGAGGTCATTATGAAATTGCGTTCCGCGTCTTTTGCTTCTCTCTTGCTTTGCGGCGCCACCAGCTTTGCTATGGCGGACTCCGTGACCCTGAACACGAATGCCAACCAACTTGCCGCCGCCGTTACGTCTGGAAACACGGGCGTCACGATTACGAATGCTGTTCTTTCCGGACAGTCTGCCGGTCCGGGGAATGCCTCCTCCGGCACCTTCACGAACATCTATGGCTTGAGTTCCGGCGCCGTCTTCTCCACCGGGAACGCAGCGAACTATGGAAGCGGACCTAATACGTCTACAGGTCAAAGCACTTCCTATGGCACCTCTGCAACTGCCGCGCAAGCGGCCCTGCTGAACCCACTGACGAATGGCAACACCAACCATTTCGATGTGACGGAGCTCGACCTGACTTTCACCGTAGCTCCCAATGTCAGCAACATTTTCTTCAACGTGGCTTTCGGCTCGGAAGAGTACCCGACTTTCGTGGGGTCTCAATACGTCGATGCGTTCGGACTTTACCTGAATGGGACCAACATCGCCTTTGTGGGTGGAACGCCGGTCAATATTGATAATCCCTGCTTTGCTCCTTTGGCGGGAACCGAGCTCAATGGCGTGCTCGCCTGCGGCGGCAACCCGATTAACACCTTCAGTGGGGCTGTGCAATCCGGGAGCAATACGCTCACCTTCATCATCAGTGACACGAGCGACAGTGTTCTCGACACCACCGCGTACATCGGCGCACTGGGCACCACGAACGTGAGTTCCGTGACACCGGAGCCCAGCTCGTTCGTGCTGCTGGGTACCGGCCTGGTGGGAGCTATGGGCGCGATGCGGCGCCGGCTGTTTGCCTGAGTAGAGGGGAATGCAATGAGAATCCCCGTCGCGAGGCGGGGATTTTTGTTTGCTTCACGCCGGCGGACGGGCAAATCAGACGAGGAGGGCGGGGGAGATGAACTTGCGGGTTTGTGCCGGGGTGTTATGCCTTGCGCTGCTGCCGAGCGGAGTGAGCGGGCGGGCGCAGGAGGTTGGGACGACAGCGACTGTTCTTCGAGTCGATCATGTGGCTGTGTATGTTGCTGACCTGAAGAAGAGCGTAGCGTTCTATACCGATACTTTCGGGTTTGAGCAGGTGCCGATACCGCTTGAAATTCCTTTGCAGGCGGCGTGGCTGCGGATGGGGCAGGGGGTGATGCTGCACCTGGTGGAAGGCAGAAAGGAGCCTGTGGCGAACAGCAAGTGGGATCACCTGGCGGTGGCGTGCGGCAGTATGGACGCGATGATTGCGTCGCTGGACCGCAAGGGGATCGCGTGGACGGATATTACGGGCAAGCATGCGCCGCAGGTGCGTCCGGATGGGGTAAAGCAGATTTTTGTGCGGGATCCGGATGGATATTGGGTGGAGATTAACGATGCTTTGAAGGGGAAGTGAGTGGGTTCTTGTCTTCCGAGTCCGCAGCTTCGCCGAACTCCGAAGCGATCCAGTCCTCGAGGGTTCTGAGGTCCTGGGCGGCTGGGCCTAGAAGGCGATAGGTCACGCGGTGGTGGAGGTGCGCTCGGCACGACGCTGGTTCAGCATGCCTTCCACCTCTTCCCGTGAATAGCTTTCGCCATTTGCCTCAGCTGTCATGCTTTCTTCGAGAGCACCCTGGATGGCCTCGCGATTCTGCACGAGCCAGTCTTCTTCCGCGCGGAGGAGGTCCAGGGCGTGGGTGAAGAGTTCCGACGGATCGCGGTAAGGGCCGCGGTCGAGTTCGCGCTGGATGCGCTGTTCGGTTTCCGGGTCGAGGGTGATCTGCATGGGTGGAGTATAGCGCTGGTGGGTTGGTGACTTAAGGCGCCGAGGTGGGTTTGGGGTTGTTGGGACACCGTTGTGGAGCTACTTACTCGAGCGGACGGTGTCGGGAATCCCACCCATCCGCCATGAAGCTGCGTATGGATGGGGCACCCATGACGTTGGCTGGTTCGGGAACTAGGACTTGGGTGGGCCACCGGCCGAGTCGGATCCGTGTTGGCAATCGTTATCTAGACTCGTCGAGGGCTCCCAAGGACGGACCGTTGGAACTCGAATTCATAAGTGTATTCAGCAGGCTCTGCATGGCCAACCAATTTTCAGAACTGCCAGCAAGCATTCCATTCATGATTCTAAGCTTGAACTTCAGCATACCTTCCCGTGCTTTGACAGCAGCGTGGAACTCCCGAATAAGCCTTTTACCATCACATTCTATTTCCCAGGCGGTGTCCCACTTTTCTTCCAGTTCGGTTTTCCTTTGTTCACAAGCCCTGACGTATTGAGCTTTCCACGTCTCTTCGTCGAAGAGCGCAAATTGTTCCCTGACCTTTGCGATGCGGTCATAGATG
>CAZZWG010000188.1:0-6452 GCA_964657685.1 Verrucomicrobia bacterium Tous-C9LFEB | reverse complement strand
AGCATGAAGGCGAGGAGCAGGGTGAGTGTGGCGAGGATTGCAGGATTGGGATCGCGGGTCGAATTGTTGCGGCGCCAGGCGAGGAGAAGGGCGGCGAGGGTGATGGCCAGGAAGGTGACGGCGATCCTGCTGGCGGTTTGGACTACGGCGATGTGGGGCGCGTCGCCGGCGTGGCCGAAGATGAAGTTGTCTTCGACGCGCATGCCGGGGATGATGGCGCTGGCGATCTGGACGTAGCGGCGTTCGAGGGCTGCGGGGAGGATGTAGAAGGCTGCCAGCGCGAGGCCGAGGAGGAGGCCTGTGGTGGTTGGGAGTAGAAGGATTTTCAAATCCGGCTTTTTGCGATCAGAGGAGAACTGCCACAGGAGCCGCAGGAGGCTAAGGGTGGCGAGGGTGTAGGTGCCCATGACGGCTGCGGGGGCGTTGGTGAGCCAGAGGAGGGCAACGGGGATTGCAACGGCGAAAAGGCGGGGTTTTTCGGCGAGGGCGGCGCGGAAGAGCCAGGGTAGCCAGGCGGCGGCGAGGAGTTCGGCGTAGGCTGTGCGCTCGTAGGCGGTGAAGAGCATGTAGGGGTTGGCTGCGTAAGCGACCGCGATGAGGAGTGAGGTGCTGTTCGGGGTGTAGCGGCGGGCGAGGGCGAGCATACCCCAGCCGGAGAGTGTGAGGGCGATCCAGGTGAAGATAGCGGGGGTCGCGGCGGCAGGCAGCGAGAGCATCAGCAGGCCGCCGAGGATCCAAGACAACGGTGGGTAAAAGATGAAGCGGGGTTCGCCAGCGTTGAAGGCGGGGGAGTAGGCCCAGTGGGGCCAGAGATTGCCGTGGCGGAACTGCTCGGCGGCTTCCATCCAGCTTTGCATGTGGAAGCCGAAATCGTGGCCGCAGGAGGGTTTGTAGACGAGAAGCGGGAGGACGAGGAGCAGGGTCGCGACGGGGACGGCTAGCTCGGGCCAGCGCTTCCTTAGAAGACTTGTGTTCGCCATGGTCAGCGATGCCCTATGGGGTGAGGGTCAGCTTATGAGCTGCCTCGGTATTTTGGGCGGGTAGGGGAAAGCTTTGGCCTGCGAGCCAGGTGCCGAACTGGTCGAAGTACCAGGGGCTGCGGGGGTTGGCGGACTGGCCTGTGGTGATGTTGCCGAGGGCGGCATCGGGGGAGCTCAGGTCTGCGGTGAAGCGTTCGCTGGGGCCGAAGTGGGCACCGATGGCGTCGATCGTGGTGGCGTCGCCGGGGGCGGGTTGGCGGCCGGAGGTGGCGCGGATGCCGAAGGCGCGGGCGAGTAGGTGGTGGGTGCCGAAAACGGGGTCGGCAAGCTCTACGGTGTGGACCTGGCCGTATTGCCACTTGGCTAGAGTCGAGGGCGCGTGGGCTTCCTTGAGGGAAGCGGCCAGGATGATGGCAAGGAAGTCGTTCCAGTTGGCATAGGCCTTGGGGAGCCAGCGCGCGGGGCGGTGTTGGAGGAGGAGTTCGAGGGCGGAGGTGCGTTCGCCCCAGGTGTAGAGCTCAGTGAAGCGCAGGGCTTCGGGGCCGTCGGCGTTGTCGTGGGCTTCGATTTGCGGGACGAGGAGGGCGGGCCAGAGGGCTTGGCGTGCGGTGGTGACGATGGCGGCGCCCGCGGAGTCCGTGCGCATCTGGCCGTCCCAGTTGCGGAGAATGTTAGCAGCCTTGTGGAGGCGTGAGGCGTCTTCGCCCAGGGCTTTCGTACTTGCATGGTCTACAGCGTAGGCGAGGCGTTGGGCGAGGGCTCGATTTACGTCAGAATAGACGTCGGTTTCCATGCCGAGCATGTCGTTTGAAGTGAGGTTTTTGCGGCCAGCGAGCAGGTGAACGATGCGTTCGACGCGGAAGGGGTCGGCCCAGTCGGTGGCGAGGGCGTAGGGGGAGTCGTCGGCGGTGACGCGGGCGTTGGCGGTGGCAAGGATTCCGTTTTTCGGATCTACGACTTGCGGGAGGGCGTCGTAGGGGATGTAGGCGGTCCAGGCCTGCTGAGGGTCGAGGGCGTCTACGGGAAGGGGCGAGAGGGGGGAGCCGATCGTGTAGTTGATGACGGGGTTTGTGGGGATGAGGGTTTCTTCGACGGGTCTGGGTGCAGCTTTAGCCCTGGGTGCGGGTTGGCGGATGGCTTGGGGGTGCCTCGGGATGAATTGGCGGCGGCGAGTTACCGGGCGGGTGGGGCGGAAGGCACTCAGGACGAGATGGGAAGCCGGGTTTTCGACGGAGGCTTCAGGCCCCGTGCCTTCGTCGGAGGATTCATCGGGTGGGGTGGCGCCGGGTTGAACGATAGGGGCTTGCACAGCGCGGGGGTGCTGGACGGCGGGGCCGCGGACGGGGATGAGGCCGAGGGCGTGATAGCCGATGTGGCCGGTTCTGTCGGCATAGACAAGATTGAGGGACGGGCCGCCGAAATGGGCCATGGAGGCTACGAGGGAGGGGCCATCTGCGGCGGTGTTGACGGCGAGGAAGAGTGAGCTTACGGCGGAGGGGTCGTAGATGGTCCAGGCGAGGGAGAGTGCGCGGGTTTCGCCGGGGTAGAGAGACGAGATTACGGGTGTTTCCATGACGCTTGCGGGTGCGGCGTGATCCGCTGTCAGAACGTCGAGGGTGACGTTGCGGCCGCCACGAACCTTGATCGTTTCGGGGCGGTGATTGACGGGGGCCCAGGTGTTGTCGGGGCGTTCGTATTCGGTGGTGTCGCCGGAGCCGCGGAGGTGTTCGATGCGGAGGTCCTGGACGTCGGCTCCGAGGTTGGTGACGCCCCAGGCAACGTGGGTGTTGCGGCCGACGATGACGAAGGGGACGCCGGGGAGGGTGAAGCCGGTGACGTCGAGGCGGGGCGTGGTGGTGGAGTCGAGATCGGCGTGGAGCGAGGCCTCGTACCAGATGTCTGGGATGGCGAGGCTGAGGTGCATGTCGTTGGAGACGAGCGGTGCGCCGGAGGCCGTGTGGGCGCCGCTGACGGCCCAATTGTTGGAGCCGGAGCGGCAGCCTTCGCAGCGACCTGTGCCGGCTAGGGCGGTGCTTACCGCAAGGAGGTTTTCCGGGGAGACGTTGGGAAGGTGGAGGCGGGATTGGGAGGGGTCGAGGGGGATCTGTTCGACTTCGTGGGGGGCGGTGATGTCGTGGCCTTGGGCCGCAGGGGGCTTGTCACGCCAGCTGCCTACGGGGTAGAGGTCGGGGAGGAGGTCCGCGGGAAGGTGGGTGCCCAAAGCCTCGCGGTCCATCTTGCGGGGGAAGCTGGTGGAGAGGTCCTGCCACATGGCGAGCGAGACGAGGAGGGAGTCGCGCGGGGTCCACGGGGCGGGGGCGTAGCCGAGCATGCGGAACTGCAGGGGCAAGGTGCGTTGGGTACCGATGTAGGCGTTGACGCCGTTGGAGTAAGCCTGGAGCTGGGCGAGCTGATCCGGGGGGAGTTGGGCGACGGCGCGGTCGGCGGCGGCGCGGATCTGGAGGAAGCGCTGGCGGCGGTCGTGGTCGAGCATGGAGGAGCCGAGGATTTCGGCGAGTTCGCCGGCAGCGTGGCGGCGGAGGCCGTCCATTTGCCAGAGGCGGTCGCCGGCGGTGGTGTAACCCTGGGCGAAGAGGAGGTCGGGGAGGTTGGCCGCTGCGATCGTGGGTACGCCGTGGGGGTCGCGGGAGACGGTGACGGGGGCGTGGAGGCCTGCGGCCTGAATGGTGCCGTCGATCTGTGGGAGGGCGGCGGCCATGGTGCGGCGGAGGTAGAAGACGAAGGTAAGGGCGGCGAGCAGAAGAACGGCGCCGGAGGCCAGGGCTGCGAGTGTGGCAATGCCGAGGCGGCGGGCGTGCTTCCTGGCGCGTCCACGGTGATGGTGGCGCACGCGCTTTTTTTTGGGTTTCTGGACAGGCTCGGTGCTGTTGGGCTGACGCCTGGGGGCAGGCGGGGGCTGGCGGTCAGGGCGGGTCAGGAGCCGGGGCTCGGGGGTTGGCTCTGGGATTGTGGGCTCCGGCTCGGTTTGCTGCTTTTCTTCGGGAAAACGCATGCGGCTTCCGCGATTTTACGGGATTGGGGAATGCGGGGCTGTGTGCATGGCGAGGGGTAACGAGGCTGGTTCTACGGGTGGCTGTTCACGTTGCGGGTAGAGGCGGACCGCGACGGCAGCGAGGAGGAGCACGGGGAGTACGTAGATGCTGCCTTCGGGGCCGGTCGTGCCGCCGGAGAGGACCGTGCGGCCTGCCGCGTGGGTGGCGAAGAGGCGGCCAGCGGTGACCATGCCGCTGTCAGGGACGCCGAAGAGGAAGCTTTGGCCCCAGTCCCAGGTGAGGTGGAAGCCGATGCCCCACCAGAGGGCGCCGGTGCGCCAGAGGGCGTAGCTGAAGAGGATGCCTGCGGCGAAAACCATGATGATGCCGATGCGGTCTTCGCCGGCGTTGCTGAGGTGGGTGAGGGAGAAGAGCAGGGAGAAGAAGACGGCGGCAATCCAGAAGGCTGTGCGGCGGGTGTGGTCGGGATTGTGGTTGGGGGAGAAGCGGGCGGTCAAACCGAGGAGGCCGCGGGTAAGGGTGAACTGGATGTAGCCGCGGAAGAGGAACTCTTCGAAAAGGCCGACGAGGATGAAGACGGCGAGCCACTCTGCGCCGTAATGGAAGGCAGGCTGGCCGTAGAGGAGGCGGCGGTCGAAGACGAGCAGGTGGAGGGCGCGGAGGAGGCCTACGAGAAGGGCGATAAGGGCAAGGCCACAGGCGGCGCCGGGAAGGAGGTCGAGGGTATAGCGGGGACGGAGGCCGTAGACGGCGAAGCGGCGTTTCTCGAGGAGGCTTACGCCGAGGGCGGCGAGGAGGACGGCGCCGGTCTCGGCTGATTCTGTGAGGAAGGTGAAGGAGGGTTTTTGGGGTGGGGGCTCTGCGGGTTGGTGGGTGGCTTTGGCGCGTTCGGAGGCTTGCGCGGTCTGCCTGGCGAGGTTGCGGTACTCGGCCATGTGGCCTGTGCTTTTGAAGAGGCCCGCGAAGAGGATCAAGAAAAGGAGGATGGTGAGAAGGAAGAAGAGCACGATGCCCCAGCCGGCTCGGAGACCAAGGGGACCGGTGAGGGCGTCTCTGCGAGGCTCGAGTGGCTGGGCGAAGGTGGGGGTGCGCAGCGCGGCGAGAAGGGGTTCGTCGGGGTGAGGCTGGTCCATGCTGGCTTGTTGTGTCTCCTGATCTTCGGGAAGTACGTTAAACGATGCCGCATCGTTCCACGAGGGGTGCCTCGGCTATGCTCAAGGAGACTGAGGTTGCTTCGTGAACTGTCGTGTTTTCTATCATGATCGCTGCTTTGATGGGGCTTGCTCTGCTGCTTTGTTTACGCGTTTCCACCAGGAGTGTATTGGGACGGCTGCGACCTTTGACTACCGGGGGTTGGCGCATCGGGCGGGGGCGCTGTTTGAGCGGGATTGGGTGGAGGTGGCGGGCGAGAATGCCATTGTCGACTTCAAGTATTCGCCTCTGCCGGAGATTACGTGGTGGTTCGATCATCATCTTTCTGCGTTCATGACGCCGGAGGATGAGGCGCATTTCCGGGCGGGGCAGCGGAATGCTGATGGGACGCCTGGGCCGCAGGCTCTGCGGCAGTTCTTTGACTCGAGTTATACGAGTTGTACGGCGTGGATTGCGCATATTGGGCGGACGCGGTTTGGCATGGATGTGCGACCGCTGGAGGAGTTGATCTATTGGGCAAATATTGTGGATGGGGCGAAGTTTGAGAGTGCGGAGGCGGCGGTGGGTATGGCTGCGCCTGCGGTGAAGCTGACGATGGTGATTGAGAGTGCGCCGGATAGTGAGACGGTGCAGCGGTTTATTCCGCTGCTGACGGCTATGCCGCTGGCGGATGTGTTGGCGCAGGCGTGGGTTCAGGAGTTAGTGGGGCCTTTGCTGGAGCGGCATTGGAAGGGGGTGGAGGTGCTGCGCGAGCGGGGTCATTTGGAGCGTGGGGTAATTGATTTCGATATTACGGATCAGCCTACGGAGGGATATAACAAGTTCATTCCGTACTATCTACATCCGGAGACGACTTATAACGTGGGGTTGAGTAAATCGAGCTTTCGGACGAAGGTGTCGGTGGGGACGAATCCGTGGACAGCGCTGCCTGCGGCGGAGTTGGCGAATATTGCGGAGATCTGTGAGCGGTGGGGTGGGGGTGGTCATGCGCGGGTGGGGGCGATCAGTTTCCCGGTGGAGCGGGAGGCGGAGGCGCGGGCGGCGGCGGGGGTGATTGCGGCGGAGTTGCGGGGTCGGTTTGGGGGATGAGGGTGGGGGTGCCTCCCCCCGGTGTTTTGCGCAAAGTATTCAGAGGAGGGACTTTAGCTTGGGACTTGGAGGTCTGGGGAGTTGAACTGATTTCGGGGCATGCGGTTTCGGGAAGGCAGGGCTCGGGCGTTTCCCGTTGTGTAAGGACCAGGGGTAAAGCTGCTTTCTGATGGTTGTGGAACAGCAGGCGGAAGAGGGTGCTGAAGGCGGGATCCTT
>CAZZWG010000187.1:0-6583 GCA_964657685.1 Verrucomicrobia bacterium Tous-C9LFEB | reverse complement strand
CGTCGGCGATGGGGCGGTCGGGCTCGATGGTGACGGGGTCGACGATCATGCCGGATTCGGAGCGTTTGACCTTGTCGATTTCGCCTGCCTGGGCGTCGATGGTGAGGTTGCGGTGGATGACGCCGAGGCCGCCTTGCTGGGCCATGGCGATGGCCATGCGGGACTCGGTGACGGTGTCCATGGCGGCGGACATGAGCGGGGTGGCGAGGGTGATGCGGCGGGTGAGGCGAGTTTGCGTGCTGACCTGGGTGGGGACGACGTCGGAGTAGGCGGGAACGAGGAGGACGTCGTCAAAGGTCAGGGCTTCTGGAACGGGGGTGCTGATCATAACGGTTCCAGCGATTTTAGAGCAGATGGGTTGCGGAGGTTGGGTGGCGGAACGTAAGTAATGCATCCAGGGGAGTTGCGGGCGAACGAAGGTTGCAGGCGAACGACCCATCCGATGCGTAGCGCGGCACGTGCCTCGGCAAGTTGACTGGAGACAACGAAATTGGTCGAGAGACGACCCTGAGGATTGTAGATGGCGCAGATTTTGAAGGTGCATACGGAGGCAGCGGCGGCGTGCGCGGCGTGCCGGGTGGGTCATGGGCTTGGGTTTGCGCTGACGATGGCGTTTCAGCCCATTGTGGATGTGGAGGACCGGCGGGTTTTTGCGTATGAGGCGCTGGTGCGGGGCGAGGGTGGGCTTTCGGCGCCGCAGGTGCTGGCGCTGGTGAATGAGGAGAACCGGTATGCGTTCGACCAGACGTGCCGGGTGAAAGCGATTGAGTTGGCGGCGAGGCTGGGGGTTGCGGAGCGGGGGGCGAAGCTGTCGGTGAACTTTATGCCGGGCGCGGTGTATAGCCCGGCGGCGTGCATCCGGAGGACGCTGCAGGCGGCGACGTTTCACCGGTTTCCGCTGGAGGCGATCATCTTTGAGATTACCGAGGGTGAGCGGGTGACGGATGTAAGCCATCTGCAGCGCATTGCCACGGAGTATGCGAAGCACGGGTTCTTTCTGGCCCTGGACGATTTTGGCGCCGGATTTTCCGGGATGAACCTGCTGGCTGAGCTGGACGGGATTCAGTTGGTGAAGCTGGACGGGGCCTTGATCCGGAGGATTCATACGAACCGGCGGGCGGAGCAGATTGTGCGGTCGATGGTGCACCTGTGCGCGGCGTTGGGTATCCAGGTCCTGGCTGAGTGTGTGGAGACGGTGGAGGAGTATGAGGTTCTGCGGGCGGCGGGCGTGCGGCTGATGCAGGGCTACCTGTTTGCGCGGCCGGCGCTGGAGGCGTTGCCGGAGGTGGCGTGGCCGGTGGAGAGTTTGTCCCTTTCCGCTGAGGGGGACGGCGGGTTATTGGAAGACAGTTTGTTGCTTAAGGCGAGCTAGGCGCGTGTTCTGACGATTGGCCGATGTTGTATGGTTTGGGAAAACATACAAGGGAGCCAAGCGGAGGGCGCATGCGTCAGACGAAGTGGGCAGGATGGGCGGCAGTTGCGGGATGGGGGTTGTTTTCGGCGGGAGTCGTCGCGCAGACAGCGGTGACGTACCAGAAGCCTCCGGAGGCAATTGAGAAGCTGCTGGATGCACCGGTGACGCCGGTGGGGCAGCTTTCGCCTGACAAGGCCATGTTGCTGGTAGAGCAGCCAGCGACGTTTCCGACCATTGCAGATGTGGCTGCGCCGCGGTACCGGTTGGCGGGGTTGCGGTTTAATCCGTCCACCAATGGGCCGAGCCGTGGGGTTTACAGCATTGGCATGCGTTTGCAGCCGGTAGGGGGTGGGGCGGCGCGGCCGGTGGCTGGGTTGCCAGCGAAGTTGAAGGCTTCGGGCGCGATGTGGTCGCCGGACAGCAAACATGTGGCGTTTGTGCAGCGGACGGCGGCGACGATCGCGGCGGCGGAGAGGGCGCCGAAGGCGGAGAAGGGGGTTGCGGCGAGTGGGGCGGGGCTGGAGCTATGGGTGATTGACGTGGCGGCGGCGCGGGCGCACCGGGTAGGGACGGTGCGGCTGAACGCGGTGCTGGGGCGGCGGCCGTGTGAGTGGATGCCGGACAGCGCGGCGCTTTTGTGCAAGATTGTGCCGGCGGACCGTGGGCCTGCGCCAAAGGCGAGTGATGTGCCGGAGGGGCCGCATGTGTCGGAGAACCTGGGCAAGGTGACGCCTGCGCCGACGTATGAGGACATGCTGGCGACTCCGGATGATGAGCGGATCTTTGAGTTTTATGCGACCGCGCAACTGGCCGTGGTGCCGTTGGCGGGACCGGTTCATACGCTGGCTGTGAAGGGCTTGCTGGATGAGGCGTCGCCCTCGCCGGATGGGCGGTTTGCGCTGGTGGAGGCGGTACACCGGCCGTTCAGTTACACGGTGCCGTATGAACGGTTTCCGCTGCTGACGGAGGTGGTGACGCTGAAGAGCGGGGCGGTGAAGACGATGTTTGAGCGGCCGGTGGTGGACAACTTGCCGATTTCGCGGGACGCGGTGCCGCCGGGACCGCGGGAGTACGAGTGGCGGGCGGATGCGCCGGCGACGCTGGTGTGGGCGGTGGCGGGAGACGGGGGTAATCCGGACACGAAGGCGGAGGTGCGGGACCGGGTGATGGCGCTTTCGGCACCGTTCGAGGGCGAGCCGGCGACGATGCTGGAGTTGCCGATGCGGCTGTCGACGGGCGGGTATGGCGGCGCGGGTCAGGGCATCCGGTGGGGCAATGCGCACTTTGCGATGGTGACGGAGGCGCGGTGGAGCGACCGGCGGATGGCGATGCTGGGGTTCGATCCTTCCGGGGGGATGCCGGCGAAGACCACGGTGCTGTATGAGGGGTCTTCGCAGGACCGGTACCATGCGCCGGGGACACCGGTGACCGAGGAGAATGCGGCGGGCAAGCGGGTTTTACGGCTGACGGCGGATGGCGGGGCGGTGTATTTCTTTGCACCGGGTGCGTCGAAGGGTGGGGACAAGCCTTTTGTTGCAACGCTGCCGGTGACGGGTGGAAAGGAGACGATTCTTTGGCGTTCGGCGGATCCGTACTATGCGGAGCCGGTGGGGCTGCTGGGGGCGGACAAGGTGCTGATCCGGCGGGAGTCGCAGACGGAGTCGCCGAACTATTTTGTGGCGGGGTTAACGCAGGGCGGGGGCGAGCCGGTGGCGCTGACGCACTTCCCTTCTCCGTATGCGGGCATCAACATGCCGACGAAGCAGTTGCTGCATTACAAGCGGGCGGACGGGGTGGATCTGACGGCGACGCTTTGGTTGCCGGCGGGGTATGACAAGAGCCAGGGCCCTTTGCCGACGCTGATGGAGGCGTATCCGGCGGAGTTCAAGACGCGGGATGCGGCGAGCCAGACGTCGGGGTCGCCGAACCGGTTTCCACGGATTGGGTGGGGGTCGCCGGTGTTCTTTGCGCAGACGGGGTATGCGGTGCTGGAGAATGCCGCGATTCCGATTATTGGGGAGGGCAAGCAGGAGCCGAATGACACCTATGTGGAGCAGCTGGTGAACGGGGCGAAGGCGGCGGTGGATACGGGTGTGTCGATGGGGGTGGTGGACCCGAAGCGGGTAGCGGTGATGGGGCACAGCTATGGGGCGTTTATGACGGCGAATCTGCTGGCGCACTCGACTTTATTCAAGGCTGGGATCGCGCGGTCAGGGGCCTATAACCGGACGCTGACGCCGTTCGGGTTCCAGAATGAAGAGCGGACGTACTGGCAGGCGCCGCAGGTGTACTTTGATATGTCGCCATTCAGCTTTGCGGACAAGATCAAGGCGCCGATCCTGTTGATCCATGGCGAGGCGGACGACAATACGGGAACGTACCCGATCCAGACGGAGCGGTTCTATGCGGCGCTGAAGGGGGAGGGGGCTACGGTGCGGATGGTGTTTTTACCGTTGGAGGCGCATGGGTATGAGGCGCATGAGAGCTTGCAGCATATGTTGTGGGAGATGAGCCGGTGGTTGGATACGTATGTGAAGCCGGAGGGGGCGGTGAAGGTGGCGGCTGGGGAGTAAGGCCGTCGCGTCATGGATTGCGGACCTGGATGCCGGCTTGGCGCAATAGGACTCGTCGGGTATCCACAAACCTGCGATGTTCCGACACTGCAGCCCGCAACTCGTCGCGAAGATGCATCGTGAGCGGCACACCGGCGCCGTACCTTGCTTCCACGGCGTATTGACTAAGTTCATGAAGACTCAATGGCAGTTTGGGCAGGGTCTCACCTAGCCTTTCAAGTTGAAGTGCTAATTCGTCCAAGTCGTGTGTGAACGGGAACTCCTCTCCGTGAGCGGAGATGAGGGCTTTGAAGAGCTTTTCAATCGCCTGCTGGGTGTGGAAGCCAAAGATCTCGTCGTCTACCGGGAAGGTGAGGGTTCTCTCGTCACGCGCAGAGGCGTTCAAAAGCGCTTCGATCTGGGGATTGTCGGCCGCGTTCATAGAGACGCACTCCTTGCCGGTCGATTTGCCGGTGCACGGTATTTATCCAGGGGCGAAAACGCTCATACCGTTGTTCGGGGATGGTAAGCAAATCCACGGACATGCGAATGCCGTCTCGAACGTGCGGTGGCAATTTAGGGTAATCGGTCTCGTTCCCGTCGACGATGACCGCGAGATCGAGGTCGCTATCCGGGCGATGGTCGCCGCGTGCTCTTGATCCGAAAGCAATGATGGCAATTGGGTCCACCTCTGCTACGATTCGATCGACGAGTTCGCAGATCTTACCAGGAGTCACGGCGTACTCGCGTTCCAGAGACGTAAGCATGTCTGACTTCACCTGGGCGAAGCTGGACATTTGCGCACACCTCCCAACCTGATACACTCAGTATTGCAGACGAATCCGGGTCTGCCGTAAAACCGTGGATTTACCGGTCGGCGGCGGACGAGGTGAGTGGGCGATGAGCCCACTTTTTGTTTGCGATGAAGGTTGGCCGGTGTGAGCGGCCGGCGGCTTTTCGGGCACGGGTATGGCGCTGCAAATTGAGACAATCCGGGCGACTGCGGAACGTGTCGCTTCCAGCCTTGGGCTGGAGGTGGTCGAGGTCGAATTTCAGGGTGCGGGCAAGCACCGGGCTCTGCGGGTTTACGTGGAGAAGGACGCGGCGGGGCGGGCGAAGCTGGCCGAACAGGCGGCGACCGAGGAAGGCGCGGCGTTGTTACCGAAGGGTGTGCCGGTCGAGGTGCTGTCCGGTACCACGCATGAGGATTGCGAGCAGTTTGCGCGGGATTTCGGGACGATGCTGGATGTAGAAGATCTGGTACCCGGCGCGGAGTACACGCTGGAGGTGAGTTCGCCAGGGCTGGAACGGATGCTGCACAAGGCGGCGGACTACGGACGGTTCCGCGGCAGCCTGGTGAAGGTGCAGACGTTTACGCCAATAGAAGGCAACCGGCATTTTACGGGGCGGCTGACGGAGTTCGACGGACAGGTTTTGACGGTGGATCTTTCCGCTGTGAAGCAGAAGGGCAAGACGAAGAAGGCGCAAGCGGCCGCGGCGCCGGCGGTGCAGGTGGCACTGAGCAATGTGGAACGGGCTCAGCTGGTAGCGGAGATTTAGGGCTCTCGGTTTGAGAGCAAGGGTTGCGAAGGCAGCAGGGAGTTGAGGAACGTTATATGGCGAGTGCACTGTACCAATCGATTGAGTTGTTAAGCCGTGAAAAAGGGATTGACCCGGAGATTGTGGTGGGCGCGGTAGAAGACGCGATCGCGCTGGCGACCCGCAAGTATTACAAGACGGTGGAGAATATGCGCGGCGAGCTGGACAAAGAGACCGGCGAGATTCGGGCGTATGTGTTCAAGACGGTTGTGGATGGCGACGAGCCGTTAGAGGACGAAGAGAACCAGTTGACGCTGGAACAGGCGCGCGAGATGGCCCCCGAGGTGGAAGCCGGCGCGGAGTTGCGGTTCTATAAGGACACGACGCCGTTGGGGCGCATTGCCGCGCAGATGGCGAAACAGGTGATTTTCCAGAAGGTCCGCGAGGCAGAGCGGGACACGATTTTCAATGAATATGGTGACCGGATCGGCGAGGTTCTGAACGCGACGGTGAAGCGGCTGGAGCCGATGGACGTGATCTTCGACCTGGGCAAGGCGGAGGCGCGGATGCCGAAGCGGGAGCAGTCGCGGCTGGAGAGCTTTGCGGTGGGGGAGCGGATCCGGGTGGTGCTGCTGCGGGTGGATCGGGCGGCGAAGGGGCCGCAGGTGATTGTGAGCCGGGCGGCGCCGACGCTGGTGCAGAACCTGTTCCAGAGCGAGGTGCCGGAGATCTATGACGGCACGGTGCAGGTGCGGGCGATTGCGCGCGAGGCCGGCGAACGGACGAAGATTGCGGTGCAGAGCCGGGATAAGGATGTGGATCCGGTGGGTGCGTGCGTGGGCATGAAGGGCATGCGCGTGCAGTCGATCATTCGCGAGCTGCGCGGCGAAAAGATCGACATTATTGAGTATTCGGACGAGATTACGACGTTTGCGGAGAAGGCTTTGCAGCCGGCGAAGGTGAGCCGGGTTTCGATTGCGGACTTGACGGAGAAGCAGTTGGAAGTGATTGTGGACGACACGCAGTTGTCGCTGGCGATCGGCAAGAAGGGCCAGAATGTGCGGCTGGCGGCGAAGCT
>CAZZWG010000186.1:0-6628 GCA_964657685.1 Verrucomicrobia bacterium Tous-C9LFEB | reverse complement strand
CGAGGAGCCGGAGCCGCGGGAGGAGCCGGAGCCGAAGGAGCTGGAGCCGGTTGCTCCGCTGGCGCCGGGCATGCCGCTGCCCAGGCCGGAGGCGGAGCCGAGGGAGCCGCCGCTCATGCCGATGTTGCTGGCTCCCTTCTGGTAGAGCTGCTCGATGCGGGGGTCGTACCAGAACTCCCAGGTCTCGTAGGTGGATTGCTGGTTGGGCTGGGTGATGGATTCTCCGGTTTTGGCGGAGGCTACGCCGACGATGACGCCCCCGCCCCCGATGCCGCCGGAGGAGCCTGTGCTGCCGAAGGCGCCGGTTGAGCCTGTGCTGCCGGAGGCTCCGGGCGTTCCCTGGGTGGAGAAGGTGGTGCTGGCACCCTGGAAGCCGCTGGCGAGGGCGGAGGTGGCACCAATGGTGGAGGTGTTGGTGGAGCCGCTGCCCCCGATGGGCGCGCCAATGCCGGAGCTTAGGCCAGCCGCGGAGCCGAGGCTGCCGGGCGCGCCGACGCCGCCGAGTTCCTGGCCGAAGAAGCCCTTGATGGTGGTTTTTTGTTCGCCCTGGTGGATGAGCTTCCAATCGGATTTGCCGGTAAGGGGGTCAACGTATTCCTGACGGAGGAAACGGATGTTGCTCGTGTTCTTGAGGGCGTCGATGGAGGGCGGGTAGTTGTTCGTTTTCTTGTGATAGAGGCGAATGGCGCGAACGTATTGCTCGGCGCGGTGCTGGCTTTCGAGTTCTTTCTGGCGCCGGAGGTCTTTGGCGACGACTGGGGCGGCGACAGAGAGGGCGATGAGAACGATGGCAGCCATGACGACGACGGCGAGGAGCAAATAACCGGCTTCTGCGTCGGGATGGGACGCGGGATGGGGCGCTCTATGGGGAGCGGGATTGGGGGCGTTTGCGCGATGGCGGGGGATGGACACGATTATTGCTGCTGGAGTGGAAGGGTCTGGGTGTTGTTGTTGCCGAGATCGGTGACGGCGACGCCGAAGGTGAGGATCTCGCCGACTTTGAATCGCTTTGCGACGATGTCACCGGGCGAGGCGAGATAGACGTCGTCCCCGGAGAGGAGGAAGGCCTGTTTGGGGCCGTTTCCATGTTGGACGGTGCCGAAGAACTTCAAGGGTATGGGTGGAGGTGGCGGAGGGCCGGGGGGGATGACAGGGCCGGGGTTGGAGATGGCGATGGGGCGGGGTGGAGGGACGTTTTTTGGGATGGCCGCAACCGGGGCGACGTAGGTGGCGGAGAAGATGTTGCGGCCGGAGCCGGAGTAGACGAGGTTTTCGGTGCGGAGCATGGCGGCCTGGTCGAGGGTGGGGTCGAGGCTGGCGGCACTGGTGGCGATTCTTTCGGCGGCGACCCCGGGGATGGCTCCGGCCCCGCCCGGGGCGGCGGAGGAGGTAGAGGTTGGGGGCCCACCGGGAACAGCGCGGACGGGGGTGGGGGTGTTGGTTACGGGCGCGATGGCTGCGGGTGGGGTGCTGGGGCCGCCGAAGAGGGCGTTGAGGTTATAGAGGACACCGCAGACGGCGACTGCTCCGAGCAGGCCGAGGCTAATGGTCTTTTTGCGATTTTCTGCGCCACCCTTCATTGGGGACCTCCGTCAGAGCCAGCCGGGGTGACTTCTACTCCCGAGGGCGGCGGGGCCTGGGCAGCGGCGCCTTCTTCCACGTTGGGGGGGCGAAGCCAGGTGGTGACGTGGAGGCGGAGATTGACCTGGCCGGTCTGCTGGCCGGTGAGGGTGACGTTGCCGATGACGAAGAAGAGCCTGTCGCGCTCCATGGCGTTAATTGCGCCGATGACGGCGCGATACTCGCCGGAGATGGAGGCGTCCATGCGGATCTCGGTGAGTTCGTAGGGTCCGTTAGGGAGGACGGGAACGTAGGCGTACTGGACGCGGCTGAGGCGCACGTTTTCACGGGTGCTGAGGGCGCCGAGCTCGGTGAGGACCTGGGAGAAGGCGAAGGGCAGGCGTTTTTGGTAGAAAGCGTCGGCCTGGGTGGTGGAGGCGATGAGCTTGTCGTCGATGCCCTGGAGGGGGCGGGCGGCGATGTGCGCGGCGGCGAGCATGGTGCGCTGCTGGGCAATGGCGTCGGCGTCACTGGCGTTGACGGCCTGCCAGGCGAGGAGCAGATGGGCGAGCAGGAAGACGTTGAGGATAATGAGGGCGGCGACTCCGGCAAAGTGGAGGTTCACGGCGGTGAGGAGCTGGCGGGCGCGGGCAGTCAGGCGTGGGACGCGGCGCAGCATGGAGGAGCTATTGGGCGGCGGGAGGACGACGGCCGTGCTCATCGGGGCGCTCCTTGGGTTGACCTGGGGGAGTTGGGGGGCAAGGTGGAGAGCGGCTTCACGGGCTGATTTGGGCCGGTGTAGGGGCCGAGGCGTATGCCGTCGGCGGGGTAGCCACGCTGGAGGTTTCTGGCCGCGGTATCTCCCGTGAAAGGACGAGCCTGGGCGGCTACGGCGCTGCGAGGGACGGGGGGACGGGTGTGGCTGGGACTGTAGGCCTCGCCCGCGGGGAGGGGGTTGTAGTCAGCGAGGATGTCGAATTCTACGCCTGCGGGGCCGGTGGGGGCCTGCGGGAGGGTGGCTGCGGGACGGGCGGCGTTGGCGTTGGTCTCCTTGAGCTGGGAGGTTTCGCCGACGAGGCGGGGCTGGAGGAAGCGGCGGGAGCGTTCGAGGTTTCGAACGAGGGCGACGGCGTTGGCGCGCTCACCGGCGACGCGGAGGCGGATGATGACATTGCCGTTGGCGGCGACCTGAGGCTCGATGGAGGTGACCTGGACGCCGTTGGGAAGGACGTTTTCGAGGTCCATCATGACGGCGGTCCAGGAGAAGCTTTTGCGCAGGAAGACGGCGTTGAGGAAGTGGGCGCGGCTGAGGACCATGGCGTTGGGACCCTGGCGGAGGCGCTGTTCGGTGCGAAGTTTGCTGGCCTGCGCGGCGATGGTTTGCTCGCGGAGTTGGTCGAGTTCGAGTTGTTGTTTGGCGGCGCGGGCGCTGAGGACGTGGGCACCGAGGGCGATTGCGACGGCGGTGAGGGCGAGGGCTGCCATGAGGAGGCGCAGACGCAGAAAGAAGGGCCGAAGCTCAACGAAGGGGCGGGAGGCGAGATTGACCTGGACGCGCATGGGCTAGGTTTTGAGGGCTCCTGTGATGCCGGCGACCCAGCCGCGGGGGACGGAGGCGGAGACGGCGGCGGGCGCGAGGATGGAGGCGTCGATGAGTTCACGGACGCGGAGACCGTTGTTCATCGCGATTCCCTGCTCGCTGAGGATGCGGTTGAGGGCATCGGCGCCGAGGGGGCCGGCGCAGAGGAGGACCTCGGGGGCGACGGCGAGAGAATCTTCGAAATAGGAGACGGCGACAGAGACGGCTCGGGCGATTTCTTCGGCCTGGAGGTCGGGGGCGAGGGAGTGGATGCGGGGCTCGGGGTCCTGGGATGCGGCGTTCGGGGATTCAGGAGGGACGCGGAAGCTTTCGTCGTTGAAGGCGGAGAGTCCGGGGACTTCGCCGTTGGGAGGTGGGTTGAAGACGCCGTTGTCGAACTGGGCGTTGAGCTGGTCCTGAAGGAGGGGGGAGGCGTAGGGGGATCGGCTTACGGGCGCGGCCTCGGCGGCGTACATGTCAAAGGTTTCAGGGGCGCGGGGGGTGAAGGCTGGCGACTCGGCGGCCTGGCCCACGTTGAGGGCGATGGGTACGGGAAGGGCGGTGATGGCGTCCTGGTTCTGGTTGACGGCTTCGGCGTCGATGAGGTCGGCGTACGGATTGCGGCCGTGTTCGGGAAGGGGCTGCTGGGCGGCCCACTCGGCGTGGCTGTCTTCGCGGTCAACGAGGGGGAGGAAGGTGTTTCCGGCGGGGGAGGCAGGTGCAGTTTCGAAGAGGGCGGCGGGGTGACCGGCGGGGGTGGGGGCGGTGTGTTCGGCGAGCTCGATGCCGCGGTGGAGGAGGACGATGCCGGCGCGGACGATGGCGAGGGTGACGCCGAGGGGATGGGCGTTGACGACGAGGGAGGCGCCTTCGCTTTCGTCGAGGGCGGCGAGGGCGGCGAGGGTGCTGGGGAGGACGGCGCCGGGTTCGTAGCCGGCTTCGCGAGCGAGGGACTCGTATTCGGAGAGGACGTCGCGGGGGATGGCGACGGCGAGGACGCGGACCATCGAACGAGTGGTGCTCATGATCTGGAAGCTGACCATGGCTTCGTCGGCGTCGAAGGGGACGAGCTTTTTGAGGCGGAAGCGAACGATGGGAAGGGCTTCCGAGAGTTTTGTGGGGAGGGTATCGAAGTCGAGAAGGAGGACGCGGACGGCGGCGTCGGGGATGATGAGGGTGAGGTCGGCGTTGCGGCCTGGGGCTCGTCCGGCGACCTGCTCGAGGACGCGGCGGAGGGCGGCGAGGACGGCGACACGGTCGACGAGATTGCCAGGCTTGAGGCTGGGCATGACCGCGTCCTCGGGCAGGGTGGCTTTGGCGACGGCGGCGAGGGGAAGACCGGGTTCCGGGGAGCGTCCGGCCACGACGCCGGCCGTGAGAATTTCGCAGGCGAGGCGGGGGCGGTTGCCGGAGGCTTTCGGGAGCAGGTTCATCGCGATGGTGACTTTAGCTTATCGTGCGGGGAGCATCCCAAAGCCTGAAGCTTGGACGGAACAGTGTTCGGGTGGTTACTGACACGTTTGGGGGAGCTGAGGGGGGCAGGTGTTCCGATGGTGGTTCCTAGTTGCGGGCATTGCGGTAGAAGAGCCAGGCGATGCCGAAAAGCAGGGCCATCAGGAAGGCGATTTCGGCGTGAGGGATGACATGAAGCCCCACGTTTACCACGCCGTCGACGGTCCAGGCAATGCAACCGAGGAGCCAGATCCAGGCGGTCTTGCGCATGGGTGTTGGACGCGAGGAAGGCGAGTGACGGCTGGCGCCGACATACACGACTTTAGTAATCACACAAAAGGTGAACCGCGGTGAGTGATTGTGCGTCTGAGGATGTATGACGTTCGCTAGTGTCTTGTTCTTCTGCTGTGCCGGGATTGCAGCATGCGCCGCCCTCGTTTTCGGAGTGGAGACGGTTGTGGCACTTTGTTTGCGGGAGAGGGAGGTTTTATTGCGGCCGGAGGTGACGGGGCGGCGGCTGGAGCGAGGGGAAATGGACGTGGCCCTGGAGCGGGCAGCCTGAGGCAAGGTGGGGCGGGCAGTCGGCTTCCGGTAGACTTGGGCTAGGAATTGGGCGTCGAGCGCCCGATTCAGGAGAGATCTGTGTCACAGCGTACTTTCAGCATTATTAAGCCGGATGCCGTCCGCAAGGGATTGGCCGGCGCCATTCTTGCCCAGATTGAGAAGGCCGGGTTCAAGGTTGTTTCGATCAAGAAGCTTTCGCTGACCGCCGAGCAGGCGAAGGGCTTTTACTATGTGCACCAGGAGCGGCCGTTCTTCAATTCGTTGACGCAGTTCATGACGTCCGGACCGATGTTTCCGATGGTGCTGGAGAAAGAAAATGCGATTGCGGATTTGCGCAAGCTGATGGGTGCGACGGACCCGGCGAAGGCGGAAGAGGGGACGCTGCGGAAGCTTTTTGCGGACTCCATTGAGGAGAATGCGATTCATGGATCTGACGGGGAAGAGACGGCTGCGTTTGAGATTGGCTACTTCTTTGCCGGGCATGAGTTGAAGTAAATCGAATCAGCATAGGATGGGGAGGCTCTGCGAAGGCAGGGCCTTTCGTTTTTGGCGCGTCTTAAACCCTGATTGAGGACCCTTCCTATGCCGAGTTCTGCTGTTACTGTGACGCGCCGCCCCTGGGGGATCACCCCGGATGGGTCAGCTGCCGAGAGTTTTACCCTGGCCAATGAGGTTTTGGTGCTGGAGGTGCTGAGTTTTGGGGCGCGGGTGACTTCCCTGCTGGCTCCGGACCGGGCGGGCAACGTAGAGGACGTGGTGCTGGGCTTTTCGGCGCTGGAGCCCTACGTGGAGGAGACGGCGTTTCTGGGGTGCACCGTGGGACGGTACGCGAACCGGATTGCGGGAGGGCGTTTTGAGTTGGAGGGGAAGGCTTACCAGCTGGATGTGAATGACGGGGCGAACACGCTGCATGGTGGGGCGGATGGGCTGTGGCACCGGAACTGGGTGGGGCGTGCGCTCGCGGATGGGGTGGAGTTTACGGTGGAGAGCCGGGATGGGGACCAGGGTTTTCCGGGAAATTTGACAGTAACGGCGCGGTACCGGCTCGAGGGGGCGAAGGTGGTGCTGGAGTACGAGGCGATGACGGATGCGACGACAGTGGTGAACCTGACAAATCATGCGTATTGGAGTCTTGCGGGTGAGGGTAGCGCTACGGTTTTGGATCATGAGCTGAAGCTGGAGGCGGATGCCTTTACGGCGATCGATGGAAACGCGATTCCTCTGGGGAGCCACCATTCGGTGGAGGGGACGCCGTTTGATTTCAGGGTGGCGCGAGGGATTGGGGAGCGGATCCATGAGACGCATCCGCAGCTGGTGAATGGGAAAGGGTATGACCATAATTTTGTGCTGCGCGGGGAGAGTGGTGGGTTGAAGGCGGCGGCTACGGCGGTGCACCCGGGCAGTGGGCGGCGGTTGACCGTGGAGACTACGGAGCCGGGGGTGCAGTTTTATTCAGGGAATTATCTGAATGGG
>CAZZWG010000185.1:575-6662 GCA_964657685.1 Verrucomicrobia bacterium Tous-C9LFEB | reverse complement strand
CGCGGTGAGGGTGGGCGCGGTGAGAGTGGTGAGTTCGCGGTCGCGAAGAACGTCCTGCGGAAGGACCACTTTAGGAGCATGCCAGAGATACCTGGGGCCGAAGAGAACGACCAGGGCTACGGCGAGCCAGACGAAGACGGAGATATAGACGGATTCACGGAAGCGAGCCCGGGCGCGCTCATCCTCGAGGGTGTCGAGGAGGGTGACGAGTTCGTGCTCCTCGAGCTCGCCATAGCGGCCTGTCCGGATACGAAGGGGATGGAGGCGGGCGGTGTTCTTGATGGAGATGTGAGGGATGAAGGAGACGGGGCGATCAGGATCCTGGTCGTCGACGGAAAAGGAGCCGTCCACTTGCGGATCGCCGTTTTTGCCTATGCCTGCATCTTCGGGCGGGCTCGGTTCGAGTTGTTGATCTTCGGTGGGCGTGGGGGAGATGGGTGGCATGAGGCGCTGAGTCTCTGACGGAGGCGCGCGGACGAAGGTTGCGGCTCCGGAGGCGCTATCTGCCCCAAGGATGATTCTCTCATCTCCGTGGCGGGGTGGGTATGACCCGGCTGGGGCGCGAGTGGGCTATTCTGGGCTGCGTGCCCGCTCCCTCGCTGCAAGGCCGAAGTGCTGCCGTTCTGACGGCGAGCGACCGTTGTTTCGCCGGAACGCAGATGGACCGTTCGGGACCGGCGGTGGTGGAGGTGCTGGAGGCGGAGGGCGCTTCGGTTGTGGACCGAATCCTGTCGCCCGACGATACACCTATCCTGATCGAGCACTTGCGTTCACTGGTGATGGCGGGGGTTGCGTTGATCGTTACCACTGGCGGGACGGGGCTGGGGCCTCGCGACAACACACCGGAGGCGACGCTGGCGGTGTGCGAGCGGATGGTTCCCGGCCTTGCGGAACTATTGCGGCAGCAGGGTGTGCGGGAGACGCCGTTTGCGGTGCTGGGGCGGGGTGTGTGCGGGGTGGCGGGGGGGTCACTGATCGTGAATTTGCCGGGAAGTCCGGCGGGGGCGGCAAGTGGTCTACGAACGCTTGTGCCTTTGCTTCCGCATGCGCTGGACCTGCTGGCGGGACGGACAGATCATGGGCCGGTCTGGGGTGCTGGGCGGGGCTGAACTCCGGCGCGTGGCGGGTTCACGTAAACTTAGATGTTGTGAAGCTTGGTCCCATTGCACTTCTCCATAAGGTCTCCACCGTTCTGCTGGCTGCGATGAAGCCGCTGGGGGTATGGGGCGTGGGCGGACTGGCGCTGATTGATTCGGCGTTGATTCCGATCCCTGTCTCGATGGACGGGGTGGTGATTGGCTATGTGGCCAACAACCATCAGAAATTTCTGCTGTATTGCGTGGTAGCGGCGGCGGCCTCGGCGGTGGGCGCGCTGGTGCCGTTTTTTGTGGGAAGGGCGGGTGGAGAGCTGTTTCTGCTGAAGCGCATCAACCGGGAGCGCTACGAGCGGTTGCGGGACCGCTTCGAGAAGCAGGAGTTTTTCGCGATCATGATTCCCGCGATGTTGCCGCCGCCGACGCCGCTGAAGCTGTTTGAATTTGCCGCGGGTGTGTTTGAGATGAAGGCTGTTCCGTTTGCGACGGCGATCTTTGCGGGGAAGATGGTGCAGTTTGTGGTGTGCTCCCTGCTGACGATCTGGTTTGGACCGACGCTGGCGCATAGCCTGCGCCATGCGATGCACCGGCATGCGGGCGTTGTGGTTGGGACTGCGCTGTTTGCGGGGCTCTGCCTGCTGGTTTATGTATTGCGGAAGGTATTCGACCGGCGGCGGGGGGTGGCGTTGCCGGTGGAGGAAGAGGCGGTCTAACTCTTCGTGCCGGGCTTGCAGGCCTTGGTCGTGGTCAGCCTGGGCTGTCGGCTCAGGCTTTGTGTCAAGGACCTTCGGCTCGCAAAGGGAGTCAGCGTACCGTGGCTCGCGGGCGTTTGCTATGCCGGGCGAGGGTCAAGCCAGAGCGAGGTCACTGCCGGCGGTCGCTGGGCATCGCTGGATCTGCTTAGGTCAGCGGATGGTTGCCGGTGGCGGGTTGCAGATTCCGGACGATGTTCGCGGCAAGGACAGGAAGGCCGAAGAGGACGCCGGCGGTGAGCGCTGTGGAGACAAGATCGTTGCCGTAGAACGGCAGGGCGGCGGTGTAGCAGGTGAAGAGGCCGGCGAAATTGTGTGGGTACATGCCGCTTCCGAGCCAGACGAAGAAGTTGCTGAGGACGAAGAAGCCCGTGGCGGATGCGCAGACGGCGGCGATGACGCGCAAGGGGGTGACCCGGCGCAAAAGGCCGCTGCCGAGCAGGCAGACGACACCGTACCAGATCCAGGTGACGAGGTAGGAACGCACATGGAAGGGGTAAAGATAGACGCGGGTGGTCAGGTAGACGTCGGTGAGGGCCATGACGGCGATGGCGGAGACGGCCTGCCAGCGGGGGCGGCGTGATCCGAAAAAGAGGAGGCCGCCACTGACGGCGGTGATATTGAGGCCGATACCGTGCAGGGCATGAGGCAGAAGACGGCTGAGCGCCGCGAGCAAAAGAACCAGATAGGCGAGCATGGAGCCTCTTGTGAGCGAGTGGACGGGCGTCGCGACGGAAGGCTGATGTCGCGGGAGCGCTGTCTGGATTGTAAGCGATGGATTTTGGGTTCGGAGTGGAATGCAGAGCGCTTACCGCTCGAAACGGCCGTCGATTCCCTGTTCTAGGACGTGTTTTGCACGGTCGAGGACGACGATTCCGGTGAGAGGGGTGCTGTTGCCGCGGTGGAGCAGGGGGGATGCGCCCATGAAGCGTAGATCCTCGAAGAGGACGGTGACTTCCGGGTTCTTTGGGTCTGAGAGGCCGGACGAGTTTGGGAGGCCCGAAGAATCTGCGAACGTCCCTTCGTCGGAGGAGAGCCAGGGCATGCTGGACCAGTCGAGGTAGGCGCGCCCGAGGTGGCTTTCTTTTGCCGCCTGAACGTAGGGGTCGGCGGTGGGCTTATTGAGGGTTTCGGTGGTGGCTAGCGCGTTTGCGCGGGTGTTGGCTGTGCCGAGCTGGTAGGCGGGGCCGAAGTCAATGGCGGTGTACCAGCGGAAGGGGTTGAGGGGATCGGGGTTGGCGATGATCTTCTGCGGGGTGAGCGTCTGGTTTGGGGCGGCTTCGGGAGATGAGGTGTCGGGGGCAGCGCGTTCGAGGGTCTGGGTGCCGGCGAGGGCGAGGGCGGTGCTGTGTTGCCAGGTGCGGACGAGCCAGAGGAGGAGGACGGCTGCGAGCGCGGCGCGCGCCCAGCCGGCGCCGCGGAAAGAGGGCCGGCGGGCACCGACCTCCTGGCTGATCAGGGCGAAGAGGCTGGGGAGGAGCAGGCCGGCGAGGAGGAAGAGGAGGAGGAGCGGATCGACGATGAAGACGATGGAGGCGGCGTACCAGTGGGGGTTGAAGGGGAAGAAAGGGCGGATGCCGTAGTTGTTGGTGAAGTCGAGGAGGAGGTGGCTGAGGAGGGCGAGGAGGATGAAGGCGTAAAGGATGGGCCAGCGTGTGGGGGCTGGGGTTTTCCGGATTTTGGCTGGAAGGTGGCGGGCGCGCCAGCGGTGGAAGGCGTAGAAGAGGGCGAGGAGGAGGGCGGCTTCGAAGGGAAGGCCGAGGAGGGTGTGGGTGATGCCGCGATGGTGCTGGAAGCTGGAGATGGGGCCGCGTATGCCCCAGAGGGTGTCGATATCCGGGAATTCTGCGGCGATGGCCATGGCGGCCGTGGTGTAGGCCGCACGGCGGTTGAGGCCGGTGCGGGCGAGGCAGGCGCCTGTGAGGATGTGGGTAACCGGCTCCATGGGGCCCGCGCGGGCTAAAGGGCCATGAAGGGCTGGCGGACACTGGGGAGTTCGGGGAGGAAGGAGGATTCGGAGAAGCCGAAGCGGGGCTCGGGGGCCGCGTCGGGTATCTCGGAGGAGGTGGCGGCGGTGAGCATTTCGATTTCGGCGGGGGCGAGCATGTCGGGGGTGAAACCGGCTACGGCGACCTGGCCGGGGGCGTCACCGAGGATTTCGGAGATGCGGTTCCAGAAGAAGAAGGGGGAGGTGGTGGGGAGAAGGATCATGCGGCGCTTTGGCTCTGGAAGGGCGAAGTAGGTTCCCCACACGAGGAGGGCTACACAGAAGCCGGTGGAAGCGAAGAGGTAGATGGGGGAGTACACGGAATGACCGCTGGAGGTCGTCACCCATGCCATTTGCACGAGCTCTACGGACGCAGTTACCCCGAGACCGAGACTGACGCCAAAAAGGTGGCTCCGATAGGTCAGGCCAAGAGGCCGCGCGGTGAAACAGACCAGCACGAGGAGGCAAAGTGTAAGAACGCTCAACCCTTGCTGCAGACGTCCGAGTACCTCTGTCAGGGCTTCCCTGCTGGAAAGGACCTGGGGTCCTGATACGAGTGCAAGGGCGACCAACCCTGAAACAACTGCGGCCCACAGGAAGACGATTTTGCCAGCCTTGTGGAGACCTGAGAACGGTCTCATCGCCTCAGCGAATACGGAGTAGACGATGAAGACGCGGAGCACAATCTCCAGCAAGCTTGAAAGCCATCCCGTTGCGAACAGAACGTTGTAGGCCTGTCCGACCTCCAGGTGTGTAGCTTTGCGAAAAAACATCAGGGTGATGGAGACCGAAACAGCGATCGCCTGGACGCAGAGATACATACCCAGTTGAGGAAAGATTCGGAAAGCGCGGCGGTACATCATTATGGAGAGGACGATCAGGCTTACAGCTGCCTCGACGAACATCGACATCTCTAGCAACGCTTTTGTATTCACGGCATCTCCCTGTGGAGATAAGGCTACAGGCCGTGTGGGTGAATCACAAGTACAACTTTAGTCTTAGTCCAGGCCACAATGGGACGGATCGCGAGGCATGCACATGCAGACCGGGGTTGTTCCCATGGCAACAACAGTCGGGGCGTTCTTGTGGGAGGCCGCGCGAGAAACGATCGTGGAGGCGGCAAAGCCGGTGAGGGAAAGGGCGAGGACCGAGAGGCGGATGGAAAGGCTCTTCATGGGAGTGACTCCTAAGTTGCATCGGGTGGCGGCGAGGATGAAGGTTTACGAGGTGACGGAGAAGTGTCGCTTAGTCGAGGCCGCAGTGTGAGGGGTCACGAGGCATGCACATGCAGACCGGGGTGGTGCCCATGGCGACGACGGTGGGGGTGGCGGCCTTGTGGGAGGCGGCGCGGGAGACTACGGTGGAGGCGGCGAAACCGGTGAGGGCGAGGGCGAGGACCGAGAGGCGGACGGAAAGGCTCTTCATGGGAGTGGCTCCTAAGTTGTATCGTGTGACCCCGAGGTGTGGTGGACATCCCCGATGTGGTGAAAGTAGGCTAGAGTCGACAGCAAATCCATAAGATTGCGTGACATAGCGCTACATACAGCCAGATTGGTTACTAAAGTAACCGAACTAACGATGTACCTGGCTTGTGACTGATGTGACGGTGACAGGTATGTCTGCCGTATGCTCGATGGAGCATGAGTCGTCCAGCACAGACGGTTTCGGACCGCGAGATTGTTTCTCGCATTGCGCGCTCGGCCGGGGGAAAAGCCGGGTATAAACAGCTGGTTCGAGAGATGGGCCTGGGTGGGGGCAGGGACCGGCGCCTTTTGCTGGAACAGCTCGGGAGGATGGTAGCCCGGGGGGAGTTGCGGCTGTTAGAGGACGAGCTTTGGGCGGTTCCAAGGAAGGCTGAAGAGGCGGGCGGCGGGGTGAATAGTGCCAAAAGTACCCTTGGCGCGCCGACAGAACGGCCCAGGGTGCGTCAGGCAACCCTTTTGGCTGGTTCACTTACACGATACGCTTCAGGGCGTCTGGAGTTGCACCGGGACGGCTATGGCTTTGTTCGTCCCGAGGCTTCGAAGGGGGCAGTTTCGCCCGGGAAGCCGGCTGAGGACATCTTTATTCCTCCGAATGCGCTGCATGGGGCCATGCATGGCGATGTTGTTCTGGTGGATGAGGAGGCGGTAGGGCGGGATGGCCGGCGTTCGGGGCGGATTGCGCGGGTTTTGACACGGCGGAACACGACGGTTGTTGGGATTTTTCACTATGCACGCGGGTGGGCAGGGCGTGCGGCGGGCGGGCGTGGGCG
>CAZZWG010000185.1:0-565 GCA_964657685.1 Verrucomicrobia bacterium Tous-C9LFEB | reverse complement strand
GGGACCGTGAGGGGTTTGAGCTTGTCTCCGGGAACTATGTGCAGCCGTGGGATGAGCGGGTGGGTGGTCCCATTGCGATTGCGCCGGGGAACGAGCGGGTGAATGCGGAGGTCCAGGCGGAGAACCGCACCTTGGGGGAGGAGGTCTCTCGTGCCCGCGAGGGGCACCGAAGCGCGGGCGATGCCGAGGATGGTCTGGACCTGGAGGGGCTGGCGGTGGAGGTGGAGATCCTTTCGTTTCCGCAGCCTGGGCGGCCGGCGCAGGGACGCGTGATCGAGGTTTTGGGGGCGCCGGATGCCTTTGGGGTGGATGTGGAGATCGTTATCCGGAAGCATGCGATTCCGCATACGTTTCCGGCGCATGTGCTGGCGGAGGCGGAGGAGCGGGCGAAGGAAAATGTCGCTTCCCTGCCCCCGGCGGAGTTGGCGGAGCGGGAGGACTTTCGCGGGCTGCCGATTGTGACGATCGATGGAGAGACGGCGAAGGACTTCGATGATGCGGTGCTGGTGAGGACGCTGGAGAACGGCAACAGCGAGCTGCAGGTGCATATTGCGGATGTGAGCAG
>CAZZWG010000184.1:4381-6665 GCA_964657685.1 Verrucomicrobia bacterium Tous-C9LFEB | reverse complement strand
GACGGCTTCGGCTGCGAAGAAAACTTCTGCGAAGAAGGTGGCGGTCAAGGGATCTGCTGCGAAGAAGACTTCGACGAAGAAGGCAGTGACCAAGAAGACGGTGGGCAAGAAGAGTTTGCGGTAGGTGTGTTGGGATCAGGGCAGAGGCCTCGCGTGAAGCGGGGCTTTTGCTTTGGAGGGGTATTCTGTTGCGATGAGTCATCAGGCTATTCGGATCGGGACGCGTGGGTCGCAGTTGGCGTTGTGGCAGGCGAATCATGTTGCGGGTGAGTTGCGGCGGCATGGGCATGCGGTGGAGGTGGAGGTCATCCGGACGACGGGGGACCGGATGCAGGATCCGTCGTTTGTGGCACCGGAGAGGTTTGAGGACGGGACGCCGCTGGATGCGAAGGGGATTTTTATTAAGGAGATTGAGGACGCGCTGGTGGCGGGGCGGATTGATGTGGCGGTGCACTCGTTGAAGGATCTGCCGACGCAGTTGGATAAACGGTTCATGCTGGCGGCGGTGCCGAAGCGGGCGGATGCGCGGGATGCGTTTGTGTGTGAGGAGTATTGGGGGTTGCATACTTTGCCTGCGGGGGCGCGGGTGGGGACGACGAGTCCGCGGCGGCAGGCGATGTTGCTGGCGTTGCGGCCGGATATTGAGTTTGTGGAGATGCGGGGAAATATCGACACGCGGCTGCGGAAGTGGGCTGAGGGCGAGGCAGATGCGCTGGTGTTGGCGGCAGCGGGGCTGGAGCGATTGAGGCGGACGGAGCACGTGCATCAGCGGTTTGCGGTGGATGAGGTTTGTCCGGCGCCGGGGCAGGGAGCTTTGGGGTTGGAGATGCTGGCGGGGGAGGATAATGCGGAGGATGGGGCGGGGCACCGGCGGCGGGTGCTGGAGGCTTTGCACGTGTTGCATGATGCGGATGCGGCGTTTGCGACGAGTGCGGAGCGGACGGTGCTGGCGGGTCTGGGGGGTGGATGTAATTTGCCGCTAGGGGCGTATTGCCATGCGGTGGATGAGGCGTGGCATCTGCATGCGATGGTGGTGGCGCCGGATGGGGAGGCGGTGGTGCATGTGGTGCGGAAGGCGCCACGGGGGGTGAGCGCGGTGGAGTTTGGGGAGGGCGTTGCTGAGGATCTGAGGGCGCGTGGGGCTGTGGAGGTGTTGGCGGGTGGGGTTGGTGCTGAGGTTTGAGTTTCGAGCTACTGAGCGGTGGGTTCGGGGCTTTCGGACGAGGTTGGCGATTATCGCCGGAGGTTGGTTGCGGTGGGTTTGTGCGGGTCGCTAGGATGGCTGCGAACGCCGCGGGATTTTGAAGCTTAGACAGAAGCAGGAGTGTGCATGAAGATTCATGAGTACCAGGCTAAAGAGATTCTTCGCCGTTATGGCGTGAGCGTGCCCGATGGGCAGGTTGCGGTGTCGTTTGAAGAGGCGGATGCGGCAGCGGGGCAGCTGTTTGGGGCGGGGAACTCGGTGGTGGTGGTGAAGGCACAGATCCATGCGGGGGGGCGTGGCAAGGGCGGTGGGGTGAAGCTGGCGAAGAGCCGGGCGGAGGCGGAGCAGCACTCGAAGGCGATTCTGGGGATGCAGTTGGTGACGCACCAGACGGGGCCGCAGGGGCAGAAGGTGGGGCGGTTGCTGGTGGAGGCCGGGTCGGCGATTGCGCGGGAGCTGTACCTGGGGATTGTGCTGGACCGGGCTTCGGGGAAGGTTGTGTTTATGGCCTCGCAGGCGGGCGGGATGGAGATTGAAGAGGTTGCGAAGGAGAATCCGGAGGCGATCTATAAGGAGGTCATTGATCCGGCGTTAGGGCTGGCGGCTTACCAGGCGCGGCGGTTGGCGTTTAAGTTGGGGTTGGCGCCTGCGCAGATCGGTGAGGCTGTGCGGTTCATGATGGGCTTGTATAAGGCCTATATCGAGACGGACTCTACGTTGATGGAGATTAATCCGTTCATTACGACGAAGGATGGGAAGCTGGCGGCGCTGGATTGCAAGATCAACTTTGACGATAATGCGCTGTTTCGGCATAAGGATTTGAAGGATCTGCGGGATTTGGCGGAGGAGGATCCGCTGGAGGTGGAGGCTTCGAAGTTTTCGCTGAACTACATCAAGCTGGATGGGAATATTGCCTGCATGGTGAATGGCGCGGGGTTGGCGATGGCGACGATGGACATTATTCAGTATGCGGGTGGGTCGCCGGCGAACTTTTTAGATGTGGGGGGTGGGGCGAACCAGGAGCAGATTGAGAATGCTTTTGGGATTTTGTTGAGTGATAAGAACGTGAAGGCAATTTTT
>CAZZWG010000184.1:0-4371 GCA_964657685.1 Verrucomicrobia bacterium Tous-C9LFEB | reverse complement strand
TTATCAATATTTTTGGTGGGATTCTGAGGGTGGATGTTTTGGCTACGGCTGTTGTCGCGGCGGCTAAGAAGTTGAATGTGGGGATTCCGATCGTGTTGCGGCTTGAAGGCACCAATGTTGAAGAGGGGCGGGAGATTATTGCGTCGTCTGGGTTGAAGTTTCAGATTGGGGCGACGATGAAGGAAGCTGCTGATCTGGTGGTTGCGGCGGCGAAGGGCTAGGGAGTCCGGACCTGAATGAACGCTTTTGAGACGTTCGGCCCGTTTCCACTCGAAAGAGATGGCTCCAAACTGTCAGCTTCTGCATTGAATGATTTTGGAACGGCAGGCGAGAAGACGCTCCCGGGCTCGCAGATGCTTTGCATGCGCTGCGAATTGGGGCGGAGGCAGGGGTTGCGGCGGATTGGGCGGCTGTGGTGAAAGCGTGGCGGGTGGTCGGTGGTGTTTGGGGCGGATATGTTTCGGACGTATAAGCCTGCGGCGGCTATGTATGAGGGGGCAGTGGAGTTTGTGGGCATGAGGCCGGAGGAGGTGTTGATAGTGGCTGCGCACAATGAGGATTTGCAGGCTGCGGCTAAGTGGTTTGCGGACTTATTTTGTGATGCGGGCTAAGGAGGATGCTGAGGGGAAGTTATGAGTTTGAGGAGGAGGATTTTGAGGAGTTGGCGCGGTGTTTGGGGGCGGTATGAGGAGTTATGAGGCGACCTTCCATTACAACACTTTTTTTGACGGCAGTCGTCGCTGCGCTGCTTTGCTGGGGTGTGACGCGTTGGGTGTGGTGGATTCACTTGTTGGTGATCAACACCTCAGCGATGAACACGATGAGGCAAATCAACTTGGCTGAGAGGGAATATAGGGCAAGTCATCCTATTGAGGGCTTTACCTGCTCTTTTCACAGCCTGGTAGGAAACGACCCGGACATCTTCGTGAAAGCGGGATACCGGGATTCGAGCCGATCGTCGCTGGCTCTCGGACGCGGACCCGGATACCACTACACTTTCATGAGGTGCATCGTTGCGCCGCGGCAAGCGCGGCGGATCATCGGGTACACAGTCATAGCTACGCCGGAGCGCTTTGGACTAGGGGGTTGGCGCGGGTACTGCACCAGCGAAATTGGGACAGTCTGGTTCGATCCGAGTGGTGGGACGAACTGCACAGAAGAACTTCAATAAAGTCTGTTTCAAGAGGAGAACATATCATGGCAGTACTGGTTGATAAGAATACGCGGCTGATTGTGCAGGGAATTACTGGGCGTGAGGGTACTTTTCATGCCAAGGGGTGTGCGGAGTATGGGACTGTGGTGGTGGGGGGAGTTACGCCCGGGAAGGGTGGGACTACGCATGAGGGGTGGCCTGTTTTCAATACTGTTGAGGAGGCGGTGAAGGCAACGGGAGCGAATGCGACTGTGATCTTTGTGCCGCCGCCGGCTGCTGCGGATGGAATCTTGGAGGCGGCGGATGCGGGGATTCCTTTGATTGTTTGTATTACGGAGGGGATCCCGGTGCTGGACATGGTGAAGACGTGGGATGCGATCAAGCATCGGTCTTCTACCTTGATTGGCCCGAATTGCCCGGGGGTGATTTCTCCGGGGAAGGCGAAGATTGGGATTATGCCGGGGCGGATTCATAAGGAAGGGTCGGTGGGGATTGTTTCGCGGTCGGGGACGCTGACGTATGAGGCGGTGCACCAGTTGACGCAGTTGGGGATTGGGCAGTCCACGGCGATTGGGATTGGGGGGGACCCGATTGTGGGGACGACGCATGTGGATGCGTTGCGGCTGCTGAATGATGATCCTGATACCGAGGCGATTGTGATGATCGGCGAGATTGGCGGGACGAACGAGGAGCTTGCGGCGGAGTTTATCAATGCGCATGTGAAGAAGCCTGTGGTGGGATTCATTGCGGGGCAGACGGCGCCTCCGGGACGGCGGATGGGTCATGCTGGCGCGATTATCTCTGGTGGTGAGGGAACGGCGGAGAGCAAGATGGAGGCCATGGCGAAAGCGGGGATCCATGTGGTGAAGTCGCCGGCGGAGATTGGGGAGACGATGGCGCGGGTGTTGGGGCGGTAGGTAAGTTCCCGCGGTGTAACCAGTTACCGGAAAGTAAGCGGGCTTCGGTCCGCTTTTTTCTTGCACCGTGCGTGGATTTGGGACATCTTTGAGTCAGTCATCGGGCTGCGAGATTGGAAGGTTTTAGGGTGAGATTGGCTCGCCCGGCACTTCTGTGCGCGCCCAAATCGAAAGGACTTGTTTATGCGTACGACCCTTTTACGATCTTCTTCGGCGGCTTTCCTGGCGGTGGTTTTTCTAGCGGGTGCGCAGGGGATGGCGCAGCATGCGACGTATGCGATTGATCCGGCGCACTCCCAGGTGGATTTTGGGATCAAGCATATGGGGATCTCGACGGTGCATGGGCGGTTTGCGATCAAGGAGGGGACGATTGATCTGGATCCGGCGAACCTGACGGGGTCGTCCGTGGTGGCAACGATTGATGTGACGAGTGTGGATACGGGCGTGGCGGCGCGGGATGGGCACCTGCGGAGTCCGGACTTCTTCGATACGGCGAAGTTCCCCGCGGCGACGTTCAAAAGCACGAAGATCAGCAAGACGGGTGAAGGTTATGACGTGGTGGGGGATTTGACCCTGCATGGCGTGACGAAGCCTGTGACGTTGCATCTGGAGACGCCGAGCAAGGAGCAGGTGGGGATGGACAAGTTGCCGCACCGGGGGTTTACGGCTGCGACGACGTTGCATCGACAGGATTTTGGGTTGACGTGGAATGGGACGCTGGCGAGTGGAGATTCCATGTTGGGGGATGATGTGAAGATGGAGTTTGATATTGAGGCGGCGAAGAAGTAGGTAGGGGGTGAAGGCCCGGACCTCAGGTGATCCTTTGCAAGGGTGCGGGGATGCGATGGGCTTCTGCCGGATGAGGCAGCATTGCCAGACTGACCTTAGCGGCTGAAGCCGGGTTTCTTCTACGGGTTTCTAGGGTGGGGCTGAAGCCTCACCCTTCTCGTGTTGGCATCGCGGACAGCGTAGTTCGCTCCTGGCCGAGAGCGTGATGCTGTGCAGGTCAGGCGGCGGTGTCTTTGCGCTGGTAGTGGAAGTGGAGTTCCTGGCCGCTGGGGACGGGTTTGCCGTCGAGGGTGGCGGGGGTGAAGAGCCATCCCTGGACGGTGGCGATGACGTTTTGGTCGATGGTGGGACCGAGGCTGTTGAGGACGGTGAGCTTGGTGATGTGGCCGGTTTCGTCGATGACGGCGTCGAGGATGACGTCGCCGCCGGAGCCGGGTTTTAGGGAGGCGAGGTTGGGGGCTGGGTCGGGGTGATTGATGGGGAGGGCGATGCGCATGTCGCCCTGGCCCAGGCCGCTTTCGGCGGAGGCCGCGGTGCCCTGGCTGGCGGCGGGTTGCGGGAGAGGTTGGGGAGCGGGTTGTTTGGCGATGGGGTTGGGCGCGGTTACGGCCTTAGCGGCGTGTGTGGGAGTTGGCGGCCCGCCGCCTTTTTGGGGAATGAGGGTGCCAGGGGCGTAGTACGTGAGGAGGGTGTTGCCGTGGGCGGTGCCGGGGATTTTGACTTCGGCGATGCGGGGTGGGTGGGCGAGGTGGGCGGTTAGGAGAAGGAGCAGGCCGGCGTGGAAGGCTGCGGAAGCGGCGATTGCGCGCGATGGTTGGGGTGAGGTGGGCATGCGGCGCTCCTTCAATGTCATTTTACGTTGGGGGTTGTGGTTGTGCGTGGTGCGTGGTGCTTGGTTCATCTCAGGTGGAGCTCTGCGGTGGTTCGAGCGGCGGATTCGGAGGTTGGAGAGGCTGGGGACGGTTGCTTTGGTCCGAAGATCTTACCCCGCGGCTGAAGCCGTCGCGCAGACGGGGCGTTTATGGCCTGGGTGAAGCCGGGCCCTGACGAGACAGATACTCCAAGAGCAGGTGTTGAGGCCTGCGGTTACGCCGGGAGACTGCTGCGGACAACGCGGCGTGGTGCCGCATCATCCTTCAAGGGCGTACGCATTGGAGACGATTGCATGGCAGAGAGTACGGATGGTGTGGTGCTGCTTTATACGGCGAAGGCGAAGCCGGGGAAAGAGCATGAGTTGAAGAAGTTTCTGGTGAGCCTTGTGACTGGGTCGCGGCATGATCCTGGGAACATCAGTTATGAGCTGCATGAGGTTGCGGACGATCCTTCGACGTTTATGTTTTATGAGCAGTGGATTTCGGAAGAGGCGTTGGAGGCGCATACAAAGACGGCGCCTTTGCAGGAGTTTGCTGCGCGGGCGGGTGAGTTGATGACGCATCCGTTTGAGGCGGGGATGCAGAAGTTGAAGAAGCTGCGGCCGGATCCGGAGAAGTCTTAGTTTGGGAGTAGCCGGTA